>DZBG01000171.1 GCA_022729855.1 Bdellovibrio sp.
AGGCCCATGTGGACTATGCTCTGAGGCGATGCTGCTTTCTTACACTGTCTTTTTTCTTAAGTAAGAAATCGGGGGCTGATTATAAACGCTCTGTCACTCTCTCTTTTACTGCAGCATCAAATAATTTTGAACTCGCCATAGCTGTGGCTATTGCAACATTTGGAATTAATCATGGAGCGGCTTTTGCTGCCGTGATTGGACCACTTGTTGAAGTTCCTGTTCTCATCCTTCTTGTGAAGGTTTCACTATGGCTCAAAAAGCATTATTTTAAAGGACCTAATCATGTACATGGATAATCAAGAATTTAATTTAAAACCAGACTCTGGAAAAGTTTTATCATCTGATCATGCGCCTAAAATTTTAATACTCTATGGTTCACTAAGAGAGAGATCGTTTAGCAGATTACTCAGTGAAGAAGCCGGAAGAATTCTTACTCATATGGGTGCAGAGATAAAAATTTTTAATCCGGACGGATTGCCAGTCTTTGACAACAACAGATCAGTTGATCATCCTAAAGTGCAAGAGCTAAGAAATCTTAGTATCTGGTCAGAAGGACAAGTGTGGTCAAGTCCTGAACTCCACGGAAATATTTCTGGAGTCATGAAAAATCAAATTGATTGGATTCCATTGGCCCTCGATGCTGTAAGGCCAACTCAAGGGAAAACTCTTGCTGTGATGGAAGTCTCTGGTGGGAGTCAGTCATTCAATGCAGTAAATACGATGAGAGTCTTAGGACGCTGGATGAGAATGATCACTATTCCTAATCAATCATCAGTCGCCCAAGCTTATAATGAGTTTAATGAAGATGGGACAATGAAACCATCTTCTTACCGAGATCGTGTCGTAGATGTAATGGAAGAATTAATGAGATTCACTTATCTAACCCGAGATGTGGCAGACTTTCTCGTTGACCGTTATTCTGAGAGAAGTGAGAAGGTGAAGATTAGTTATAAGGCGCTTAAGGATAATAAATAAACTTGATATCCCAAATTGGGATATCAAGTTTATTTATTTACTTCAGTCCAACCCTTTTTCTGTTATTTGGTAATCGTGGTGTTACTGCTTCCTCATAGTTATCAAGACGCTCAAAAACAACTTTAAACATTTGATTTGTTCCTTGCTCTAGCTTACTGACTCTATCTGAGAGATCTTTTTCCAACATAAGGAAGCTTCTAAGTCTGGTAAAAATTCTCATGATCGAAACATTTATCTGAATGGCCTTTTCACTATTTAAAACACTTGAAAGCATCGCCACACCATTTTCTGTAAAAACGTATGGCAAATATCGACGTCCACCTTTTCTAGTTTTTGAGATCCCAATTTGGGATCTCAAAGCTTCGTTCTCTTTTTCAGTGAGCTGAAACATAAAATCTTCAGGAAATCTTTTAATATTGCGCTGAACATTTCTATTTATAATACGAGTCTCTACTTCATAAAGTTCCGCTAAATCGCTGTCTAGCATGACTTTTTGATCTCGAATGATATAAATCATCTTCTCAATAATTTGTTCTTTTGCATGAGACATTATTCCTCCTCGTTAATTTAGAGAAATAACTTATTAGGAATTATATTGCTATCATTGTTGAGTAAAATTGAGACCGTATTTCATTTCCGAAATGAATCTAAACAAACGCCTTCAACAATTCCTGATCCAAATATTGAAAGACACTCTTACCTTTCATTGATTTTCTATAAAGAGAACAAATATCAAATGAAGCATCCCAATCACGGGGTAAAGGGACTGAAACTAATTTTGCTCCATAATGATTTATAATAAAATCAGGAACCACAGCCCAAAGATCACTCTCAAGAACGGAGTGAATCGCTAACTCTTCACTTTGATAATAGTTTTTTATATTCGGCTGAACGCCTATTTTATTAAAGGCATGAGTCTCTTGATAATTAATTCCAGGCGTATATTTATGAATGCCTGCTGGATAGTTATTTAAAGAATCCAACTTAAATTTTTTATTTTGAATCTTTTTAACAAGAGGATGATTTTTTCGGATAACGATTTTAAGTAAACCACTATAGAGAGTTTGTTTCTCCAAATTGGGATGTCCGCTGGCCCCGATACAAATACCATAATCTAAAACACCACCTAAGACTTCTTGAATAACCTGAACTGACCTCAAAGGAGAGATTTCAACACTCACTTCAGGGTTTTGGTTTTGGATTTTCTGAAGGATGGGATGGAGATAATGATTAGCGAGAAAAAAGCTTCCACCAATATTTAAATGACCTCGGAATGCTGAGGCCTTTCCATTGATCTTCTGAGATAGAGAGTCTAATTGCTCAAGGAGTGGAGAGAGTTCCTCTTTAAGCCATTGCCCCTTCTCATTTAACTGAATACGCTGATGAGACCTTTCAAATAGCGCACACCCATACTCTGTTTCAATAGCAGTAATCGCTGAACTGATGGCACTGGCACTTATGCCAAGGGACTTACTAGCAAGTCCTACGTGCTCAAGTTTTGCAACTTCTAAAAAGTATCTCATTCGGTCTAATGTTATATCCATGCCGTTCTTATTATCAGAACAACTATATACTGAAAACAATATTTTACAGAATCGTCAACTGAGACGATTATCGCCTCAATTCTGCAATCATGCAGCCTATAGGAGAAAACTAGAGTATGAAGATTCTATTTATTGGATTATTAGTTTTAAGTTCGCTCTCTGCTATTGCCGACGACCATGACGGGATTGATTTTTTCTTTAGTCAGGCCCGCGGCTGTCATGATGCAAGAGTCGCTTATGAAAATCTAGATATAAGAGATATTAATGACCTCGGTTATGGTGAAGGCTTTGACATCACTGGTTCACTTCCTGATCATACTCAAGTCTCTATAATACTCAGACGTTATCGAGCAAGAGGACCTGGCGGCTTCGGCCCTTCAGGCTGGATTGATACTTATAGTTGCAGTGTCGAAAAGCATTAATCAACGTTTCCAAAATCGAAATAATTGTTAAGAGAATGGTTCTTTTTGTTAAATGCAAGAAGGACTATTCTCTGCCCCATGAAAACACTTATTCTCAATCGATTTAGTTCACTCAATCTCAGAAACAATCACACAATCAAAAATCGTGTGGTGGTTCCACCTATGGCCTCAGAGACAGCAGATACTCAAGGATTGGTGACTGAAAAGACTCTTGATCACTACTCTCACCTCACTCAATCAAAGGCCGGACTCGTATTAGTTGAATACAGCTATATTCATCAGTCAGGAAAAAGTGAATCCAATCAACTAGGGATTGATTCTGATAAGAACATAGAGGGTCTTACTCGCCTTGCGAAAGTCATTCAATCCTCAGGAGCATTGGCCGGGATTCAACTCACCCACTCAGGAGGCAAGAGTGAAACTTGTTTTACCAATGGACCTTTGCAATCTCCCAGTGGAGTAGTTGTTCCCGTAAAAGATAAAATTTTAGAAACTCCCATTTCAATGGATCCCCAACTACCATTTCCTAGTGCAACTTTTCTTCATCATAACTTCATAAGGT
>DZBG01000067.1 GCA_022729855.1 Bdellovibrio sp.
ATTATCTATTGGAAATCCTTATTGGGCGAAAGAATTTAGATGCGTAGGCCCTGAGTAACAGCTTCTTTTAACTGTAGAGTTTGGGCCTTAGCTGAGAGAGTGAGAGCAAGTAAAGGGAGTACAAAAGGGATTTTTTTCATAAGAGACCTCATTGGTCAGATGATAAAATAAAATAGTTTGTAATGCAAACTATTTGTAGTACAATCTAATATAGATAAGGAGTATTTAGTGTCTAAAAAAAAATTAATCCCTGAAGACGAGGCCAATGTCCATCCAAGTTTAATGGCATTTTTTGGTTATTGTTATTTTAAGTCCGCCATGTTTTACCGAGTTTCATTTCATGAAGACATCAAAGATCTTGGGTTAATTGCTCCACAATGCGGAATTCTTTATGTTTTAAGTTCGAGTGGAAAAATGAGCCAAGTCGCCCTTGGAAGTGAGCTCAATATTGATAAGGCCACTATGGTGAAACATATTGATGATTTGGAAAAGAATAATTATGTGACCCGAATGGTGGATACCGCTGATAGAAGAATCAAGTTAGTAGAAATAACTTCTCATGGAATTCTCGTGATTAAAGAACTTAATAAAATAAGAAAGAAAAATGAAGAAAAGTTTTTGAGTGTTTTAACTGATGAAGAAAAAGAGCAAGTGAAAATTATAATACCAAAGCTTTTAAATGGAATACTTCCTAAAAAATAGAAAGGGGCCGTTGGCCCCTTATTTAGTTCTAGTAAACAAAATAAACTGTATTCACTTGATATTCTTCAATCTCGTATCCGTTATCTCTTTTTACAATCTTTGATGTCTTTTTGAAACTACACGCACCTGTCTCCTTAAGAGATTTAATTCCTAAGAACTTTTTTTCATAAGCACAAACAACTCTTCCTGTTTCTGTCTCAACAATAATTTCTTTTGTTGTCTTGTCAAAGCTCATACCTTTTACTTGAGCTCTCTCATCATACCCAATGCCTTCAGCATCATTTGAAGCAAATGAAAGACTAACCCATGCACGACCTAAGTCTTTGTTGATGCCATAGCTTCCCGATGAAAATGAGTATCCGTTGTAACCCGTCTCTCTTGATTCATAGAGCTTTACTTCAGTAGCAAAAACTTGAAGCGAAGAAAGCGCAATCACAAGAACTAATAATAACTTCGTCATTGTAAACTCCTTAAAGTTTGTTTTAATGGCGAGTTTTTATCATATGATGACAAAAAGTAATGTCAGGTCTCTGTGGAGAACAGGTTAAGGCTATTTCTCCGTCATAGTGGTTACATCGTGATCTGTTTCTGCAAGTGCCGGATTTTCCAAGTACTTCT
The DNA here is from genome assembly GCA_022729855.1 of Bdellovibrio sp. Taxonomy (GTDB): domain Bacteria; phylum Bdellovibrionota; class Bacteriovoracia; order Bacteriovoracales; family Bacteriovoracaceae; genus DZBG01. Next base: position 1,321 of record DZBG01000067.1, read on the forward strand.
GGCAAAGTGTCTGGACACGACGACAAGGTTTATCATCATTATATTTAACCAAGAGTTCGGCCAAGATATCATTCGCCTCTTGAAACCTTTTTGCCACAAATAATTCATAAGCATTTTTATATTGCTCTAGAGCGGCTAGGTCTTTCATAAAAGGATGTTCCCCATGAAGAACTTCATAGATCATAACCGGTGTGGTTTTTCCTTTCACTTTTACTTTATCAATGGGTCTTGTTTTGATTTTTGTATGATCGAGTCGAGCATAGGTGTACTCAGAAATATTAATATGCACCCCATAGTGCTTGCATAAACTCTCAAGTCTTGCTCCAAGATTCATATTATCGCCGAGTGCAGTATAAGAGAAAATTCTATCTGATCCCATATTTCCAAGTGAACACTCACCAGAGTTAAGACCTATTCCAATTTTAAACTCTGGACGCCCTTGGGATTTAAATTCAGCATTAATACTTGGGAGAAGCTCCATCATTTTAATCGCCCCCTCAACTGCATGCTGAGCATGGTTTTCTAGAGGAAGAGGAGCTCCCCAGAAGGCAACAATAGCATCTCCAATATATTTATCGAGAGTTCCCTGGGTATCAAAAACAATATCCGTCATGGCCCCCATATATCGGTTAAGAGATTGAGCAAGCTCAGTTGCTGTGAGCTGTTCAGAAATACTTGTAAAATCTCTTACATCAGAAAATAAACATGTAATGTCCATCTTCTGGCCACCAACTTTAAGTTTGTCGGGATCTTTAAGCATCTCGTCTACAATAGTAGGTGCCACGTAACGAGCAAAAGTTCCTTTGATCTGCTTTTTCTCTTTATTTGCTTCAGAGAAATTGAGGAAAGTACTCCACGAGTAACAACCGATATAACAAAAATAACAATAGAAGAGTTTAAGCTCATAGCCACTCGGAAGGAAGTATTTCGTATCTGCGTAATAGGTGATGGCAATGAAGAAAATGGTAGAAAAAAGATCAAGGGTAGCATTTGAGAAATGCTGAATAATAAGCAGAAGAGTAATTCCTACAAGAAGGAAGATTACTGAATACTTAATGGAGTCATTGATCGATTGAAAAAAATGCTGATGCAAAAGCATATGGGCCACATTCATGTGAACATAAACTCCTGGCATTTTAGCATCAAGGGCAGTCGGTCTTAAGTCATGGGCACCAGTGGCAATAGAGCCGACGAAGACAATTTTATCTTTTATAAGAGCTTTTACTTTTTCGTCATTATCTTTGGCCGAAATAAGATCAAAAAGTGAAATATCGTCAAACTGTTCAGTTCCACCAACGAAGCGAACTTTAGTTTCACCTCGAGAATTGATACCTAATGTTTTTTCGTTAATCACAATTTCACCAGTGGCATCACTTTTAATATTTAGCTGCACTGGCTTTTTTGTATAACTTTCATAAGCCGATAAACCCAAGCTTCCAAAATAGAGAGTGTCGACATTGGCCACTAATTGATACTGTCTAAAAATCCCATCAAGATCTTCGACCATCGCAATATGCGACACACCCACACCAGAATCTAATAATTCTTGAATAGGAAAATTGAGTCTCGATATATGCTTTGGAATCATTCCAATATTCGAGCTTTGTTTTGAGTCTAGGATATAGTCATACATGACGGGAGGGAGCTCACTCATGGGTTCTTCAAAACCATTATCAAAAGTGTAAGAAAGAAAGGCCTTAGAGTTTCCATCTGCTTGAAAATTTTTGAATGCGGTGGCCAGTTCTGTATCAGGTGAGCTAGGTCCACAGACAGGAGCTTTTTCTGGGAACATCACATCCAGTAAAACGACTTTGGCGCCGAAGGTTTTAAGTTTATCAATCATCTGAGCATGAACAGTTCGAGGAATTGGCCATGTTCCAATGTTTTGGAGTGAGTAGTCATCAATTTTAACGAGAATAATTTCTTTAGATTTGAATTTGGGATCGAGGCTCGCTTTCATTCTTAAATCATAAAAACGATTCTCTAAAAAACTCGTGTACTCCAAAACTTTCCCTAGAATTGTATTGTTATCTACATCATTAATAAATGAGTTGGTAAAAACGCTAAAAAAACTAAAACTGATAATAAAAAAGAGCCCAAGTGTACGAACAAAACGAGTAAAAAATTTGACCATGGGACCTACCAAAGGTTATAAAAATAATGATGTAAATCATTTTATTTTAAGGGCCAAGTCTGTAGTTTACAACAAAACTTCTCCCTAAGGTGGACTCAATGTTAGCTGACCTCAAAAACCAATTTCACGAGCATGTTAAAAAACTTCAAGAGCAAATCACTCAAGAAATGAAGGCTTTGGATCCTAGTCTTCAGTGTGAGGAAGACGTCTGGGTTCGACGTGATCATGCGGGCAATGCAGGCGGAGGTGGAATCACTCGCGCTTTCACGGGAGAGTTATTTGAGAATGCTGGAGTGAATACTTCCTGCGTGTTTGGGAAAATTGACCCACAGTTCGCCACTCAACTTCAGGGAACTGGGGATGAGATGTGGGCCGCAGGGATATCTTTGATTATTCATCCTCGAAATCCTAAAATCCCAACGGTTCACGCCAATTTCAGAATGATTCATCAGGGTGATAAGTTTTGGTTTGGAGGTGGGGCAGATTTGACTCCTTATTATCCTTACGAGGATGACTTCTCATACTTTCATCAAGTCTGGAAAGAAGCCTGTGCTCCTTATGGATGTTATGAAAAAATGAAGGAGACTTGTGATAAGTATTTTAATAACGCGCATAGAGGAATTGAGATGCGTGGGATTGGTGGGATCTTTTTTGATCACTATAATACTGGTGATTCAGCCGCTGATTACAAAATGGTGACTGACCTCTCAAATCAATTTATCAGATCGTATTTTCCAATCGTGGAGAAGCGAATGAATGAGACCTTCACCGCTGAGGATGAAGACTTTCAGCTTCACCGCCGAGGGCGATATGTGGAGTTTAATCTTCTTCATGACCGTGGCACATTATTTGGTCTTAAGACCAATGGGCGTGTGGATTCCATTCTGATTTCACTGCCTGCAAGGTGTAAGTATTCCTACAAGTACAAACCTAAGGCCGGCTCAATTCAAGAAAAAATGTGGGAGTACTACACCCCAAGAAGCTGGTAAAACAAAATTAAGAATTTCTTTATTGGTCAAAGTGAAAACAGCAGGTACTCTATAAGTTATAGTTTTTTAAGTTAAGGGCCCATTCATGAAATTTTTCTCTATGCTGATGCTTCTTACCGCTCTTGTTGCTTGCTCATCGACTTCATCAAAAAAAGAAAATGATAGCGACTCAGAGGAAGGTCAAATTTCCAGCAAGGAAGGGGCTCCTCTCATTTACTATAAAGAGGGTGATTTGATCGTTATTAGAAGCTGCGATAATGCCAGCGAGGTCAATCTTAAAGATCCAAAAATTGCTCGGGCCAAGTGTAAAGGAAAAGAGAATCGCGTAACAATTGAGACTTTTAAGCAGGTACTTAACAAAATCATCGCAGATAAAGCCGCAGAAAAAGCAAAAAATGAAGCTAAGGCCGCCGCTGGTGCTGCTGGTGGAACTCCTCCAGCTGCAGGGGCAGGTGCTCCACCAGCAGGCCCCGTTAAAAGTGCCCAAGAAAAACTTGAAGATGCACAAATCGAAAAACAATTACAATTCATCGAAACTTATAACCAAGACAAAGCGGCCCTTCTAGATTTGCGATCAACTCAGATCAAAGGTGTTTTTAATCAAAAATTAAAAGATCAGCTGAATAAAACAGTGAATAATGTCATGAATCAGGGACAAAATTTTGCCAGTGATCCTGATGATATTATCTATTCAGTTCTCATGAGCCTTGATCCAAATAAAAAGAAGCCATGCGGATTGGATGGGTCAGTTGAGGAGAGAATTAAAAGTTGCGCCAGCACTCCAGGGGCAACCCTTAATGGTTGGAAATTAGTGCTTAGAACAAAATCTGATCGTGAAATTTGGTATGAAAAAACCAGCGGTCTTGTTTGGGGTGGAATGCTTGGTACAACACATGATCATATTGATGCCGTTGGACAGTGTTCTCAAGGCCGAGAAGAGAATGGGGATCTTGATCCTTCTGTGTTTAGGTTCCCAACAATTGAGGAGTTTTCAAGATCTGCCTTTAATTCAGACGGAAATCCTTTAAAGTCTAAAGATTACAAATACTGGTCATCTACTTCTGAAGGGCCTGAAGTTTGGGTTTATGATGGATCTACTGGAAAGAAAAAACTTACTTCACGTACTGTTGTGACAAAAGATAAGCAAAATAATGAATTTAGCTCTCTTCTTAAACTGAATGTTCGTTGTGTTGGTAAGGTTAAATAAACCTTACCTTAAACTTAAACCTCAGGTGCAATATAAACTTCAATATCAGGATTAAATTCATCGCGAAGAATTGAGCGAATGGCCTCAAGAGTTCCTGAAGTTGAACTTGGGCATGTGCCACAAGCCCCTTGATATTTAACAATAAGAACATTGTCTTTATATTCGTTAACCACCATATCTCCACCATCACCTTGCAGACCTGGGCGAATTCTTTTATCAAGAATCTCTTCAATCTTTTGCATCTCTGGACTAAGACCGCTTCTTCTTTCTTCTTCAGGATTGAAGACTTTAAAATTTGGATCATGATCTTCGATCATATTTTCGACAGTAGTCTCAATAGTAGGAGCGAGATTTTCCCAATCTTCAAAACTGAATTTTGAAACAGTGATCACATTCTGGAAAAAGTGAATTTGATCCACACCCCTTAAATCAAAAAGGGCCGCCGCAAGTTCAACTTCCTTGCAGTCACTAGGACTTTTAAAGGAAACTTTCCCATCGGTTCTCACATCTCTATTGAGAATGAATTTGAGGGCATTAGGGTTTGGAGTAGGTTGAACGGTAATCTCAAATGCTTCCATAGTTTTATCCAAAAAGTTTAATCACTTTATGTAGTGATGTTATAAGTTGATCAATATCTGCTTTATCATTATAAAAGGCCAGAGAGGCCCGGGCCGTGGCCGGAACTCCAAAAAATTTCATCAAAGGCTGAGCACAGTGATGTCCTGTTCTGATAGCAATGCCTTCCTTATCAGTTAAGGCGGCCACATCATGGGGATGGATATCACGAAGATAGAATGAGCACACGCTGGTCTTTTTAGCTGCTGTTCCAATGAGTCTGAGACCATCAATTTTTGAGAGCTCTGAAGTGGCATATTGAAGAAGTTCCGTTTCAATTTCATGAATCTTGGCGTGAGTGACTTTTTCTATAAAGCTCACGGCTTCACCAAGTGCGATCACCGAAGCAATGGGAGGAGTCCCTGCTTCAAATTTATGAGGAAGATCATTAAAAGTTGTTTTTTCAAAAGTCACGGTGTCAATCATCTCACCACCACCTTGATAAGGCGGCATCATTTCAAGAAGAGATTCTTTACCGTAAAGGATGCCAATTCCTGTGGGCCCAAACATTTTGTGCCCAGAAAAACCTAGGAAATCACAATCCAGATCTTGCACATCAACTTTAAAATGAGTCATGGCCTGAGCGGCATCAATAAAGATTTTGGCATTATGATCGTGAGCAATTCTAATTAATTCTTTAACGGGATTAATCGTACCAAGGGCATTTGAGACATAAGTCACCGAGACAAATTTTGTCTTTTCTGTGAATAATTTTTTATATTCATCAACTAAAAGCTCACCTTTCTCATTGATAGGGATGACTTTGATTTTTAGTTTTTTCTCTTCGGCCACTAGCTGCCATGGAACAATATTTGAATGATGCTCCATTTGAGAGAGAAGGATTTCATCGCCTTCTTTAAGAAAGCTGCGAACATAAGTTTGCGCCACAAGGTTGACTGAGTTTGTTGTCCCTGTCGTGAATATAACTTCTTTATAAGTTTTAGCATTGATGAATTTTGTCATCTTCTGACGAGTTAATTCAAATTTGTTAGTGGCCTCATCTGAGAGAAAATAAATCCCTCTGTGAACATTGGCCGTCCCTTTTGAATAATAGTGATTAATAGAATCAATCACGGCTTTAGGCTTTAAGGTTGTGGCGGCACTATCAAGATAGGCCAGGCGTTTTCCATAAACCAATTGGTCCAACACGGGAAACTCTGATCTAAACTCATTATTTAAAATACTCATAATAACCTTCAGTGTCCGAGATGAGCTTCAAAGTCTTTAAGGACTCTTGTATTAATCTCTTCGCGGATTTCTTTGTTTTCTATTTTCATTAAAATTTCATTTCCAAAAGCATGGGCGAGAAGTGTTCTTGCTTTCTCAGCAGGGATTCCACGAGTCTGAAAATAAAATAATTCATCGTCTTGGAGCTGTCCTGTGGTTGAGCCGTGAGAGCACTTAACATCATCAGCAAAAATTTCTAGTTGCGGCTGAGAATGGGCCTGGGCCTTTTGAGAAAGGATAAGATTTTTATTTAATTGTGATGAGTTTACTCGTTGAGCTTCTTGGAAAATATGAATCTTTCCAGTGAAAATTCCACGAGACTCATCAGTGAGAATACCTTTAGCAATCTGAGCAGATGTTGTGTCAGCCGCTTTATGAAGAATCTGTATTGAAATATCTGAGTGCTCTTTCCCTTTAAGGCCATAGAGAGCATATGACTCTGCATGAGCACCAGACTCAAGAAGTTCTATCGCTAAATTTTTTCTTGCAAGGGCCGCACCTAAATGGAGAGTGATATTTCTGTAATTACCGTCTTTTTGAATTTTTGCTTCAGTTGTTCCAAGAAAATTGGTTGTCGAGTTTTCATGAACAAGTTGAATATGCTCAACTTTTGCCCCAGCATCAACTTGGACTAATGAGAAGATTTGCTGAGAGTAGACTTTATCACAAACAGCGTGTGCCTCTTCAATGAGTGTTAAATCAGAATGCTTGTGAGCATGAACTAAAATAGTTGGATGAGAAAAGATTCCCTCATCTGTAATTAAGCTTAAAATCTTTACAACTGACTTTGTGTCTTTTTTTGCTTCAATCACTACACCTTCATAAAGAAATGAATGGTGAAGATAAGTCAGCTCATCTTGAGAGAAATTCGTAAAACTCTTCCAGATTGATTCTTGAGAATCAAGGGCCGAGTAAGTTGGTTTGACATCAATTGATGGGTGACGAGAAAGTTCCTGGGCCAAGATACCATTCACAAAAACGATGAGGTTCTCATAAGCGGCTTGGTAGTTCACGATTTCTGCAATGACTCTATTATCATAATCTTTGTGAGGCGTTCTCCACTGCATAGAAGTGAGAAACTTCTCGATATTGGTGAAGCGATAGTTCTCAGACTTAGTAGGAAAGCCAGACTTCTTAAATGAGTCCATGGCCTTCTTTCTTACCTCTTCCGCCCAAAGTGCAGAAAGGGGAGTGTCTAGCATATAATCCTCGGCCATAGCGAGGTAGTTTTGATGATTCATTATTACTTCTCTCCAGTCAGCCAGTCATAACCTTTCTCTTCAAGTTCATGGGCCAGAGACTTGTCTCCAGATTTAATGATTTGCCCTTTATAGAGAACATGAACATAGTCAGGAATAATATAATCAAGAAGACGTTGGTAGTGAGTGACAAGAACAGTGGCATTAAATTTTGAACGAAGAGAGTTTACTCCGCCGGCCACAATTTTAAGAGCATCAATATCAAGACCAGAATCTGTTTCATCTAGAAGTGAGAGGCGAGGATTTAAGATCGCCATTTGGAGAATTTCATTTTTCTTTTTCTCTCCACCTGAGAAACCTTCATTCACTGAACGCTCAAGGAAGGCTTCATTCATTTCAAGAATTTTCAACTTTGAACGAAGAAGTTTTAAGAAGGCTTGATCATCAAGCTTTTCAGCTCCTTGGTGCTCGCAAATTTGGTTGAATGATTCTTTAAGGAAAGTGAAATTACTTACACCTGGAACTTCAATGGGATACTGAAATCCAAGGAAGACACCTTCTTTCGCGCGATCAGCAGGATCAAGTTCTAAGATATTTTTCATCTTCCCATTGATTTCAAATAAGATCTCACCACTTGTCACTTCATAAGCAGGATGGCCTGCAATGATTTTTGAAAGCGTTGATTTACCTGAACCGTTGGGGCCCATAATAGCGTGAACTTCACCTTTTTTGACAGTGAGATTAATCCCTTTCAAGATTTCAGTTCCGTTTACTGTTGCGTGAAGATTTTTAATTTCAATCATAATTATCCTACCGAGTTTTCTAGTTTCATTTCAATTAATTTGACGGCTTCCACTGAAAATTCCAGAGGAAGAGTCTTAAACACATCTTTACAGAATCCATTCACAATCAAGCTCACCGCTTTATCAGCAGAAAATCCGCGAGACTGAAGATAAAAAATTTGATCCGCTGAGATCTTTGACGTTGTGGCCTCGTGCTCAACTACCGCCGTGCTATTTTTTACATCGATATAAGGGAAAGTATTGGCCGCACACTGATCACCAATAAGCATTGAATCACATTGAGAGTAGTTTCGTGCTCCACTAGCTGAAGGCATGATTTTGACTTGGCCTCGATAAACGTTTTGAGACTTATCAGCACTAATCCCTTTTGAGATAATGGTTGATTTCGTATTCTTTCCAACGTGAATCATCTTAGTTCCAGTATCGGCTTGCATAAAATTATTTGTCAGGGCCACTGAATAGAAAGCACCTTGTGAGCCTTCACCAATAAGAACGCATGATGGATATTTCCAAGTAATGGCCGAGCCTGCTTCCACTTGAGTCCAAGAAATTTTTGAATTCTTACCAAGGCAGTGTCCACGCTTTGTCACGAAATTATAAATTCCGCCTTTGCCTTGCTTATCTCCTGCATACCAGTTCTGAACTGTAGAATATTTAATCTCTGCATTTTCATGAGTGACTAGTTCAACGATAGCGGCATGAAGTTGATTCTCATCACGTTGAGGAGCTGTACAGCCCTCAAGATAATTCACGAACGAGCCTTCTTCAGCAATAATCAGTGTGCGCTCAAACTGACCTGACTCTTTCGCATTAATTCTAAAATAAGTTGAAAGATCCAGCGGGCATTTCACACCTTTAGGAATATAAACAAATGAGCCGTCAGAGAAGACAGCAGCATTAAGGGCCGCATAATAATTATCTGAATAGGGAACCACCGAACCAATATATTTTTTCACTAGTTCGGGATGCTTCTCAACGGCTTCAGAGATTGAGCAGAAGATAACTCCTACTGCTTCAAGTTCAGCTTGGTGAGTGGTCCCCACTGAAACTGAATCAAACACCGCATCCACGGCCACACCCATTAAGCGTTTTTGTTCTGTTATTGGAATACCAAGTTTGGCAAATGTTTCTAAAAGCTCTGGGTCCACTTCATCAATATCGCCAATAGCACTTTTTTTCGTTTTTGGTTTTGAATAATAATAAATATCTTGAAAATTAATAGGGGGTACTTTGCAGTATTGCCATTCAGGGTGAACCATTGTTTCCCAATGACGATAGGCCTTAAGACGAAAGTCTAAGAGCCATTGTGGTTCATTTTTCTTAGATGAAATAAGACGAACAATATCTTCGCTTAATCCCTTAGGGAATTCTTCGGTCTCAATATCAGTGATGAACCCGTACTTGTAATCTTCTTTAAGTTTGTCTTCTGGTCTTATGCTCATAAACCTAGGCCTTAGTCATTAATGGACAATTATCAATATGAACTTCTTTTGGTCTTTTGAGGGCCAGAAGATTGTCATCAGATAAGAGCTCACTAAGAGTGAGAGAGTTAAATATAGTAATGAGGTAATCGTTTAATCTTTTAATCGGCTGAGAGATATTACAAGTTCCCAGCATCTCGCATGGGCCTTCGTGACAATCCATCATAAATTTTTTGCCTTCAATTAACTCCACCAATTCCTTATAGGAAATAGTGTCGAGACTGCGTGAGAGGACATAGCCCCCTTTCACTCCTTTTTGAGAGTGAAGAATGCCTTCGTTATTTAACTGTTGCATCACTTTGGCCGTTGTATCAAAGGGCGTGTTGAAGAGATCACAGACTTCTCGTGCTGTGGTCAATTGCGTGGCCTCTCTCTCATTCATGAGTTTAAGAACCATAAGTGCATATTCAACTTTGCGATTAATCTTGATCATGACTGATCCTTTTAAATACGGCAAAAAATAACTTATATGTATTAATACCTTAACTTACCCTAAATAAGGCGAATTTGCACCTACTTTTTTTCTAGTGTTTATGGACATTTAGATGAGATTAAGATAGTTTAAAGCGACTAGTTTCCAGAGGGATTTTCCATGGTTCATATTCCAGCTCTCATCACTGATTTAGGAATTATCCTAGGTGCTGCCACCATCGTGACAATGATTTTCAAGAAACTAAAGCAGCCTGTTGTTTTGGGTTATATCGTCGCGGGTCTTCTCGTCAGTCCTCAAACAACTTTTCTTCCAAGTATCGCTGAAACAGACACTATCCAGATTTGGGCCGAAATCGGCGTGATCTTTTTATTATTCGGATTGGGTCTTGAGTTCAGTTTTAAAAAACTCAAGGCCGTAGGTGGGCCTGCCTCAATCACTGCTGTCAGTGAAGTCCTCTTTATGTTGGGCTTTGGTTATATCGGCGGAAAGCTTCTTGGGTGGAGTGAGATGGATAGTATCTTCCTCGGGGGAATTCTTTCTATTTCATCTACCACCATTATCATCAGGGCCTTTGAAGAGCTTGGTGTAAAAAATAAAAAATTTGCCAGTGTGGTTTTTGGGGTTCTCATTGTTGAGGACTTAGTGGCCATTCTCCTTTTAGTTCTTCTCTCTACCATTGCTGTAGGTCAGCAGTTTAAAGGGGAGGAGCTGATGTTCTCTTCTTTAAAACTCATCTTCTTTTTAATCATTTGGTTTGTGGCCGGAATTTTTCTTATTCCAAGTCTTCTCCGTGCCTGCAAAAAAATTCTTAATGATGAAATGATGCTGATCTTATCGATCTCACTCTGTTTATCAATGGTGCTCTTTGCGACCTCAGTGGGATTCTCTCCAGCTCTCGGTGCCTTCATTATGGGATCACTCCTTGCTGAAACCAGCGAAGGACAAAGAATTGAGCATTTAATTGATCCAGTCAAAAATCTCTTCGCGGCGATCTTTTTTGTGTCTGTGGGAATGCTTATTGATCCGAAGGTTCTCCTTGAGCATTGGCATAGTGTGCTGATCCTTACAGTGTTAACCATTGTAGGAAAAATTTTAAGCTCATCAATTGGGGCCCTGATCTCAGGACAAACTCTTAAGCACTCGATTCAAACGGGTTTTAGTTTGGCCCAGATCGGAGAGTTCTCATTCATTATCGCCACCCTTGGTGTGACTCTTAATGTAACAAGCCATTTCCTGTATCCTGTGGCCGTGGCCGTTTCTGTGATCACAACTTTTACCACTCCTTACCTCATGAAGTTCTCAAGTCCATTCGCTACGTGGCTTGAGCGCACACTGCCTAAAAGGCTTGTGGATAATATTCACCGCTATAGTTCATCAACTCAAGCGATCTCAGTATCAAGTAAGGGCAGAGAGGCCTTAAAAGAGTTTTTAGTGAGACTCGTTGTTCTCGTGGTTGTCCTTGTGGGAATCACCGCCTTTGGACGTGAGGTGATTTTTAGATTTGTGATTGATAAATTTGGCATCAGTCCTTTGACTTCATCTATTGCTTTTGCTCTCACATTTCTTGCCAGTTCTCCATTCTTCTGGGCCCTTTCAAGAGGGAAAATCAATGAATCACTTCTCGATATCGGTGGATCAAAACGTTTTGCTTATTTACCTCATGTCTTAAGTATTTTCCGCTATGTCGTGGCTTCATTTGTCTTAAGTATTCAGCTCTCAATTTTCTTCTCGGCCCTTGTGGCGGCCAGTGTCTTTGTGGGGATTGCGATTTTAAGTGTCACCCATTTTACCAATCGCTTGGGTGGAATCTATAACTGGTTTGAAAAAACTTTCGTAAGAAATTTAAATAATCTAGATGAAGTAAGTGTCGCGGCCAAAGAGGTGCCTCTGATTCCTTGGGATGCTCACCTTGAAACTTATGAAGTTTCACCATACTCACCATTTCTAGGTAAGAATCTAGTGGATCTCTCTGTGCGTGAGCGCTACGGAGTTTCTATTGTTCTGATTGAACGTGGAAACAAAAAAATCAAGGCCCCAAGTCGTCATGAAGTTATTTATCCTTATGATAAAGTCAGTGTGATCGGAGATGATGAGCAATTGGTGAAGTTCAAAAACTTTATTGAGCTTAGCAATTTTGATGAATCTGAATTAGAGATTGAGGATAGCTATATTCTACACGCGCATATTTTAAATACAGAATCTCCCTTCATTGGAAAAACAATTCGCGAGTCGACTATCAGAGAAAATACTGAAGGCATTGTGGTGGGCCTTGAGCGCGCCCTTGTTCGTACTGTGAATCCTGATGCCACTACAATTCTTGAAGAGGATGACCTCATTTGGATTGTGGGGAATAAAGAGAAATTGAAGAAGTTGTGAGTCTCTCGACTTTTTTTTCTTTGTTAAGATTTAGTTAATCTAATCCTCGAAGAGGGTTTCTCCTTTTATATATTCTAAAGAAATATTCACTCGTTTTAAGCATCAATCATTTTATTAAATGCCAATGAAAAATAGTTTTCTGATAAGGAAAATTATATTTTGTTTTGTATTTTATCTTAAGACTAATCTTTAGTTTGAAATAAAAAAGTTAAGAAATCTTGTGTTTTTGATTCCCGAAAAATTTTTCCTAGTGCAACTCCACATTTAAGTTGCTGATTTCAG
>DZBG01000172.1 GCA_022729855.1 Bdellovibrio sp.
GAAATCAGCAACTTAAATGTGGAGTTGCACTAGGAAAAATTTTTCGGGTTATAAATAGAATGGCTCCCTGTCAGGATTTCATTTTTTTCATAGTAAACGGAGTCTTTAAAATCATGAAAATTGATATTTAATGATTTCAGTTTTTTTAAAACAGCTTGGTCTCTTTTTTTTGCATAGGGCTCGTAATCTCGATTGCAGTAGACATCACTCACTTGAAGCTCAGTGGCAAGCTTTGGGATTTCTTCCTCTGGATGGCCATATCTTATATGAAGTGATTGCCCTTTTTTCTGAAGAATATTTTCAATTTCAACAAGGGACTCATAAATGAAACTTAAGCGATCATCTTTTTTATTTTTTAGTTTATCCAAGATATTTTTATCAAAAATAAAAACCACATCGACTTGATTATGGGTTGCTGTCGCCTTAGATAAAGCGTGATGATCATGAAGCCTGAGGTCGCGGCGAAGCCAGCAGAGGGCGCGAGACATGGATATCCTTGGATTGTTTTTAAGAAGTATATCGCTGTTAGTTTGAATTGTTCAGAGGTGTCTAAGTTTTGATAAGGCCTGTGAACCGAAAAGGTTCACAGGCGGAAAGAATATTAATTATTCTTGGTGATCAGGGTGGTGTGCTTTGTGGTCATGATCTCCGTGGTGAGCTTCATCATGCTGATGATCAGCTCCAGCATCTACGTGTTGGTGTTCAACATCATGTCCAACCACTGCTTCAGTCGTTGTTGCTTCAGCACTTACTTCAGTAGCAGGCTGCTCAGCTTTATTACAAGCTACTAGAATAAGGGCCGTAAGGGCGAGGATTACTACCATAGTCTTTTTCATTCAAATCTCCTTGTGAATGTATTTAATTTAATAATTCTCTCCTAACACGTTGAATAAATGGAGGGGGGTAAATAAGGCCAATACCTGTCTTTTTTAATTCAGTGGAGTTTATGGGTTAATTTAGAAACGCCGAGTCAATAGAGGAGTATCCTATAAGGTAGCGAGGGAGGATAGTTCATGAAAAATATTGTGATTATTGATGATGAAGAGGATGCTCACCTCATCTTTGATATGATGTTTGATGAAGAAATCACTGCAGGGCTAATCAAAATCAAATATTTTACAAGTGGTATTGATTGTATGCAGTGGCTCTCAAAGATTCGTTTTAATGGCGTGGATGCCATTATTACCGATATCAATATGCCTGAAATGAATGGAGTCGAATTAGTGCGAGAAATACGTGCCAATGGGTTTCGCGGTGATGTGTATTTTGTGAGTGCCTATGATCCATCCACCTATGAGAAGGTGATGAAAGAGCTGAAGGTCGTCGATTATTTTATTAAGCCGATTGATTTTAAATATTTTAGAAATTCAATTTTGCACAAATAAAAAAGGCCCCTTTCGGGGCCTTCTGAATTACTGAAGAATGTTTACTTGTTTGAAGTGTTTTTCAAATACTGAATCATATTTTTTTCTTGGGAAAAGATTCTTAGCCGTTTTCACGATTGCAGAAGCCATTTCCGGCATCTTTAAAGAAGAACCAAGTCCAAAGTGCGCTTCAAGAATGACTTGATCTACGGCATCTCTAGAAACACCACTTTTTGTTAGCTCAAGGTAAGCTTGGAAAAGTGGAGTTGACCAAAGTTCATCAGAAGTTCCGTCAGAAACTCTTGAGTGAGCGTAGTATGATTTTCCTGGAACATATTTCATATGAACTGCATCAAGTTTACGTCCATCCCAACAATCGTTGTGACCATCCCACTTGAAAACCCATTCAGGGTGAGTGTCAAGGCTGTGTGGAAGTGAAGCTGAGTAAGAAGCTGCCCAGTAATCTCCAAAACCTTCACCCATTGCTCCTGTATCACCACCATTCCAACGTGGATTGATGTGAGATTGAATTGCATGGCCTAGTTCGTGAAGAATAACATCTGAATCTTCATTATCATCAACACATCCGTGACCGAAAGCAAGACGACGAGAAGAAGGAATATAGTGAGAGTTATCGTCACCATTTACACCGTTAGCATCTACTTCAATACTCTTTGGGAAAACTACTTTTGAACCAACAAATCCTAGAGACTCGATATAACGAATATTCTTATCAAGGTGGTAGTAAGTCATAGCATCGTTAAAAGCTACGTTCTTTCTTTCGAAATCCCATACACCATTTGTTGTCGTAGAAGGAGCAACTTTTGGGCTCTCAAAGTCGATTAGAGTTACTTTAGGTCCAACTAGTGAGTAAACACCGTTAGCAAGAGTAATGTCTTTTAAAGTTTCATTTGTATAAGCTGGGCGGAAGATACTTGCTTCTGTTCCATCTTGAAGATCTGTACGTCCAAGGATGACAACTGGGTTTGGATCAAAAACTTGAGCCGTTCCCGTTGCTGTGATTCCTTTAAGAGTGAAAACTTTTCCATTCTTTCTGTTGTATAGTCCCATTGCTGAAGAGAAAGAAACTGGAGCAGCATTAGTTCTTGCTATAGCAGTTGCTCTTTTCATTCTTGGAAGAGCTGCATCTTTTGTTTCGATTACTTTTCCATTAGTTGCATCAACAACTACTGACCAGTGACCAAATGGAGATGAAGTACTTACTTGAACTGTATAAATCAGTTGAAGTTCTTTTGTGAAAGAAAGTTTCGCTTCTGGCTTTTGAAGAAGCTCACCGTTTGCTTTAAGTGATTTCCAAGCAATTTCCATCGCACCTTGTTGTGAAACAAGTGGGTGTGAAGAAAAATTAGACTTTGATCCAGTAGGTGCTACTTTCTTTACGTTGTTGAACACTCTGAAAATCTGTCCTCTTTTGTTTGTTGAAACAATAAGCTCAGAATCAGAAACATCTACACCATTTAGCTTTTGACCAAAGTAGTAGTGCTTTCCGTAAAGACTTTCTTTCATTTCTTCAAACTTAAGTTGAGTAGGATCTACACCAAGCTCAAGAGCTTCGTTGATTCTTGGAAGAGCATTGTTGATTCCTGATTCAGTTCTAGCTGTAAGAGAAATTTTAGCTGTAGGGTAAACTAATCTGTCTGTCGTTCCTGCGAGTGCCAGTCCTGGTACCGCAAGCGAGAGGAAGGCTGCTGTTAATAATTTCAAGTCTGACTCCTTTGACTTTGCTGAAACAATTCCGTTTGCTTTTTAAAAAGTCTAGGCCTCGCGTTATGGTCAGTAAAAAAGTATTTTCTTACAAATTAAAACAGTTGTTAAAATAAATAAGGCCCGTTGCCGGGCCTTTAATTACAGAGAGAATATAGTTTGAGCTTAGAAGCGAGCTCTTTTAGGAATACAGCGACCTTGCATGATCAGACTCACAAGAACTTCTCTCAGTCTTTGATCGTCTCGTCTGAGGTCAAATTGCCCATTCAGATCACCTCGAATATAGAGATTGTAAGTGCTTCGATATTGTCCCTAAAGTGGTGCAGGTTATCTGCCCCTACCGTCAGAACGTTT
>DZBG01000068.1 GCA_022729855.1 Bdellovibrio sp.
ACAAACGTTCTGACGGTAGGGGCAGATAACCTGCACCACTTTAGGGACAATATCACTTTAGGGACAATATCTAAGTTTCGCCCAATGAAGTTACTCGCAGTTCTGTCTCTATTTATTGTCTCTTTTATCTGTATGGCCTCAGCCCCTGGCCCAGATATTATCCTTCAAACTAGACTTGATGAAAGTAATTCTCCAATGTTCATTGAACGGGCCCGGTCGGTCCTCATTAACAATGGATTAAGTGATCCTTACCGTTATCAATTAAAAAAACCTTTAGAAGTCTCTTTGGATTCAGTGATTAGTGAAGCCAGTCAGGAGTCTCAGATCTGGCTCAAGCAACTTCAAGAGTTTTTAAAAATTGAATTGTTCGAATCAAATTATGATCTTCAAATTAATGATTTTGCTTATGATATTTCTGATTATGATGTGAGGCTAAAGGCTTCAAGAGTGAACGATGGATTTGTTTTTAATGCTAAAAATTTAATTTATCGTCCTCGCTTAAGTGCTTCATCAATTAAGTTTATCGTCTCTTTAAATAGACGAGGAGTCTACGAGCCCATCTCTTTTGAGCTGGCGATTGTAAACCCTGTCTTCACCATCTCAAAATCCGCTTCTGTAGATATTGCCATGAGCTGGGGATCGATTCTTGCTCCCGATGGATTCAATATGGAATTCAAAGAAGTTGATCTGACACAATTATTTACAGACCTAGCCGATGATCCAAGTAGTTATGATTTTGAATGGAGTGATTTAGTAGTTCCAGATCTCAAAATCAAGATTGGTTCAAAAACTTTAAAAATTGAACGCGAAAAATTAAAACAGTATATTAGAAACAATAAAGAAGAGTTAAAACTTGCGATTATTGATCTCGTTATCACTCAAAAGCAATTAAAGACTGGTGAGAGATTTATCATTAAGCCAGATATGAAATTTTCTATTCCTAAAAAGTTTGGCTTTCATTCTGATATTAACGGAGAGTTCTTTATTGAAAAAGATGCTCTTATTTCGACTTATGTTATTCGTCACGAGTTAAATGGAGTGTTCTGTCTTCCAACTTTAATGGGATTCACTTCTTCTTCATCAGACTCTGAAGCTTGTGATGGCTTTCCTCAGCCAACTGCACCTAAAAGACAAATTACTCAAACTCAGTATGATCAATCTTTAAAAATGTTCCAAGAATTATTTGAGAAAGAGCAGGCCAGTATTGGGCTGTCAGTCAGTGAAGAGTATATCAATCGACTAGTCAGAACTATCGTTGAAGGTGGCTTATTTAATACAAATGGAAAAGAGTTTAATCTTGGTCCCCAGAAAGCTTTTGCTATTAGTGATATCAAAGGACCAGACTTTTCACTCTATGTGGATATTCTTTATAAGACGACACGCTCACAACGCTTATTTATTGGGAAAAAAGAACTCCATTTTCCCTTAAAGCTAATGGCCAGACTCAGTATTGAACACAAAGATGATATTCCGTATCTCATGATTGATATCGACCGCGATGCAAGTTCGGATGATTTACTTCGTCACGGACTTCCAAAATTCGGCCTTGAATCTAATGTTAACCAGACGCGTTTTACAAAAAAAGTCCTTAAGGGGATTAGAAAAGGTGTGGCCGAATTTGTAGGGAAGCGCCTTGTTGAAGTGAATTTAAAGGAACTCAAGGGATCATACCTTGAAAACATGAAATTTATCGCCGACGGCCAAGGTCGGGCCATGGCCATCATTAAGCTCACACGTTAAACTATTCTCCTTGAAGGAGAATAGTTCCCATGACAAAAATCACAGTTAGTCCTGAGCAGCAATTAAAAGAATTAAAGCGCGGTTGTTTTGAGATCGTGCCTGAAGAAGATTTTCTTAAAAAACTTCAGAAGTCTTTTGCTGAACAAAAACCTCTTAAAATTAAACTTGGTGCAGATCCTTCAAGACCAGATATCCATCTCGGGCACACCGTTATTTTAAATAAGCTAAAACTTCTTCAAGACTTTGGTCATGAAATTCATTTCTTGATTGGGGACTACACGGCCCAAATTGGAGACCCTACAGGAAAAAATAAAACTCGCCCCATTCTTACTCCTGAAGAAGTTGTAGAAAATGGAAAAACATACCAAGAGCAAATCGGAAAGATTCTTGATCTCTCTAAAACGAAAATTGTCTTCAATGGAGATTGGTTAGGGAAGTTCTCTGGAATTGATATGATCAAGCTCATGAGTAAGGCCACTGTTGGGATGATGATTGAGCGCGAAGACTTTCACAAACGCTATACTAATCAAGAGCCTATTTTTCTTCATGAATTCACTTATCCTCTTCTTCAAGGCTATGACTCTGTTCATTTAAAAACAGATCTTGAACTTGGTGGAACAGATCAGACATTTAATCTCATGATGGGACGTCATCTTCAGAAAATTCATGAACAAGCTCCGCAATGTATTATGACAATGCCACTTCTAGAAGGTCTGGATGGTGTGAATAAAATGTCGAAGTCTTTAGATAATTATATTTCACTGACGGATACCCCTACCAATATGTTTGGAAAAATGATGTCGATCTCTGATGAATTGATGAAGAAATATTATCTTCTTCTTTCTCGTCGTCCAACAGCCGAAATTGAGAAGATTATTGCAGGCCTAACTGATGGTTCAGTTCATCCGATGATTGCGAAAAAAGACATCGCTGAAGAGATCACAGGTTACTACCATGGGGCAGCGGCTGGGAAAGATGAGCGTGATAAATTTGAAGCGCGATTCACAAAAAAACTAATTCCTGATGATATACAAATCGTCGCAAAACCTGCCGGAGACATTAATCTTTTGGACTTATTGGTAGAGCTGACTTTTATTAAGTCAAAAGGTGAGGGACGTCGCCTACTTCAACAAAACGCTGTAAAAGTGAATTTTGAAACTCATACGACTGATTCAGTAACACTGAATAATGGTGAAGAACTCATCGTTAAAGTAGGGAAGCTTCGTATTTTTAAATTGATTACTGCTTAGTAAGAAGAAGTTCCTACTAGACCTTTGACAATTTCAATTCCTGAGCTGGTGCCAAGTCTTGTGGCGCCAGCATCGATCATCGCTTTGGCCGTCGCAAAATCTTTAATTCCACCACTTGCTTTCAGTCCCATCGTTGGCCCAATCGCCCCTCTCATGAGTTTCACATCTTCAAGAGTGGCCCCACCTGTTGAGAAACCTGTTGAAGTCTTTACAAAATCAGCTTTGGCCATGACCGCAAGCTCACAAGCTTTAACTTTTTCAGCATCAGTGAGAAGACATGTTTCAAGGATGACTTTAAGAAGCGAGCCTTGGTGATGACATAAATCGGAAAGAGATTTGATATCTTCAAAAACATAAGACTCTTCATTTGATTTCAGAGCGGAAATATTGAGAACTATATCAATTTCACGGGCCCCTTCAGTCATGGCCTTGAGGGCTTCAAATCTTTTGGTTTCAAGAGTTGAGGCGCCCAGAGGAAAGCCCACAACAGTACAAACTTTAATATCAGTATTTTTAAGTAGTGCCACACATTTTTTGACAAAATAAGAATTCACACAAACAGCAGCAAATTTATATTCAATGGCCTCACGGCAAAGTTTTTCAATATCTTCTCTTGTTGCTTGAGGTTTTAAAAGTGTGTGATCGATAAATTCATTAACTGTTTTCATATGGCCCTCGGATTCGTACTTTTCACAATAGGTTTATCTTGAAACCTATTATGAAATTCAAGAAATTCTGGAAAGTTAGAAAAATTTTCTAACTCTCTTAAAATGGCCCAATCAATAAAACTAATCAATGAAATACTGACAAAATTCCAATGTTGAGATTTTTCAGTCTTAAGATAATTTTTAGACAAATACTCAAGGACACTCTCAATACGATCTTTTTGTCTCTGGACATACATATAGGGCTCATTAATATTCATGCCTGAGCGCTTCATTAAGAGAAGTGCCACTCCCGCATTCATGAGTCCATCAATGGCGGTGATAAGATTCTCATCCTCCCAGTTTTGAGAGAATAAGTTATGCTTTTGGTTGAGATACTGAAAAATTTGTCGTGAATCCCAAATGGTTTTTTCATCATCAATGAGGACAGGAATCTGGTTGATGGGATTGACCTTGTTCAATTCAACCCCATCGACACCGTCATATATATTGAGTTCCCTAAATTCATAGGGAATGCTCTCGAGTACCATTCTAATCTTTCTCACAAAAGGTGAGGGGGCAGATCCAATAACAATATAACTCATCTTAGTTTCCTTTCTTCAAATCTACTTTTTTCACAATCTGATCCACAGACGGTGTTTCTCCTGGTCTAATATCACCTTTCACAACCCAAACTTGAGATGGCTTTTCAGGGTTACGTAAGTAACTAAGCATTACTTCACCTTCAGCATCAATGGTTTGAACAATTGTAATAGCATCTGGTTCTGCCACACCAATCCCCATAACCTCTTGCTGACGTCCGTATTTATAAGAGAACTCATCACGAAGTTGTTTTAATCGGCCAAGGTCCACATCTTTTCTCGCTCTTCTTGCTCCTACTACAACTCTTGATTTAAGAAGGGCCTGAAGCTCAGGAAGTTTGTGTTGTCCGTACGGAGCAACAACCATGGCACCCATTGAGAAGGCCTTACCAACTTCTCTATTTTTAGAAGTCGAGTAACCGTAACTTATTCCATACATCGGTCCAGTTTCAGAGTGGTCTCGTGCCATTTGCACTAGTCCTTCCCCAAACATATCATCGTTATATTTTTTAAAGTCTTCAAGTGCCGCTGCTCGTATCGCCTCAGGAGTAGAGTTTGATCTAATTTTTCCAAGGACAGCATTCGACGCCATATGAGAGTCAAACTCTTGGAACATATCAATAATTTCATCTTCGGTTTTGAGATGGGTTTTTGAAGCAAGCCCTCTCCAAGTGACTTCATCATCATACCAAGTTTTCATCTTAAAATTATAAGCCTCAACATCACTATAAGTGTTGCGCCCATACATTTTT
The DNA here is from genome assembly GCA_022729855.1 of Bdellovibrio sp. Taxonomy (GTDB): domain Bacteria; phylum Bdellovibrionota; class Bacteriovoracia; order Bacteriovoracales; family Bacteriovoracaceae; genus DZBG01. The sequence goes on from DZBG01000068.1 coordinate 4,989, forward strand.
AAAAAGTCATCATCAATAAATCCAAGCTCCAGTCTTTCAAGCCCTTTTTTATTATGATCAAAATAGATATTATTCTTTTTGAAAATTTCAGTCGTCTCTTTGTTGATCTCATCCCATGCCGCAATTGGATCTTTATCAAGTTTTGCGGCAAGTTCTGGGTTACGTTTAATGATCTCACGGTAGACTCTTGGATCAATATACTCAACACCATCCATACTCACTGATAATTTACTTCCTGTCTTTTTCATATCCATGACCACACCTGGACGTGTGTAGGGAGTCACAAGCTCAAGAGAGTTCTCAAGGGGAAGATCAAAACGCATACGTTCTGCCATATCTTCCATGAGATAATCTGATGAAAGAATCCCATGCTTCACCACTTTTCTCCACTCGTCTTGACTTGAGTAAAGATCGGCATTCGGATCAAGAATTCGAGGAGGTGGAAAGCCTTCTTTTGTCAGAGGGTAGTAGAGACCAAACTCTCTCGTTGATCTACCATTTCCGTTTGCAAGAGGATGAATTGAAACGAGGTCGCGTTGAAAGTCTGCGACAATATCGGCGAACTGATCAAGTTTTTCAGGAGTGTTAATATCTCCAAGGGCCGCTCTCATTTTGTTATATCTAGCAATTCTTTCTTCAACTAAAGCATCTACTAGTTTTCTTGTGAGTTCGGCCTTATCACCAGTTGAATGCAACTTATAATCCATTAAGGCCTTATAAGTATCAGGGTGAGACTCTTTAATAAGTGCGAGAGCTTCATCTTTTACTTTGTCTGGATTAGCATACCAGATCTTACCAGTATTTTTTCCACCTGAGCTCGAAGCGCTTTCCCATAAAATATAAGGGTTATCATTTAGGACTTTGACAACATCATCAGAAATTTCATGGCCGTAAGGAACATTTCCATACCAGCTTCCGTCACGAACCTTTCCAAGCATATCGGTCGTCACACCTTCAACTCCACCTTTCATCATGTCTCTATGGATATCGATCAATGTTTCTTTTGACATCTCTGGGTGTTTTGTTTGAAGCATTTTTCTGGCGTCTTTATAGTTATCAAAAGCCTTCTGTTCATAACGCTCAAAAATACGAACTCCACCAAGCTCTTTCTGTGACATCATGATATCCATGAAGTCACCCTTGGCATGTTTGTAGTCGATAAAATAAACGGCATCTAAGTTATCAATCATTTGTGATAATTGTTTATCACTTGCATTATCTTTTTTACCCATTAATTTTTGAAAAAAGTTTCTCTCATCTGGTTTTTCACTAAATCTTTCAGTGAGCCCTTTGATAACTTCTTCACGGCGTGAGGCATAATCTTTTTTAAGGAGTGTTGATCCATGCTCATCAAAAAAGACACCTGTGTGTTTTATAAGTTGACGAAGAGGAGGGCGTCCAACAAGACCAGAGCGAATGAGAAGTTCTGCTTCCGCTTCAGTAAGGCCCGCTTGACGAAGGATAGTGGTCTTCTCGCGAATCTCACTCCATGTATACTCGTAAACTCCTGTGCCTGTGCGTTCACCAACTTTATGTGCTTTAACAATAGCATCACGAAGGGCCTTCTTATCAAGTTTGCTGTCTTCAACTTTGAGAAGAAGAAATGATTTCTCTACGCGTTCAGCATCATTAAGAGCCGCATTCTCAAGAACTCTTTCAGGAAGGAATGACTCCTCAACATTAACTACTTTGTTTCTGATGCGACTTGAAGTGTGCTGTAAGTACTCTTGAGTTAATTGATTTTTAAGAGGTTCATTCTCAATTTTACCAATGGCCTCAAAAAGTTCTTTTTCTGATTTTACAATTTCATCAGGCCCAATTTTTTTAGCAAAATTTCCGTAATTAAGTTCAGGGTAGAGTTCATCAACAATTTGATTCAGTTTCACTGAATTATCAGTTTTAAATGAAGAAACAATTTCCCCACGTTTCGCATTAATAGCTTGCTTCTGAAGATTCTCTTCTGCTTTTACAATTAAAGAAGGTTTAACTTCTTCTGCAGCATGAGAAGCTCTCACCACTGCTGAGTAGGCTTCGTCAGTTTTTCTCAAGGCAGTTGCAGACTTTGCTGTGGCCGTAACAATGAGACCACCTTTGACTTCAGCTTTACTAAGAATCACTTTAAAAGCTTTATCAAAAGTTTTCTGGCCTGCTTTAAATGCCTTCACTGTCATTGAATTTTCTATCGGCCATATCGCCACTTTTGCAGTGGCTTTTACGGCCTTGGCCGAGAAGGCAATAACTCTTCCTGTTTTGGTTTCAACCATCCAGATTTTAGAACTTGCCATGACTTTTGAGAGAGATGATTGAGCTGTCTTATAAAGTTTAGCAGAAGGACGAAGAAGGTGAGTGCTAATCTTCGCCATGAGCTTACTTAAAACTTCAGCAGTTTTTGTTGCAACTTTAGTCGCCGTGATAACTTTTTTGGCTGCAGAAACTTTACTTGCAATATTTTCGGCCATCTTAGATTTTTTTACGGCCGAAACAAGTTTAGCTGAGACTTTAAAACCTTTGGCTATTTTTGCAGCTCCCTGAGCTCCGTATTTCGCCGCAGTCACCATACCACCAGTTACAAAGGCAGGAATAATTTCTGCTGCAATATAACCGACGGCATTACATAATCCTGAGATCATTGTCTTACATGGAACACAGGCAACATCTGTTGAAGGCTGTAGACACTGAGAAAAATGTGGAGTCCCTGACCACTTCTGACAGAAAACATCGTTTTGCACCCACTGCTTGAGTGCCTCAACAAGTCCTGTCCAAATTTTCTTCATCGTTCCGCCAAAATCTTTGCGGAGCATTTGAAAGACACCTTCTTCTTCAGAAGCTTTGGCCATAGCAAGCTGAGAAGAAGAGGTTGCATCTTCAGCATCAGTTACCCAATCCCAAAACTCGCCAGCTTTCTTTCCAACATATTCTCCGGCACCTTTAAGGAGATCCCAGATTCCTTCAAAAAAACTAAAAATAGATTTTACAAAAGCAGTCGCCATCTGAACCATACAACTGTCTTGGCCTGTTTTACAGCCAGATTTCTGCATACTAGATGGCATCAACATATCTGCGAGTGGTCCGGCCATCGTTAAAGCAGAAGCGGTGATCGCACACATTGCATCTGAGCCACATTTATTTTGAACTTCTTTTTTCTTTTGGGGAGTACAAGAAAGTTTCTCTTCAATATCCCCAATAGCACCAAGACCTGAATTATTTAATCCAACATCAGCAGTTCTGCTTTTTGATAAACAGCCTCCACCATTTTGAGCACACTGCTCACTTTCAAGCCATCTCTTTACGGCCAATAATTTATTACGAGTATTTTCAAGCTCGATAAAAAGTCCCCAACAACTCTCTGTCATGGGTTTGCTTTCAAAATGAGCTTTTAATTGAGCTTCAGTGAGATTTTTCCCTTTGGGAAGACAACCTTTTTTATACCCTTCATTTTCAAGAGTCTCAATCTTTGTAATGAGAGCATCAACGCACTTGCCTTCTTTACAATCTCTCTCAGGTTTAAAAGCTGAGGATGTTGTTGTTTTCTTTTTTGGTGCAGGCTTTTTTGATTGTGCAAATGCTTCACCTGAATATGGGAGTGAAGTCATGAGAATACAAAGAGCAAGAAAGAAGTGAATGACTGATCGTAGTGCTGTTCTCATTAAACACCCTCCCCACAATCAATATGTTTGATTAGATCTTCAAACTCTTTCTCATGAGCTTTGTTCTCTTCTAGTCTTAAGCTTTTACTAAAATACATCTTTCCTTTGCATTCAATATAGAAACTATTCTCAACATAGATCTTTTCTTCATTCTTGTAAGTGAATCCTACTTGATGAACTTTATGGCCATAAAGGTTTGACCAGAGTCTATAAGGAACAAAGCTTTCAATCTTAGACTCAGTCTTCATGGCCCATTTCTTTTTCATAGATTCGTAGTCACTCATCCCACTGGCGATATTTGTGGTATCAAAATTGAGGTCGGCACCAGTAGCGGCAAAAGTGATATTTGATCTCTGTCCATTCTTCTTAGGAGAGAAATACATATAAGGAATACCAAACATATTCTTTCCCATTTCCCAGTCTTCTTTCTCGACGGTAATGAGTGTTCCGCTCTTATGTGGCATTGTCAGATCCTTGGCGAATCCCACTAGTGAAAATAAGAATAATGATAAAACTGCAAGGTATTTAGTCACCTTGTCCTCCTTATAGACATAAAATCTCAGTGTTACATATCGGTGAGACACGGCCATTCTTAAAGAAATTAAATGTGTCTAAAGTTTAGACAGGGACGATAAATTTTATACAAGCACTAGACAGTAAATAAATTCCAACTGACTAAAATCTCAACGGAATCTTTGGCACGGTAATTGAAGTATAGACAGCAAACACTAACCAATTTCCGGGGGGAAATATGAAAAGATCTATGATCGGTTTTGCAATTACATTAGTTATGGCATTTGGTATCTCTAGCTGTGGTAAATCAGGCGGCGGCGGTTCATCAAATGGTATTGGGACTTCGCTTTTAACGTCGGGGCTCCCACAGTAATCTGCTGATGTCGTTAATAGTTTTAATTCTTGGTATGCAAATACAAGTGAAGGACAAACACTTCAAACAGGACGTTATGAAATAACGACATCGAGTTCAACGAGTAATTCGTCTAATTGTCCTCAGAAAGAAATCAAAGTTTTTGGAGTAGTAATAGGTCATTACTATGCATGTACAACAAGTTCTTCAAATTCAGGAACTGGAACGACATCGCAAATCTCAATTACTCAAGGCCAAGCAAAATCAGTAAATGGTTCACTTGCTGCCATTGCTGCTAGCTCTGATGGAACATTGGTTGATGCTCAGTATAGTGGTTCTGCTTATAGTTTAGCTTTCAGAAGAGCTGATAATAGCATCATCGTAAGAATTATTGATGTTCGTTTCCATTCTGCACTTCAACCAGTTCAAACTATTGAAACAAGCACAGGTGCAACTTCATCAGTAGTTCAATACCGTTACCTAGGTCTGTAATTAGTAAACTAATTAGATATTTTATAGAAAGAGGGCCCAATGAGGCCCTCTTTTTTTATTCAACAGAATCACTCAATTATTCCATTAATAATTCCTTCATTTCCTGCCCAACTTTACTTCTTTTAAGTCCCATTCTCGGTTAGACTATTCATACATTTGTTTAACTTTCCGCGAGGTACGTTTATGGGATATTACAAGGCTGATCTAAGAGACATCGAATTTAATCTAACTGAGCTTCTTAAAATTCAGAACTGGTCAGAATATGGTCTAGGTGAAGCTGATATTAAAGATATTCTTAATCAGTACAATAAGTTTGTTGAAAATGAAGTTTTCCCAAGTCGTGAAGAATCAGATGCTGTTGGTGTAAAGCATATTGATGGAAAAGTTATTGTTCCTGCAGTTCTTAAAGCTCCACAAAAAAACTTTTATGATAATGGTTGGTTTGCTCTTGGATTTCCTGAAAGCATTGGAGGAACTCCAGTTCCTGACGCTCTTCAAGTTGCCTGTGTTTCACTTGCTACTGGAGCGAACTGTGGATGGATGATGTATCCGGGTCTTTCTCGTGCTGCTCTTAACGTGATCAATCTTAAGGGTGATGAGTTTATGAAAACGAATATCATTCCTAAAATGATGGATGGTTCTTGGGGCGGGACAATGTGTTTGACTGAAGCTGGTGCAGGGTCAGATGTAGGGGCCCTTCGTTCTACAGCTAAACCAACGAGTGGTGGAAAATATTCAATCAGTGGAACAAAGATTTTTATTTCTTCTGGAGAATCTGATTTATACGAAAATAATATTCACTTAGTTCTTGCTCGAACTCCTGCAGGAGTAGAGGGATCAAAAGGGATTTCACTTTTTGTTGTGCCAAGATTTAAAATCAATGCTGATGGATCAATGGGTGAATCTAATAATGTTGTTTGTTCTAAAATTGAACACAAAATGGGAATTCACGCTTCTGCAACTTGTGAAATGCAATTCACAGATTCAGAAGGCTGGCTCATTGGTGATGAATTTGAAGGAATGGCGACAATGTTCATTATGATGAACGAAGCTCGTCTTTATTGCGGAATTCAAGGTGAGTCTCAGGCGAATCTTTCTTACGAGATGGCACTGAAATATACAAAAGAGCGCGCTCAGTTTGGAAAAGAAATTATTCACCACCCAGATGTTAAACGTAATCTTCTTCGTATGAGAGCAATGTCTAGAGGGATGCGTGCTCTTTGCTTATATACAGGAGATCTTTTCAACCAAGCACACAAAGATGCGAAGTATGAAGGATTTATTGGTCTTCTGACTCCAATCTGTAAGGCCTATTGTTCGGAGCAAGGTTTTCAAGTGGCAGTAGAAGCAGTTCAAGCTCATGGTGGATACGGATATTGTTCTGAGTATGGAGTTGAGCAGTTTGTACGCGATACAAAAATTGCGACTATCTACGAAGGGACAAATGGAATTCAGGCCATCGACTTTGTGATGAGAAAAATTCTAAAAGATGGTGGGAAATCACTTCGTGAATTAACTCAAGAAATCGTGGCCGCTGTTCAAAAGCTTGATGAATCGAAGTTTAAAAAAGAAAAAGAATTATTCGGAAAAGTATTAGCAAGTGCTCAGGGTGTGATTCAAACTATTTCTGGCCATGCGCAAAAGAATGAGTTCAATCCAATTCTTCAAAGCTGTACTGATTTTCTCCAGTTTGCGTCGCAACTAGTTGTGGCATGGCGTTTACTTGAATCAAGTCTTCTTGCTGAGCAAAAACTTGCAGCAGCAACTGGTGATGAGAAAAAATATTTAGAGTCTAAGATCGTGGATTTTAAAGTCTATTGTGCTCACTATCTTGTCCATAACCTATCGATTGCGAAGACGATCACTGATTTCACAGATGATCTTACAGCACTAGAGATTTAAGTTTAAACGTGTTACTCTTTGGGTAATTTAAATTTAAAAGGTTACTAAAGTGTTAAAAAATGATGTCTTTGAAGTTGCGCAGAAGTTCTCTGCGCAGCCTCATGGCAGCTCCGACTATGATAAAGATGGTATCTTTGTCATGGGTTCGACTGACCATGAATATGTTCCTTTGTCTTATCTCCAAAAAGAAATTCCTGCGATTACAGGGTTATCTGATCTCAAAGCCGCAGGCTTTGTGTTCAGCTCTTATGACTATCTGGAAATCAATGAGTTTGATAAATGGTATCAAGACCGTTTCAATAAAAGACTTTCATCTAAAACGATGAAGGCCGTTGGAATTCTTCATTACCCAGATCACAAAACCATTTTTGATACAGTTGAAGTTGTTCACCAAACTTTTCAAATTCTTCACGACCACAAAGTTTTGATGAATGGAAAGAATCTTCCTGTTCAGTTAGGTGAGTGGTACGCCAAAATTATTTTTGGTCTTCACCAGATGAAGTCAGCCTCTCAAAGAGGATTTGATTTTAGAACTGAAGGTGGAAAAACAGTGGAAGTAAAAGTTCACTGGCATGATGCTACTTCTCCAAAAGGTGTAAAAGTTAAGAAGTCTCTGGCAGAGCTTTCTGATTATTGCATCATTATGTATGTGGCAAAAAATTTCACGATTAGAGATATTCTATTTTTAGATTCTGAATTCATTCTTAGAAAATTTGATACTAAAGGGCACACGATCTTTTTAAAGGATCAAGATGTGGCCGGATATTTCTTCTCTAAGTCTGATAAGCACTACGACAAAGTGGCCAATAAAACGGCACTCTTGCAGTTTGCGACTCCTGCACTCGCTATCAAAATTGAAGATCGACTTAATAAATAAGTAAAAAAGAAAGGCCGGATTTGCATCCGGCTTTTTTTTATTTAAGCTGCATCTTGATCAATCTTAGGGATTTCAGGAATAAAATCCTCTGAGAAAATTTCTTTTCTCTTTTCAATTTCTGATTTTAGCACAGAATAAATTCCAAAAAGTCCTAGCCCTGTATAAGCAAGAACTGTAATTGTCATTCCCACTTTGCCAAACATCGCTCCTACAAAACCTGCCATCATTCCAAAAAAGCAGAAGGCATAAAACAGTTTTGCCGAACTAAAAACGATATTTAAAATGCTATTTATCTTTGGAGAAATGAAACGGGGAGAGAAGAATCCCGCTGCACCACCGGCCAAAAATAACATCGCATAGGTTCCATTCGCTCCATAAGAACCAATGAGTTTGGCAAAGCCTGCACCTAGAACGGCGCCAATAAATGCCATATACCATCTGTTCTTGTGAGCGAAACCTGCTTGAGCGATCTCTTTGTACTCAGACCATGACTGTGCCTGAGGATACTCGATTGGTTGAGAACAAGTATTGCAGCGAAGTTCAAAGCGACCTCCGGCCATTGTCTCAACTAAACTTGAACTCATTCCGGCCATCTGATTAGTTTGATGTTTATTTTGCATCAATCTAAGCTCAGCAGTAATGGGTCTGCCTTTACTCTTATCATCTTCATACTGAACTTGATCCGCCACCATTCCTGTGAATTTGGTAGTCATTCCTGCAAGGCCTGATGCGATTTTTACTGATTGCTTTTCATGGGTGTGAAACCCTTCTACCGATTTACACTGGGGACAATAACAATGCTCCATCTTACGTTCCTTTTTTGATTGTCGTAAGGAGCCTATCGGAAGCCTGATAAATTAACTCGACTTAATTTTTCTTGATTTTGGTGGGGAGAGGGGGAGTCGAAAAACTTAATTCATTAACATTTATCGCTGAGATACTCTCTGTCTTTAAAAACTTTTCTTTTTATAAAACGATATTTCTCAGGACATATTTCTCCCGAAAAATTTTTCCTAGTGCAACTCCACATTTAAGTTGCTGATTTCAGA
>DZBG01000069.1 GCA_022729855.1 Bdellovibrio sp.
AAGGGGGACAGGGAGAAAAATATTCTAATGTCACTTGCTTTCTTAAAGGAGAACTCCACTCCATATTCGGGATAAGGCCAAGGTACATTAGATGATAAAAATTGAATCACTTCATAATCAACGAAGTGTTTTTTGTAAGAAGGAATATCCTGGCTGGTGACAGGTTTAAGGATTAAACGAGAGGTAGTGAATGTGGGGATTATTTGATTCATAATTCATGATAATATCGCATACAATAAAAAAGAAGGGAATTTATATGAAAGAGCAGATGGATAATTAAAGATGAGTCGAAAAATCATTTTTGAAGCTGTTTGGAGAAGGACTTAGAAATGATGGATTTATTTACTACCGACAGACATGAACAACTAATAAAAATCCCTTGGAATGATACTAGAGTACAAACCTATTCTCAGTATATAATTGATCAAACAATCTCACATTACTCTACTGATAAATATTGGCCAGCTCATACTTTAGATTCTGAAGAAATCCCTACCTCTGGATTTATAGATTTTTATTATGGAGCAGGAGGAATTTATTGGTTTCTTGATAAATTTAATAATCTCCATGACTTTAATACAAAAAAAGAATTTCTTACATCTTTAAGCAGTATCAAATTCGATAAAGAAAATAATATCTCGTTCTTTTTTGATCACATCGCTTTTTTGTTATTTAGAGAAAGAATTGACCCTGCACAAGATAATCGAGACCTTCTGTTCAAACTTTTGGAAGAATGTAATCCAAATGATAAAAATGAAATTCTATATGGTACTCCAAGCACACTACTTGTTGCCTATAATGCTTTTAAGATTACTGGAGAGGATCGTTTTCAAAAATGTTGCCAAATATTCATTAAGAAAATTTTTGATGAATGGATATATGACAGTATTCTGGATTGTTACTTATGGACTCAACATTTTAGTAGCTCATATAAGTATGTTGGCGCTGCCCACGGAACGATTGGAAATTTACATGTTTTATATACCGTCAAAGAATTACTGAATAAAAACGAGCTAAAAACACTAGATGAAAGAGCTACTGCAATTTTTGAAAGACTTGCATCAGAATCAAATGATTATGCCAACTGGCCAGTCTTTGCAGACTCTTCAAATAAGTTTCTTCTTCATTGGTGCCATGGCGCCCCTGGAGTAATCTGTGCACTTGCTGACCATCTTCCTTCGGGCCAGACCATTGATAAATTATTTATCAAAGCGGCTGAACTTATATGGGAAGCTGGTCCACTCAAAAAAGGGACATCAATTTGCCACGGAACCTCAGGTAATGCGATTGCATTTCTAAAAATCTACAAACGTACAAAAGATGAGAAATGGTTCCTAAGAGCCAAGGCATTTGCAATGCACTGCCTAGAGCAGTGTACCGAATTAGAAAAAAAATATGGTCACTTGAGATTTTCATTGTGGACAGGAGATTTGGGATTAGTTTGGTTGAATGAACAAATCAAAAATAATACTGCTGATTTACCGATGCTAGACAATTACTGAGTTGAAAATAAAAAAGCCTCAGAAAAAGGGTTAATTTTTCTGAGGCTTTTTTTTGGTGCCCGTTAGTAGACGATTTTAGAACTACAATACTTGAAATCTCTGCTTAAGCTATTAATATCTCATTTTGACGGACAGGCCAAATGCGGACAATATCGAACTAAAAACAAGATATTGAACTTTTCCCAGTTCTTGATATGATAAAAAAACTGGTGAAGGGATAAATATACCCCGCAGAAGGTACTCTTCACCAGAAACCTTCCCTCCATTCGAAGGGTGTTTCTGGCCTGAATAACATAAACGACTTTTATGTTTAACTACCATCATGAGTACTCAGTTGGAAATTTCAATTCTGATACCTAAGAACTTCAGTTGTCGAAAACCATAAAAATAAATATGCTTGTATCATGCTTATCGTTAAAAAAATGACGTCAGAAGAATTTAATCAATACAGCCTGTTCTCTTTTGAAAACTACATATCTGAATCCGCCAAATCATCAGGCCGAGACCGTGAAAAATTAAGATCAGAAAAGATTCACCAAATTCCAATGACCCATTCTGATAAAGACCTCTGGTTAGTGGTTAGCTTTAATGAAGAGAATGTAGGTTTTGTTTGGGTTCAACTTCACCCAGAAAGATACGAAGCATTTGGTTATGACATTTATCTAGAAGAAAAATTTCGCTCAAGGGGTTTAGGTCGAGAAGTAATGCAACGATGCGGAGAAATCATACGTCAGCACGGAATTCAAAAGATTCAAATTTGCGTTTATCAAGATAATACAATCGCCCGAAAGCTTTACTCATCACTTGGTTTTAAAGAAATAAATTTCCGAGATGATCTGAGACAGTACACCCTTGAACTTTCAATTTAAAAAATTATTTGCAGAAATAAAAAAGCCTCAGAAAAAGGGTTAATTTTTCTGAGGCTTTTTTTTGGTGCCCGCTCGCGGAATCGAACCACGGACACAAGGATTTTCAGTCCTTTGCTCTACCGACTGAGCTAAGCGGGCATATCTGATAACGAAAGATATCTTCTAAAAAAGTGATCTTTAAAGTAATGTTTCTCCAAAGTTTCGTCAACGGAAAATTCAATCTTTTTAAAAGGATGACTTCACGAGTCAAAGAACTATGGCCGTAAAAATTCTGCGCACTACACTTTCACTATCAAGTTTCGAGGTTCAGGCCTTTGTTTTTCTCCCTGATTCAGAGGTAAAAGCTCAGTGGGCCTGCTTCACTCATGGCTATACTTCTCAAAAAAGTGACTGTCTTGGATGGGCCACGCGAACTGCTGAAGCCGGAATTCCCACAATAATTTTTGATCAGCCCGGCCATTACTTAGGCAGTTTTAATGAAGTGGAAAGTTTCGAAGATTTTAAAAACAATATTCATATACTTTTTTATAAGGCCTTTCAAAAACTTGAAGAGCATTTAGGGACAATATCGAAGTGTGAAACACTTATTCTTGGTGGGCATTCTCTGGGGGCTTTAACAGCACTTAAGGCCCTTGATCTACCTGAGCTTGGCAATGTAAAGAAAGTCGCTATTTGCATGGGTCTGGGGCTTAATTTAAAGGCCGAAACACATATCTTTGATACTACCTTCTATCAGAAGACACTTTCGATTCGAAAGCAGCTGGTATCACCTGCTATTAATCCTTCTGTGGTTTTCCCGTGGATTAGAGATGAGAAACTTAATCTCACAACAACAGGACATACAATTCATTTAATCACTGGTGAAGATGATGCCGTCGTTGGCCCTGGTGGATTTAAAATGATGGTGGAGCGCCTTGAGAGTCTTGGTAATACAGTGACAAGCTATGAGCCTAAACGCATGCCTCATCACGAACCAAGTATCGCGACTCCACATATTTTTTCATTCTTAAAAACTCATTTTGGTTGGTGATCTTTTGCTGACCTAAGATTTTTAAGCCAACCAATCACACCTGGTCGGTCAAAAGAAGTTCCTTTGAGCCATTTTTTAAATGAGCGCCCACTCATTTCGGACATTTTATCAAAAAGTGTTTCTAGATTTGATTCAATTAAGAAATTCACATGATCAAAGGTTTCAGTAATTTTAAGAAATGATGAAATCTTTCCAAGATACTTTTTATTCCACGGACAAACATCCTGGCAAATATCACAGCCAAAAATTTCTCCTCGACTCTTCTCCATTCCTTCTGGTGCAGGAGCATCTTTAAAAATCTCAATGGTGTAAGTCGAGATACATTTCTCAGCAATGATCGTGCGGGTCTCAGGATTAATCGCAAGAGTAGGACAAGCATCGATGCAACGGGTGCACTGGCCACAGTGATCAGTTTCAAGTGCTGCTTCGTTAGTCTTAATTTTTTTATTAATCAGAAGACTACCTATTAAAAAATAACTGCCATATTTCCTATTGATTAACATTGAGTTATTTCCAAACCAACCAAGACCTGCTCTGAAGGCAAGGTCTCTTTCAAGAATGGGAAGAACATCTAAACCAATTTTAAAATCGAGATCAGGATGCTTCTCTTTCAGTTTGTCTGCGATTTTATTTAATCGATCAGCAATGACATAGTGATAGTCTCCGCCTTCAAAACCAAGAGTGTAGGCCGCATACTTATATTCATTTTTTTCAAGTAACCATTTTTTAGTGGGTGCATAATCAAAAAGAAAGACTAAGGCCGATTGAAATTCAGGATAAATATTTTTAAGGGAAGAGCGCAGAGGCATACGATGATCAGTCAGATATGTGAGTGGCCCACTGAATTTTTTTGAGATCCAGTTTTGATAATGTTCCCACGAGCTGGGTTTATCATCAGAAGTGATTCCCCAATCGACAATGCCGAGTTCTTTGAGAAACTCATTATCAAATTGGGGTTTATCTATAAGCATTTTTTAGTTTGATTCTTTAATAGTCTCTACACGAATTGAATTTGTTGTTCCCTTTTGGAAATAACTACCATCTCCAACCGTTACAACAATATTGTCACCGACCATCGTGTGATTCTTTTTGATAAGAGTCTTAAACATCATGGCCTCAATTTTTCCAACTCCATTCTCAATGGGAACTTCGTAGAAATAAGGAGTCACACCCCAGTAAAGACACATTTTTCTCACAACATGAACAGAGTTTGTCACTCCTAGGACACGTGTTTTGGGACGGAAACGAGTGATTTTAAGACAAGAGTTTCCTGACTGAGTAATAGATAAGATCCAACGTGCATTTACCTTCTCAGCAAGGAGAGAAGCGGCCACCTGTACCGAAGAATCAATTCCAGAGATTTCCATATTACGAAGAAGTGGGCGCTCTTTAGGAGCCTTCTCAGCTTCTTCAACAATTTGGCTCATCATTGCAACAGCTTCAATGGGATATTTCCCTGAAGCCGTTTCACCAGAGAGCATCAATACATCTGTCCCATCCCAAACAGCATTGGCCACATCTGAAGCCTCTGCGCGTGTAGGACGTGAGTTTGTGATCATACTCTCAAGCATCTGAGTGGCGGTAATAACCATTTTCCCTGTCTCATTACAAAGCTTAATGATTTGTTTCTGAATAAGTGGAACGAGGTGATTCCCTACTTCTACACCCATATCTCCACGAGCGATCATAATAGCATCAGTCACTTCCATAATTTCTTTGATATTCTCAAGTGCGTATGGAGTCTCAATTTTTGAAATAATAGGGAGAAAAATATTTTGCTCTTGCAGTAAGTTTCTCACATCAAGAATATCTTGAGCTGTACGAACAAAACTTAAAGCGACATAGTCCACCCCTTGTTTAAGTCCAAACTCAAGATCTTCACGATCTTTATCAGTAAAACTTGGTGCCGAAACTTTTACATTAGGAAGATTAATTCCTTTATTCGACTTTAATATCCCGCCAACAATGACTTTAATTTTTAAAACATCACGATCTTTCTCAAAGGCAACAGCTTCAATTAATCCATCATCAAAAAGAATACGAGCTCCAGTATGAGCATCTTTGACAAGATCTTTATAGATTGTAGGGATAAAGTTTGTTGAGTACTCAGGATACTTAGACTGAACATGAGATGGGCCAATAACCCAAACTTCACCATCTTTTAATTCAAGTGGTACTGGAAGTTTATCAACACGAATTTTAGGTCCCTGAAGATCTAAAAGAATGGCGACTTCTCTTTTTACATTTTGTGAAGCTTGACGAACATTTTTGATTGTTTGCTCATGGGCCTCGTAAGTTCCATGTGACATATTAACTCTGGCGGCATTCATACCAGCGAGGATTAATTTCTCAAGCATTTCAATTGAATTAGAACTAGGGCCTACTGTAGCGATGATTTTCGCTCGACGTGTACTCATAAAAAATTTCTCACAGATCAAAAATGGATATTAAGCTAAATTCTTAAAATTTTTCATTTCTTCCATCTGTTCACGGTGAGAGATTCTCATTTGATTGATTTGATTTTCGTATTGAGCAACGATACGACCTTTTTCATCGTCGTAAGCCGCTTTAACTCTTTCAAGCTCATTAAGTCCCTTAGCATCCTTCTGATTTAACTCAGAAGCCTTGCTACTCGCAAGATCTTTTAATCTTGCTTCATAATCACCAGTGACAGATTTCATACGACGATCATTTTCGGCTACAAGATTGTCAATTTTACGTTGATAGCTTGTGCTTAATTCATACATTCTCTTCTTAAGATCGTTTTCGCGTTGATCCATAAGGAGTTGGTATGATTTCTGATCTGCCGTACGCTTATCTTCGTAAATTTTTCTCTGTGTGACCATCTGTTTGTCACTGTTATCGATGATTTGACCGATTTTCTGCTCAAACCCAGCTTTTAAGTTATCGTTCTCGCGTTTATAGTTATCTAGACGCATTTCGTAATCTGTAATTGTTGAATCCATCGTCTTTTTATAATTTCTTTTAAGATCAAACATCTCTTCATTACGGCGAGAGTTTGTCTCGCGTAGGAAGCCATTTTTATCAGCAACAGATTCTTTCTGAACAGATTCAATTTGCTTTAAGTGTTTATCTTGAAGATCTCTCATTGAGAGATTGAAGTTTTCTTTGATTTTATCAATTTTTGATGAAGACTGAAGTTTCTCAGATGACAACTGTGACTCTTTTTCAAGAGTTGTATTACGAGACTGATCAGCAAAAGCTTGAACTTTTTTATCTGCGTTCCCACGCTCTTTTTCCATTGAAACTAATTTGCGTGCTTCAAGTTCATTTTTTTGTTTTTCAGTCCTGGCCACAGATTGTGCGCGCTCAGTTTTTAGATCTGTATTAAACTGATCCTGATCTTGGGCACGACGTTCATTAAAATCGTTCTTGGCCTTTGATAGCTCAGTTCTTAAATGATCAATCTTCTTTTCATAGATACCATTATCTTTCTTTCCACTCTGACGAGCAGCAAACTCAGCGAACTCTCCACTTCCATTATCACGGCTAATGGCTTCTCTTTCTTTTGATTTAATCTGGTCGTTAAATTCACGTCTTACTTTTACGAGATCTTGTTGATTCTGTTGATTCAGTTTCAGAGTTTCTTTTCTTTGATTCTCTGTCACTTCTTTAGAACGCTTCTCGAACTCACCACTTATTTTTTGTTGGCGATCATCAAATAGAGCTTTACTCGTCTCCATCCTATTTCTGTAATAATTTTTTGTTTGATCTTTTTCGGCATTCGTTGACTCACGAATCTTACCTAGATCCGAGTTTACTCTTTCGCGAAGCTCAGTTCTTTTATCTGATTCGTTTTTATAGAGCTCAGTCAAATTATCTTCGTGTTTACGAATAAGCTGTTGCTTCTCTCTATTATTTTGATCACGAATATCTGCACCTGAGCCTTGCATCTCATTACGGTATTCTTCAACTCTCTTATCTGTATTTTTTCTGAGAGCGTCTACATTTGTGACATAACGCTTTTTTTCAGTATCTCTTACGGCATCATGATTATCTCTTTCTGATTCAAATGCTTTGCCGTAACCATTTTTGATATCTTTTAAGCGAAGATCAAAATCTTTACGTTGAGTTTCTGTTTCTTTAACAAAATGATCACGTTGAGCTTCTGACTTTTCATTAAATCTTTCAGTATCATTCTCAATGGCGTTTTTAGTTTTCTCATTGATTTCGGCCATTTTCTTAGAATAGTTTTTTTCTAGATCAGCACGATCCGCAATATAGTTTTCTTTTTGTTTTGATTGAAGTGTTGTGTGTCGTTCTTCCTCTGAAGCCATACGCTTAGAGTTAGCCTCACGATCCTTTTCAATAGTTTTTTGAAAATTCTCGCGGTCACGATTTAGTTGTTTTGTGTAATCGACTCCATTCATCCTTGAACCTCTTAGTCTGCCATCCTAGCATCTTAGATAGTATACCCTGCCCCGATAACAAAAAGGCCTTAGGTAAGTTTTACCTAAGGCCTTATAAAGTCGATATACTTGAGTAAATGATTAGTTAGATAGCTCTTCGTCGATGATTTCTGTAAAAACATCAAGTGGTTGCGCACCGTTTATTAGCTGACCATTGATGAAAAATGTCGGCGTCGATTTTACCTTAATTTTTCTTCCTTCTTCCATATCTGACTGAACTTTAGCTAAGTACTTGTTTTCATCTAAACACTTATTAAATTGGTCAGCTTTAGCTCCAAGCTTCTTAGCAGTGGCCTTAAGAGAATCCACATCCAGTTTTGTTTGGTCTGCAAACATAGAATCATGGAGTTTCCAGAAAAGATCTGTTGATTGCTCATTAGCACAAAGTCCTGCAACCGCTGCACCTTCTGCTTGATTATGGAACGGAAGTGGAAAGTTTTTGAAAACAAAACGAACTTTGCTTCCGTATTTTTTCTTTAGGCCATGAATAATATCTGCGCCTTTAGCACAGAATGGACATTGAAAATCAGAGAATTCAACAACTGTTACCTTCGCATCTTTACTTCCAACTGATGGAGCATCACCAATATTGATTTCAAAACTTGGACGACGTGGTTTAGTTAAATAGATATCAACATTTGTTTTTTTAGTTTGCTCAGCAATCCACTTATCAACAGATTCTTTTTTTCTTTCCATTTCTAAGTAAGACTTAATCTTCTCACGAATTTGAGGATTGATATGTTCTGCAGGAATATTTTGATCTTTAATGAAAGCATCGATTTCTTTTTCAGAAATAGCGACATCTTTACTGATGTATTTATTTAAAAATTCATCTGCTGAAAGATTTGCTTTACGCGGATCACTCTCAATCATTTTTTCAATGATTAGTCCTTTAAGTTTGTTGAAGCGAATTTCAAAAAGCTTTTGTTCAGCTTCATAAATTTCAGACTCAATACCATCAGACATTTGAGCGTTAGTGATTTCTGTATCACCAACTTTAGCTGCAAGACCTTCTTTAGGTGCTTGTTTAAAATTAAATTGTGGTTTGCTTGTAGAATCAGAACAAGCAGCAACAACGAATGCTAGCAATGCTAGTAGAACAACATTTCTCATAATCGTACTCCTCAGAGAATCAGTAGTGTAACGTCCACATGATAGCAGGGAGATTCAAGAATAAAAACGAAGCAAATAAATCAACTATGCAAATGATTAATAAAATTTTGATAAGCAGGGATTTTTGTCATTTCTTGGTGCTTGCCTTTGGCCATAACGCGCCCTGCATCCATTAAAATAACTTGATCGGCCTGAAGAATTGTTTCCAGTCTATGGGTCACAATAATGGTCATCGAGCGCTCGCGCAATAAATGGAGAAGGTCTCTGTAGGCCTTTTCAAGCTCGGGATCAAGGCCACTTGAAATCTCATCTAGCATGATCACTTTTTTATTTAAAAACAGAGCGCGAAGACCTGATATGAGCTGTTTTTGTCCCATTGAAATTTTGTTAGGTTCTATTTCTGATTCAAGCTCTACTCCCCAACGTGTCAGATAAGGTATCTGCTTACAGGCATAAGGCCAGAATTCATCTAGTCCCTCAGTTTTCCCAAGGCCAATATTAAAAGATAAGCTTTCTGAGAAAACGTGAGAGTCTTGAGAAATAAGACTCATATAAGGAGTGAGTTTTAAAAGCTCACTATCTTTACTTAAATCAAACTGAGTATGGCCATTCAAGTCA
Source organism: Bdellovibrio sp. (assembly GCA_022729855.1). GTDB lineage: Bacteria > Bdellovibrionota > Bacteriovoracia > Bacteriovoracales > Bacteriovoracaceae > DZBG01. The sequence continues at coordinate 9,563 of DZBG01000069.1, forward strand.
GCACTTCCTTCAAAGGCACCATACTGAGCTGAGAGAAGTTTTAGGAGTGTTGATTTTCCACAACCAGACTCCCCTACAATCCCAATAATTTGTCCGAGCTTTAAATCGAGTTCAATATCTTTTAGTTCAAATGCTTTTTGGGCCTGTTGGTGATGATAAGAAAAAGAATTAATTTTTACATTAAGTGACTTCAACTCAACCGATGCAGAGGGAGCAATAATGTCTTGATGAGGAAAGCTTTCATTAAACTGATGAAGTCTCTCTATCCCTGTTTTTGCTCTCTGGATAATTGAAATTTTTCCGGCCACATCTTTAATAGGTGTAATAGATTTTTGAATGAGATCAAAGAGTGCCGCAAGGACCGCCACTTCCACCACATTTGTATAAGGAATAACGAGCATCACAACAGCAATAAGAATCGGATACATCGATTCTGCAGCCGAGTAATAACTTGCATCCCAAATATTGGCGTGGAGTTGTTTATCTAAAAATTCTTCAAATACTTTTTCACCACGGTTAAGGGCGTAGTGATCATGACGATTAAAAAAGAGCTCTTTAAGTCCATTTGTTAAATCAGTAACAACTCTTGATAAGTATCCTGTGAGGCGGCGCACTTCCATAAAGATGACGGCCATCTTTTTACTTCCCAAGATAAGAAGCCAGCATGCCGCGACTTCCGCTGCAAAAAGATAGATACCTGTTTGAGAATTAAGTTCCAAGAAACTAATTAAACAGAAGAAGATAAAAAGAATATCGATAAAAATGGCAAAGCTTCCAGACCCTACTACTTCTCTTACTGATTCAGTATCAGACATCAGTCTCGCAAGAACCTCACCCATTGGATAATCTTCCTGGGCTTTACTCCGTCTGAGTGAACTCTTAAGCCATCGAGAGTAACTTTGCTCTCTCACAGTATTTAATAAATGTTGCACATAACGATTACTGGCCAATAGATACATGGCGCGGTTGCAATACTCAGTAATATATAGAGTCACGAGAAGTGAGAACTGCTTCGCAAAGGCTCCATCAGATTTAAGCGACTGATAGAAATCAGCAATGAGATGAGGTGTATAATAACCAAGTACCGCTGCAATAGAGAGGTTAATAACAATAACGACTATTAAAAACTTTCTCTCTTTAAGATAGAGATAGCTCAGCCACTTGGGTTTTGAAGAAGTTGTGTACGTGCTCATTTATAAGTCCCTGATCAACCTCTCCTAAAAATTGAGGAGCATGATCTTTTTCAAGATAAATTAATTCATCTGATTGCTTCACTGTCGTCAAGCGATGTGAAGTTAAAATAATTGTCCGATTATTCAGAATTTTACTTTCGTGAAGTTTATGAATAATCCTTCTTTCAAGAATAATATCAACTGACGAGAAAGGATCATCCCATAGAATAACTTCAGCATCCGAGAGAAGTGAGCGAATAAGGGCCACGCGCTTGGCCTGCCCACCAGAGAGTCTTTTTCCGTTCTCTCCTACTTCCATCGATAAGAGCTCTGCATCTGAAGTGGCTAAAGTCTCTAATTGAAAAAGATGCAATAAATCCAAGGCCTGCTTTTTTCTCTCTTCAGTTTTAGCTTCACCCAAGAAAATATTTTGCTCAACAGTATCATTAAATAAATACGGCTCCTGCTGAACCATCACGACAGAAATATCTTTAAGTTTAAAAAACTGGGCCAATCGTCCGAGCATGATACTTTTACCACACCCAGTTTCTCCCACAATCGCTGTCCATTTCTGAGGAGTCATCTTAAACGTATAACTCTTATCCCAATAAGGAAGTTCAAACTGCCAAGTTCCTTCACTCTTAACCAGAGGAATGCTCTTCATCGTTTCTTCTTCTAATTCTGGAATCTTAATTTGATCAGAAAAAGTTTTCACTCGGCTCCAAGCAGCTAGTCCCTGAGAAGTCACTACCGCCAGCCAACTTAAGAACATAAGTGGCTCTAAAAATAAATAGAGATAGCCACTGAAGAATACTAACTCAGGAGCGCCTCCGCCTTTTGAGCGAATAATCATGGCCCCCCAAAGAAGTGAGGCACCAAGACCCAACTTTATCATGGGCCCAACAAAAGCATCATCAAGAGAAGTAATAAAAAAGAGTTTTAATTCTTTTTCAGAATGTTTCTTGAAATGCTCAATAAAAGTTTTTTCACGGTGGAAATTTTTAATTGTCGGTCGAGCTTGATAGGTTTCAATAATATAGTTTTGAACGACACCTTTTTGTTGAAACATTCTTTTTGTATATTTTTGGAAAATATAAACTGCTAATGAGAAAACACCAACACTTGAGAAGAGTGGAATAAAGGCAGGCCACAAATCTGGATCAGCCTTATTCACTTTGGGAATTAAAATAAAAGCAGCCACGATCATATTTCCCACTTGGAGAAGACCAAAGCCAATAAAGGCACGAAGATTATTCACATCATCAAAGAGCACTTGATAAATCTGTCCTACAGAAAATTTCTGATAACGGCGTGGATTTACTTTTTCAAGCCATGACAAAAGTTCAAGTCGTAAATATTTTTGCTGAACACGGGCCGGATAAAAGAAAAGTAATCTTGAACAAGTTCTAAAAACGAGAATTCCCACCGCCAGACCAACAAAGGTCCAGACAGAAATTTCATTCCAGCTTCCCTGTCCAATTCGTTCAGTCAGATGTTTTAGTTGTTCAGGCAAATAACTTTGAAGCCATTGCAGTGCCGTAAGGCAGGCCATAGCACCAAGGTAGAAGAAGAAGAAGAACTCTCTAAAATGATTGAGTGTCCAAAAGAAAAAATTGCGATTCAGTCGTTCTTTCATGAGTGGGGAACATTTTAACGAAGATAGTGCCTAAAGTCATGGTGTTTTCCTGCTTCAAACTACGTGACAAGGTGCTTTTTTCTTCTTAACATACTAACTCATTATGCGCCCGTAGCTCAGTTGGTTAGAGTATTACCTTGACATGGTAGGGGTCACAGATTCGAATTCTGTCGGGCGCACCATATCCCTCTTAAGCCATTGCAATCGTTTTAAACTTCCCGGCTGTAAATCTTTTCATATCAAACGGCATTTTTTTGAACTTTTCAGGATTCATACGAGGATCACTGTGAACTTTTTTATTTACCTGATTTGCATGGGTTTTAGATTTATAAATAATAAAGGCAAATATCACTGTTTCATCAGGCTTTAATTTACATAATTTAGTAAAAGGAATTCCATAAGGAAGATCAATTGTTTCCCCTACACATTCGTAATAATCAAGAGCGCCATGCTCCATCCAAACTTTGCAGCCTATTTTTGCCATTTTTTGATATGCTTTTAAATCTTTCTTCTTGAGTGGAATAATAAACCCGTCAACGTATCTTCCCATAATTTCCTCCTTATTAACTCTGCCGAATAATCAATCTTAAAGACTCTTGAAAAAACTTTTCTAAATTTCAACCAACTAGGTACAAAACGAGTTCAGAAAGAATTCCAAGGCAATCTTCTTGGCAGTTTTGACATCATGCTTTGAAAGCTCTTTGAATCCAAAGATCACAGGATAAAAAATCTGGCCTTTAAAAATAGAATGAAACTGATTGGCGATGAGTTCAGATGGCTGCTTTGAAGCAATTTTCCCATCTTTTTTGGCGGCATCAATCCATTTAATGAAATGTTGTTCTGAAACACTGAAGCGCTCAAGATGATTTGGAGCAAGCTTTCTACCCTTGATAATCTCGCTTAAAACAAGACGAGAGATATCCACATAATCAGGGGAAGTCATAAGGGCAGATTTATAATCAATGATCTTACTTAATTGCTCTTCAACTGATTCTGATTTTGAATATAAAGCAGGAGAAGATGAGCAAATACCCAAAAGAAGTTTTTCAATAATGGCATCAAAAACCGCCTCTTTGTTAGGGTAGTATTTATAAAGCGTGCGTTTCGAGACCTCGGCCAGCTTGGCTATATTCTCCATGGAGCCAGAATCATAGCCACGGCCTAGGAACTCCCCTACTGCCGCCTCAATTATTTTAGATTCAAGTTCTTCTTTTTTACTCATAACTCCCTTGATACTACTAGGGTTTTCAAAAAAAGTAAACGAAGACGTTTACTTTTCTCTTGATCCAAATTAAAAACCGCTTTAAAGTAAACGCAACCGTTTACCAAAAAGGTTTTATGAAAATTGCTCTTTACCTTAGTACCCTCCTTTAAGAAAGCAAGTGACATTAGAATATTTTTCTCCCTGTCCCCCTTTAC
>DZBG01000173.1 GCA_022729855.1 Bdellovibrio sp.
GAAATCAGCAACTTAAATGTGGAGTTGCACTAGGAAAAATTTTTCGGGATTTCTAAAAGTTGAGAGAGGACTCCCGATTTATCTATAATTGCGGGACGCCTACTATCAGCATCTAAAGTAATCCATGAAGTTGTGCACTCACCGATTTTTTCTTCTCCAGTAAAGATTGAGAAGTCTCGATTGGAAAGTGCTCCATCTCCAAGTCTCACCCATGTTTTAATGGTAATTTTATCGCCTTGAACGGGCCATTTGTTCATGAGTACTTTTTGTCTGGTGAGAACCCAAAAGGTTTTCATTCTCACCATATCATCGTAACCGAAACCAAGAACTGTAGCATGATCGCCGGCCACATCTTGAAGTAAATTCAAAAGGCCATAAAGCCCAAGTTTTCCATAGGAATTAGTAAGAAAACTTGTGACTTTATACTCAGCGACGAAAAGTGATTTATCTTTCATTAAACTTTGTTGTTATTCTTTTTGGCGAAGTCTTGCATCATCGTTTTGATATGAGCAAGATCTGCTTCAGTAACCTGCCACATTTGCTTATCCGAGACATAATTATAGATTGAATTAAATAAATCATCTGGAAGAAATGGAATAACTTTCCCTGAACGATATTCACGCTCTTTTTCTCCGTAAAGACCTAGGAAAGTTTCATCACGAAACCAAGTTTGTTTATTTGCTTTTTGAATTTCAGCTATCTCTTCAGTACTTGGATCACGTTGCAAGAATTCAAAAAATAATCCAGAAGCTTTTCCATTTGGAAGAAACCACTCACCAGAGAAAACTTGAATAAGATTATCATGCTCATCTTTAAGAATCGGAGTTACAAACTGAACTCCATGCTCAAGGGCATGCTTATAAAATGAAATAAGATCAGGAGTTCTAAGAGCAATATGTTGCCAGTGAGCAGCTTGCTCGTGTCCGTCTAACATATCACGAACGTGTGATTGCTCACCTTCAGGTTCAGAGGGTTGAACCACAGCAATAATTGTATTGAGATTTTCTTTCTCTTTTGCTTCCCACTCACCAATACGAGTAGCAAATGTCATCGACTTCTCAGGATTATTTCCCTTCGCAGGACGTCTTTTGTCATAAAGAATATCGTCTGGAGTCACTCCAAAAACAATTCTAAATACAGGGTAAGCAACCGCATACAACTTCGGGTGAAGTAAAAGTGTCATGTGATCCACAGTAAAATTCATAAAAGCTGGTTTGTTGCTAGTCATGTCTTGCTCCTAGAGAGGTCATTTAATGCTAAGTTTTTACCAAACAATACTGACTAGGACAAATATCCTCTGAGTTAAAACTGATAAGTTATTGAAAAAGGAAAAATAAAGGAGGCGCTGAAGGCCTCCCCTGGAATGAATAAAGCAAAATAAAATACTAAGCTGCTTTTTTGTTTTGATCCTTGTAGGCTTGAAGGTCTACAACATTACTTTCAGATTTAATTGAGCTGCCCTTATTTGCCATTAATTTAGCATGATTCTGGGCCTTCAGTTCTTTCTTGGTCAGCTTCTTTTTTTGAGCGTGACCATGTTCCTTCTTATGACTCATACGTACCTCCATAACATCACCTACCATTAATGTGATGATTACTATTCTTATCGGTTTAGGATGGAAATAACTTGAGAACCGCAGTCAACAATCCATCTAACCTACTGTAAACACTAATTATTTTCAGTTGCCATTGAGGTGACTCCATCTCATTTCCATCATTGGTTGATAAATTAGACGAGGAACCGATAGGTCATAGACTCTTAAAAGGAAATCTCAATGAAATTATTAATCATGGCGCTCTTACTTGTTTCTGCTCTCGCTGAGGCCAATGATAAATTTTATAACCAACTCAAATGGGTTCAATGGTCTGTTCAACAAGAAGAACAAAATCCCACTGAAGTCGTTAAAACTTTTTTGAATAGTTTTAATGCTTACGCCTATAAAGAGGGAGACTCATGTCTTGTTCTTGGATATCAAGGAAAGTTTACTCGTGGTGTTTGCCGTCTTGATAAAACTACTATTGATAAAAATAGCTGCGCCGCTAGTTACTATCCATGCCAGCCACTTCTCTTTGGAGAAGGAATTTGTATAAAAAATAATACGAAAAGACTCACTAATCAGTGTGCTGTTGAATCGCTGAAAAAAGTTACTGCCAAAATTAAAGAGACAGAAAATCTAATTGCCTTTAAAGAAGCTTTACTCAAAAAAGATTTCGACATCACAAAACTTGAAGCAAAAGATTTTCCACCTGAAGTACAAGCTGTATGGCCAGATGAAGTGACTCCTGAAAAACTCTCTCAGCGCAAAGAATACCTTGGGCAGTTATGCCAAGCTGTTAAGCAAGGGAAAGCCACTGGACATCAAGTCCAAGATTTAAAAGACTGTGAGTCTCTTCATGCACTGGCCTCAATACTCGTCAAAAAAGAACCCGAAACAAAACCGAAAATTCTCAAGCAAAAAGAAGTTTCCAAAGAAGGAAGCTCACATGTAAATGTAGGAAAGAAAGATTGTGACAAGTGTGAACAAGAAATAAAAAAAGATGATCCTAAAATCAATGATCTTCAAACGATCATGGATAAAATTAAAAAGAAAGAAAACCTTCTTCCAGAAGAGATTTCAACCCCTATTAATTTCAAAGACGATCTCAAAGAAGACTATTGTTATGATGCTCGTGAAAATAATACTCAAGATGAAAGATATCTTAATACTAAAAACTACAAAGATGAGGGTTTTTCAAAACCTGAAAACCGTCTACTCAGTGTGGAGTTATTAAAAAATGATGCAGGAATTGAAGAGGCACAAGCTTTTGGCTTTGAAGCTCATACAATGGGAAATATTGTTGATACTATTGATAAAGGAGAATCTGTAGAGACTTATGAGCCTACGGTTCCACACAGAGACTGGAGCGCAGAATTTCCAGGACGATCTCATCAAATGACAATTACAGTAACAGATTGGCCAGTGCTTGAGGACAAAGACTCAAAGGGTGAAAGTGTTAAGCAAAGATACAATTCAGCAAATTTAACTATGACTCGTTATACTTTTTTTCCAAGAAAAGTAACTCCGGCCATCAGTAAAGTCGATGGACAAATGCTGATGACTCTCCCAACTGGTGAATCAGTCGCCTTTAATGAAAAAACCAGACGAGTTGAAAGTGGCGCTTTTAAAGAGACTCTACGTAGTGACAAGGGTGTAGGCTCAACTTTTACAAGAGAAAATGGTGATCGCCGTAGATACTACAAGCCTGATTCCGATTTTTCATACGAAGGGAAAGGTGTATGGATTGAAACAAAAGACAGTGTAAGAAAGCAGCATCGCCTCAGAGCATAGTCCACATGGGCCT
>DZBG01000070.1 GCA_022729855.1 Bdellovibrio sp.
AAGGGGGACAGGGAGAAAAATATTCTAATGTCACTTGCTTTCTTAAAGGAGAACTGCACTCAAAGGATTTACAGAAGTTCCACTCCCTGTCGGATCGTTTTGTGCCACGGCCGCCGTTGTCCCTACACAAGCAGTCGTGCAGGGAGTTTGAGCATTGAATTTTGGTAATCCATGTTCTCCAACATCCTCACTTCCATTGGGATTTGGTAATCCCTTCCCACAAGAAGAAATGGCCAAGATTGAAAGCTGCAAAAGAATTGATTTAATTTTTTTCATAGTCTAAATATTGAACCACAATCTTTCAAATTCCGCCCCGTACATTTGGTACAGGGACAAGCAATTTATTATGGGTTAGAGTAAGTTATGTTTAGTATTCCTACATTGATGGTCGGTCTTTATATCCTCATCTTCATTCTTGGGGTGTTGGTGCTGATTAAGGCCTTTCCAAGTCGAAAACGCATTGAAATCCGCTGGCTCCTCATGTTTACGGCCATTATTTGCTTCATCTCTTTTTGTAGTTTGAATGTGTACGTCCAAGACACAATGCAAAACAAGATTTTATTTTCTCGCATCCGCTTCTTAGGATTTTCGTTGATCGGGCAGACATGGTTTTTCTTTCTTTTCCACACCTATGGGAAGCGAAATTTTTTTCATAAGCCTTGGATTGCTCTCGTCAGTCTTGCTCCTGCGATTATTACATGGACAGTCATTTTGGTTCCGCAGTTGAATGAATTTTTCACCTACAATTACCAACCTTTCCCATGGCACGATGTTAGCTTAGTCACTTTTGAGAAAGGCCCATGGTTTACCGTTCATTTACTTTGGTCACACATGTTTGTGTGGCTTGGAGTTTTCTACACGATTTATCTTATCCCACGGGTGGGTAACGTAAAAAGAAAGCAAGTCGTTATGTTATCTATTGGGGGGTTCGTTGCCATCTTTGTTGATCTCATCGGCCTCACCATTTTTAAAGAGTTTCATTGGGCCATGCTATCCAGTGGAACCACCTTCATCACTGAGGGGGCTATCTTGTATTCCATCTCAAAGCATGGACTTTTAGACTTGTCACTACTTGCTAAAGATCAGGTTTTTCATGGTATCCCTGATCCTGTTTTGGTTTTAGACATGAACCGCAGGCTTGTTGACTGCAATGACTCAGCAAAAATTTTGCTTGGGCTAACTACCGATGATAGCTACAGCTCTTTAGATAAACTCGAAGTTTTGGATGGCCTTGACTTTGATAAAAAGACTCAGGAGTGGAAGTTCTGGGATAAGAATATTGGAAGACGCTATTTCCAAGTAACTAAAGAGCCACTTCAATCCAACAATTCATTAAATGGAAAGATTCTTCTCTTTAGAGAAATCACCATGCAAAAAGAGGTTGAGGAGAAACTAAGCAATCACTTGGAGTTTAAGGCAAGGCTTCTTTCAATGATCGCCCATGACTTTTCTGGTGTTATCGAAACACAGGCTTACCTCTCTTCAGCTATTGAAAAGGGTTCAAGTGGAGTATTTAAAACTCATGCAAAAAGTCTGATTAACTCACAATTTGCCTCAAGAGATTTTTTATCCAATATTCTTATCTGGGCGAAGTCTCAAGAAAACCAATTTAAACCTCAGATTCGTCCCTTTGAGGTGAATGTCCTTATCAAAGAAGGGATCAATCATCTTGAAAGCGTTTGGAAAGTTCAAGATATTGAAATCATCATTCATTCAGAAAAGGACCCTCTCATCATTAATGGTGATGATGTTATGATTGAATCGGTTGTTCGCAATCTTCTCACCAATGCTATTCGTGCTTCAAAGGGTGGACAGAAGATTGACATTTATGTGAAAGAAAATCTCTTAAGAGAGGTCAAGATTCTAGTGAAAGATTACGGAATAGGAATGACCCAAAAACAACTTGAGGCAGTTCAGATAAGTTCCGAAGAACTTTTTAGTTGTGATCCAGATACTCGCCGTGGATTTGGCCTAGGTCTTGCTATCACTAGACGTTTTGTTGATCTTCATAAGGGACGTTTGGAGTTTATTTCACAGGAAGGAAATGGAAGTTTAGTTACGCTGACCCTTCCAGCTTAAAAACCATGCCCGAAGGGCCGCACCGGTGCGAATGTTGGTCTTTTGAAGAATATTCACCCGATGAAATCTCACTGTTGAAATAGAACACCCTAATTTTTCCGCGATCTGAGGATTGGATAGACCTTGAACTAGGTCTTGTAAAATTTTGTACTCTTGTGGGGTAAAATCAATCTCGCCGTATTCCTGCAAAAGGGAAGCAACGGTTGGCTCAAGAAAAGTTTGATCTTTGTTCTCTTCCATGAAGGATAGGGCGGAATCGAGTTGTTCGATGGAGGATGTTTTTCGCATGATTCCCTCAACATTGAGTTTTTTAGCGAGTGAAAGCGTGGAGGGATCATCACAACTGGTGACGACTAAAACTCGAAGGTCTTTTGAGTTTTCTTTGAATTTTTGAATAAGATCAATCCCAGACATATCAGGAAGTCCAAGATCAACAATGGCCAGGTCAGGTTTGTATTCTTCTAAGAGCCGAAGGGCCTCTTTGCCTGTTCCGGCCACTTTAAAATGTTGAAGATTAGGAAAAGCGTCTTTGAGAGAAACTTTTAACCCAACCTGAACGAGGGGATGATCCTCGCAGATTAAAATATCTCGAATGGAAATACGGCTAAAAGGCGTTGGCATGATTTAAAGTATAAAATTAATCTAGCGAGTTTGTCCAGAATACCAGTAGATGGGAGGGACTCAAGATCATATGCCGAGCAGTAGGTTGGGCCGTGATGGCTCTTTTTCAAGAATATAAACTTTCTGGATTAGATTCTTAACTTCCATTGTGATGGTCAAGAGGATAGGTGGCGGCAAAAATGATGTCCGTATCTACCATGTACCCAACTTTTAGAATTGGGTATAGTGGGCCTTGTTCACACTTTCACTGTTACCCAATTGCCTTACAGTTTTTGCAAAACGAAAAAGTCAGGTAAGGTATTCTTTTAGAGAAAAAATTAAGGTTTAAGTTTGGTTAAGGAATTTCCTTCCATTTATTGAATAGGTCTAATAAAAACCGTAATATAATACTATATAAGTAAAATGTAGTTGGTATCTTCGGCACGGCCATCAGATGCCTCTCATTTAATTTACTCAAGTTTGAAATTTGTGTACCGAAAAAACTTATAGAGATACACATAGGTGTTTTATGAAATGGATAGAGAGTTTAAAATTTGTAGATTTGCTTGAAACAGAAAAAAAGTTTTCTGTGGATAGTAAAAATACTTGTGAAGCGGGCATAGATCCAGCATCCTATCCTATCCTATCCTATCTATCCTATCTATCCTATCTATCCTATCTATCCTATCTAGCCCGACAACTATCTAAATCCTTTAAAAAAATTACATTCGTTAGCATCAACATACACTCGTTGATTGCAAAAAATAATTTTCAAATATATTCAAATTTTTTTCCATCTTCGATGGTGAGTCTTCTGACTCATGAGGGGTTCTAATGTCATCTTTTTCTCAAGAAGAAATTGAAGAATTTAAAGTTGAAGCCCAAGAGCTAATGGACACAGCAGAAAAAGGTTTGCTGGCATTAGATCAAGATGGAGATTTTAAAACGTGTTTTGATTCTATCTTTCGTAGCTTTCATAACTTAAAAGGTGGATCAGGGATGATGGAATTTCTCGACCTTCAGGCCCACACACATGAACTTGAAACAATCTTCATGGGATTTAAAGAAAAAACTTCAATCCCAAAAAGTTATATCAATCTTTTCCTTCGTGGAGTTGACGCTGCTAGATCAATCCTAGAGGGAGAAAAGGTTATTTTTGATTTTTTAGTAAAAGAAGATGAAGCCGAAAATACTTCTCCGCAACCAATTCAAGTTGCAGAGCAGATTGAAGAGGGCCATTTAAAGATAGCAGAACTCGCTCCTGTCATTCAAGAGGAGCAAGAGAGTCAATCTTCATCTGGTTATGAAATCCCAGACGAAGTGATGGGGGAATTTCTCGCAGAAGTTGAAGAGACTATTGATAACATTTCTAAAAAACTTCAACTTATTGAGAAAAAAGAATATGACAAAGAGCTGGTTGATAATCTCTATCGAGATGTTCATTCCTTAAAAGGTTCAGCTTACTTATTTTCTTTTCATAAAATGGGTGACATTGCTCATGCGATGGAATCAAGCCTTGAAACAGTTAGAAATGGAACTCACCTTCCATCTGATCGTTTATTAGACTGCTTGTTCAAAAGTCTAAGGGTGCTCGAAGCACTGGCAATAAAGATGAAGAAAAAAGAATGTGATGAGGGGTTTACGAAGGTTGTTCCTGTTGTTGTCAAGGCCTTAACTTTTGCCTCTGGAAAATTAGAAAAGATACCAGAAGAAACAATAGCACAAGTCCTGTCTTTGCAAGAAGAAGTTGCGGCTTTATTGCCAGCAGAAACTTTAATTCAAGATGAGATTGTCAAATTAGAGGAGGCCGTGATGTCGATTCCTGCACAAGTAACATCAGTGGTTAAAGAGAAAGAAGCCGAAGGGGTAAGCTCCATTCGTGTTCCAGTCGCTTTATTAGATAGTTTAATGACCTTGATGGGTGAAATGGTTTTGGTAAGAAACCAAGTTCTTCAATACTCAAACAAGACGGAAGACTTGGAGTTTTCCAGTATGAGTAAACGCTTAAATGTCGTTACTAGCGAAATCCAAGAAGAGATGATGAAAACAAGGATGCAGCCGATTGGAAACGTCCTCGAAAAATTCAATCGTGTCGTTCGTGATTTATCTCACGATCTGAAAAAGAGCATCAGTCTAGTAATTCAGGGAGCCGAAACGGAGTTAGATAAATCTCTGCTTGAAGCAGTCAAAGACCCTTTGACTCATATTGTGCGTAACTCTTGTGACCATGGAATTGAAACGCCTGATATTCGCAAGCAATGTGGAAAAGTCGATACGGGAACAATCATCATCAAGTCCTACCACGAAGGTGGTCAGGTTGTGATTGAGGTTACTGACGATGGTAAGGGGTTGCATAAAGATCAGCTTATTAAAAAGGCCATTGAAAAAGGGATTATCACCTCAGCACAGGCCACTCAACTTTCAGACAAAGAAGCTTTCGATTTAATTTTTGCTCCAGGCTTTTCTACTGCCGCTCAGATCACGAACGTATCAGGTCGTGGTGTTGGCATGGACGTAGTTCGTACCAATATTGAAAAAATTGGTGGAACAGTTGAGCTTTCAGGAAAAGCAGGAGCAGGAACCGCTATCAAGATTAAGATTCCTCTGACTCTTGCGATTGTTCCGGCCTTAATTGTGAAATGTGGTCAAGGAACTTTTGCCATTCCTCAAGTTAAAATTGAAGAATTGGTCAGAGTTGATCCAGAATCAGAAAATAAAATTGAAATGCTCCACGGTTCACCAGTTTATCGTTTGCGTGGAGATATTCTTCCTCTTGTGGATTTGAACAAAGTTTTAGGTCAACAAGAAGGATCAGACAATTATGGCGATAGAGTCGTTAATATCGCCATTCTAAATGCTGAAACCTTTTCTTTTGGCGTTATTGTCGATGAGATTCAAGACACAGTGGATATTGTAGTTAAACCTCTTAACCGTCTTCTGAAATCCCTTCAAGTCTATGCTGGTGCGACTATTCTTGGTGATGGTTCAATCTCGCTGATTTTCGATGTTATGGGTATTTCTAAAATGGCACAACTTGGCCAAGAAAAGTCTAAGAATAAAGTGGAAGAAGATAAGGGGCATAAGATGAGCGACCTTCAAGAGCTTCTTCTTATTAAGCTCAATTCACCAACTAAACACGCTCTCGCTCTGAACTATGTTCAGCGATTGGAAGAGTTTGAAACAGATGAAATTGAATACTCTGGAGATGAAAGAGCTATCCGCTACCGTGGAAACATTCTTCCCCTTGTCTCAGTGAATGAGCAGCTAGGATATTCAATTGAAAAAGGTGAAAGAGAAAAAGTTTCGGTAGTTGTTATTGAACGGGCCGGAAAACTTTACGGTGTTGAAGTGAATGAAATTTTAGACACGTTCTCTACCATTGTAGAGGTCAAAGAACCGATTAAAAAACATACAGGTATTTTTGGAAATATCAACACAGATGAAGAACTTATCGTTGTCATCGACCCATTTGAACTTATTGGCAAAGCCTTTGATATAGATGGTATCCTTCCGAAATTTGATTCTAAGTTATTAGATCGTCCTCTTGGAATTGATGGAAGAGGCGGAACTATTCTATTAGTGGAAGACACTGTTTATTTCCGTAAGGCTATCAAAGCTGTCTTAGAAAAAAGAGGTTATGAAGTCCTTGTCGCTCAAGACGGGAAAGAGGCCTTAGAGATTTTGAATAAAGAATATTCACGAATTGATTTGATTGTATCAGATATTGAAATGCCTCGAATGAATGGCTTTCAAATGGCGAAGGAAATTCGTAAAAATCCTGCTTATTCAAAAGTTCCTTTGCTTGCTGTGAGTTCTAAGGCCGATAAAGATTATCGCAGAGAAGGCATGAACTCTGGCTTTGATATGTACTTGGAGAAATTAAAACCAGAAGTTCTTTTAGCCGCCATTTCTGAATTATGGCCTGAAGAAAGGAAAGCGGCATGAGTTCATCGGGAGACTCTTTAGTACAGAGAGTTGAGCAGTTGACCACTTTCTATGTGGGAAATGAACTCTTTGGCATAGAAGTGATGAAAGTGCAGGAAGTGACTGGGAATCCTCAAGTTATTCCTGTTCCACTTGCTCCTGAATTTGTTAGAGGTTTAGTCAATCTGCGAGGACAAATAGCAACGGCGATTGGACTAAGTGAGCTTTTTGCACAAAAGAAATCTCATGATGATCTAAGTGAAATGTCCGTTGTTTGTAAGTCCGAAGGGAATCTTATCTCTCTTGTTGTGGATTCTATCGGTGACGTAGTTGAGGTTGATGGACATAAGTTTGAAAAGACCCCGGACACAGTCCCCCAGACGCTTAGACGCTTTGTAAAAGGCGTTTATAAGATGGATGGAATCTTATTGAGCGTTCTGGACATAGAAACAATTTTTAAGGAGTTATCGACAGATAGCGAATCAACATCAGGAAGAAGTTAATTGTTATGGATAAGATAAAAGCACTCATCGTCGATGATTCTATTGTTTATAGAACGCAAGTAAAGGCCGTATTACAGACACTCTCTGAGGTGGACGTTGTAGCCGTTGCATCCAATGGAAAACTGGCACTTGATAGAATGTCCTTGTCTCCTATTGATCTGGTTATTCTTGACCTTGAAATGCCAGAGATGGACGGGATTCAAACGCTTAAAGAGATGAAGCGTTTAGGGCTTAAGAGTAAAGTTATCGTTTTTTCCTCTGTTTCAAAACGTGGGGCCGAAATTACGATGGAAGCTCTTTCTTTAGGGGCTAGTGATTTTGTGACAAAACCTGATGGTGCCACGAGTGGTAATCCTCAAGATAAAATAAAATCACTTCTCCTTCCTAAATTACAGGGTTTATTCCCTGAAAGATTCAGCCTTGAGGCGAGAGAGCTTCCGTTATCGAAGCCATCTGGTAAATACCCAAGAATCATTTGGGATCTATTTAAACCTCAGATCGTGGTGATTGGTTCATCTACAGGAGGGCCAGCGGCATTAGAGAAGATTTTTTCTCAGCTAGTAGGCCCGCTTAATTGTCCGATTGTCATAGCTCAACATATGCCGCCTCTTTTTACGGCAACACTTGTTGAACGTCTGGGAAAAATCAGTGGTATTCCGGCCAAAGAGGCTTCAGACGGTGAAGAGTTACAAAAGAATCATATCTATATTGCACCTGGAAATTATCATCTCCGTTTAAAGAGTGATTCGGGAAAAGTTTTTCTCCAATTAGATCAGGGTGAACAGATTAACTTTGTAAGGCCTGCGGTTGATCCACTTTTTGAAACGGCGGCAGCAATTTTTAAGGATAAGTGCCTTGGAATCGTTCTCACTGGTATGGGGGCCGATGGAAAAGTAGGAGCCGAATTTATTAAAAATCTTGGAGGCGCCATGATGATTCAAGATCAGAAGTCTTGTGTCGTTTTTGGTATGCCTGGGGCCGTTCACGCAAGTGGGGCCTATGATCGTATGGAAACACTCGATGGTCTGGCCTCTATCTTAATGGAGAAAGTGTGTATGGGGAATGTACGAGGTAGGCATTATGTTTAGAGTCTTAATAGTTGATGATACGAAATCAATTCATGCCTATGTTAAGCATCTATTGAGTAAGAATAAAACGATTAAAATTGAAAGTGTATTCAATGGAAGTGAGGCATTGGCCTTTCTTAAAAAAGATTCTGCATTTGACTTGATTCTACTTGATTGGGAAATGCCACTTATCAATGGCCCCGAAACTCTCTTGGCTCTTAAAAGACACTCAATTTCTATCCCTGTTGTGATGATGACCACCAAAAACTCAATGGCCGACATTCAGAAGGCCATGACTCTTGGAGCCTCTGAATACCTGATGAAGCCTTTTACTGAGGATATTTTATTTGAAAGGCTCCACATGGTTACAGGAAAGGACTTGCTCAATGTCGCGTGATCCGATTTTAGATTTTTTTGCTAAGTATATTGAAAGTGAACTCGGAATGGTTTACTCCGACAGTAATTATTTTCAGCTTCAAAATCGCTTAGAAGAAATTGTTAAACTGAAAAATCTATCAGGGGTTCAGGAACTTTATCAAACAGCACAAAAAGGAATGGGAGGATGCCTAAAGCAACTTCTCCTTGATGTAGCCACTAACAATGAGACTTCATTCTTTCGTGATCCAAAATACTTTAATGCTTTTGGTTCCCTTGTAGAGAAACATATCAAGGGAGATTTATTTCGTGAGAAAGAACTTAGAGTATGGTCGGCAGCAAGTTCTACAGGGCAGGAGGCATTATCCATTGCTATTCTCCTTAATGAACTAAAAGCTAAGCATAGTGCCAATATGCCATTTTCGATTTTAGGCACAGATATATCCGAAAGGGCCTTAGAAAAGGCCCGTGAAGCAAAGTATTTTCAACTTGAAGTCCAGCGTGGTTTATCTACGCCTCAGATTCTTAAATACTTCTCAAAAGATGAAAGACAGTGGATGGCATCAAGTGAATTAACGAAGAACATTCAATATAAAAAAATGAATCTAAGGGATACTCATTATCCTTACGATGGATTTCATTTCATCTTTTGCAGAAATGTTCTCATTTATCAGAGCGTAGAAAATAAGATTGATATTTTGAACAAATTAACGGCCAGGCTGGTGCCAGGGGGCTTCCTTATTCTTGGCGTGGGGGAGAGCTTGATCGGTCTGAGACAAGACTTAGAAACATCAATGCTTGATAACGCCGTGGTTTACAGAAAAAAAGAACAAGTTTTAAAGGCGGCATAGGAAATGGCACTTACGAAGAATAGAACGGACGATATTTTATTATTTGGCTGTATGGCCGATGTGGATTTAGGCACTGTCAGTGAGATCGCAAAAGAAACACTCAATGAAGTGAATACTGATGATGGCTTTGCCAAAGTGGCAATAGATTTAGGAAGCCTTTATGAAGTAACTCCTAGTGCAATTAGAAATTTGAGTCTTTATGCTCTTGATCTGAGGAAGAAAGGAAAGTTATTTTACCTACTTCATCCTACAAGAGCCTTTGAAAGAATGATTGCGAATAAGGGGCTAGATAAGCTTTTTAATGCAATTGAAGATTTAAAAGAGATTAGGAAAGAAATAAAAAAAAGAAAGAACATTGATGTTAATTTCTTAAATCCTTTTATTGAAGCAACAGTAAATACTCTTAGCATTCAATGTCAGTTTGAGACTGTCGCTGGCAAACCCGAAGTGAAAACAGAATCTTTTAATCATCCTGTAGATATAGCAGGAGTGATAGGTATTACCAGCGAAGGCTTCACTGGTAGTATCTCTATTTGTTTTACAGAAAAGATTTTCCTCACCGTAATGTCAAATATGCTTGGAGAAGAATGTCCTGAGATCAATCAAGAAATGGAAGACGGAGCAGGTGAACTTTTAAATATCATATTCGGTCAGGCAAAGACCGTCTTAAATCAATTGGGTTACAGCCTTGAAAAGGCCATCCCAACTATCGTGAGAGGAAAAGAGCTGAAAGTGAAACATATCACTCCTTACGCGACATTTATTCTACCTTTTGAATCTAAAATTGGAACTTTCTATATGGAAATCGGAGCAGAAGTATGAGGGGGTATTATGTTTAAGGCCGAAATTAAAATTCTTGTCGTGGATGATATGCTGACTATGAGAAAGGTCGTGTCGAAAATCCTGCGTGATCTTGGATACTCTGACATAACTCAAGCAGTGGATGGAAATGATGCTTGGGAAAAAGCTAAAGATGGGAGTTTTGGTCTGATTATCTCAGATTGGAATATGCCTAATTGCACGGGTGTTGAATTTTTAAAGAAAGTCCGTGCTGATGCGACAACGGCAAAAACGCCATTCTTACTGGTAACAGCCGAAGCAGAACAGCACCAGATCGTAGAGGCCATTCAGGCAGGAGTGGATCAGTATGTGGTCAAGCCATTCACGACGGATGGACTTAGATCAAAACTGACGGCGGTTTATATGAAATACGCAAAGGTTGCTGGTTAAACATAATTAAATAGAAATTTAGTCATTTCGGCTTAAAAAAAGGAGTTTTTATGTCAGGAGAAAATTTTTCTTCAAAGGAAGAAGTGTTAGGGTTACTTGAGAACGCACCAACAAACATCATGTATTGTAATCGTGATTTGATTATTCAATACATGAACCCTCAGAGTTTTGAGACTCTTAAGGGTATCTCTCAGCATCTTCCCATCTCGATAGATAAATTTATCGGGAGTAAGGTTGATGTGTTTCACAAGAACCCGGCCCATCAGCAGAAGATTCTGGCGAGTGAAAAAAATCTCCCTATACGCTCTATAATTGAAGTTGGCCCAGAAAAGCTCGACCTTCTCGTTAGTGCCATATATGACGCTGATAAAAAGTATGTTGGGGCCATGGTGACATGGGAAGTGGTGACTGAATCTATTAAAATCAAAGATGATAATGCCCGTATTCAGTCTATGATGGAAAATGCACCTATAAATATTATGTGTGCAGATACTCAAGGAACTATCACTTATCTCAATCCAAAGTCTAAAGAGACATTATCTAAATTACAGGCCCATTTGAAAATCCAAGTAGATAAAATACAAGGCTCATCATTTGATGTTTTCCATAAGAATCCATCCCATCAGCGAAATTTGATTGCGAATGAAAAGAATCTTCCTTTGCAATCAATCATTGAAGTGGGCGGAGAAAAGCTAGACCTACTTGTTACTGCAATGAGAGATTCAAGTGGGAAATATACTGGCCCAATGGTTTGTTGGTCGGTAGTAACAGAAAAGTTAAAAGCAGAAAGTGAAATGGCCCGGATTCAGTCAATGATGGAGGGAGCACCTATTAACATCATGTGTGCTG
The DNA here is from genome assembly GCA_022729855.1 of Bdellovibrio sp. Classification (GTDB taxonomy): domain Bacteria; phylum Bdellovibrionota; class Bacteriovoracia; order Bacteriovoracales; family Bacteriovoracaceae; genus DZBG01. Next base: position 11,479 of record DZBG01000070.1, read on the forward strand.
ATCTTGAAGGGACAATTACTTATTTGAATCCGAAGTCGATTGAAACATTAACATCAGTAGAAAAGTTGCTTCCAGTAAAAGTGAAGGATATTAGAGGAGGAAGTTTCGATGTATTCCATAAAAATCCTGCTCATCAACGTAAGTTAATATCGAACGAAAAAAACTTTCCTCTGCGTTCAGAAATAAGTCTTGGAACAGAAAAACTTGATCTCTATGTGACCGCAATGCGAGACAATCAAGGCAAGTATATTGGGCCGATGGTTGTATGGAATGTTGTTACAAAAAAAGTAAACTTACTTGAGACTTTAACAACTCAGCTTGGTGGTTCAGCTACGAATCTTTCTAAGACTGCGGAAGAAATGTCTGCCAATGCTCAACAGACGGCTTCTAGTTCTAAGAGTGCTACTACTAATGCTGAAACAGTGGCCCTTGGAATCAGAACGGTAGCGACGAATACGGAAGAAATGGTAGCCTCTATTAAAGAGATTGCAAGATCGTCTAGTGAAGCCGCTAAGATTTCAAAAACAGCTCTCGATCAGGCGAACAAGGCCAATGAAATTGTAGGGGCCTTAAGTAAAGTTTCGGCCGATATTGGGAATGTCATCAAAGTTATTAGCTCAATCGCTCAACAGACAAACCTTCTAGCATTAAACGCAACAATTGAAGCGGCCCGTGCTGGGGAAGCAGGGAAAGGATTTGCGGTTGTTGCTGGTGAGGTAAAAGAATTGGCGAAGCAAACGGCTAAGGCAACTGATGATATTACTAATCAGATTAAATCCGTTCAAGACTCATCGTTGGCAGCGACTAACTCCATTGGTGAAATTGCCAAGGTCATTGAGGAAGTAAACTCTATTGCAGGATCAATTGCTGCTGCGGTGGAAGAACAGACTTCTGTAACGAACGAACTTTCAAGAGTTGTGAGCGAGTCTGATAAGTCAGTAGGGACTATCGTCGAGACATTCAAAGTTGTAACCGACGCTGCTGAGAAGAACTTGAGTGGGGCAAAACAAACTTTGGAATCATCTAAGCAGATGCTTGATCTTGTAGAGAACGTCAAAGACCTTGCTAAGGAACTTTAAGAATGGTCGTGGCCAAGAATCTTAATGTCAGGATAGTTAAAAATGGAAGGGAGACAGTGAATGTCTCCCTTCCTGCTCAATGTGCCCGTTGGTTCGTTGATTTTATTCCTAAAGATGCCTTGGAAAAGATTAACCAGGCCGGTATTCCTATTGATGAAATTCATCATGAGTTGAAGGGCCAGGAAGTTCTTTATCCAAGGTCTATTTTTGAACTGGTTGAACAGGAGCGTTCAATCTATGTTTCGCTGATATAAGGAAGAGTATGTCTGTCATTGTATTTCAAGTGCAATCTATTCTGATTTTTTCATTGATCTTATTTGGGATCTATTTGATTAAGCAAAGAAAGGTATCTTCTCATGTAAAGACCATGAAGATAGCTATGGCCTGGGATATACTTCTGATCTTGCAGATTGAGCTTAATCGGGGAGCTATTGCAAAGGCCAGTAAGGTTATACAGAATGCTCTGATTCTAAACATTCATGTCCTATTAGCGGTTGGAACAGTGGTACTTTATGCTTTTGTTTTTAGATCAGGAGGAAAAGTTTTGAGTGGAGATCGAAGCATCTATTTAACCCACAAAAGACTTGGCGTTTACACAGTTGCAGCTCGTTTTTTGACTCTAGTAACAAGCTTTATGATTTGAACAATCTTTAAATTTAAAATGCCACCATTCTTTTTGAGTGGTGGCATTAAATAATGTGTTACTTCTGAGTTTGAAGCATGGCCATGAGAATCGGATAGAGATTTCTCAAGGTATCTTCATTCATTTTATTGAGGACTAGCATACACTCATTCCGATAGTTCATAGGAATGGCCCGTTTTCCCGATTTGAACTCATCCATGTCTTTTTCAATGAGCCTAAAATGCTCCATGTATATTTTGCGTCGGTGGTCTGGGAGGCGTTGTCGTCCGACTTCCCAATGTGAAACGAGAGAATTTTGACAACCGAGTTTGATGGCCATTTCTCGCGTTGTGAGTCCTTCATGTTTTCTCAGGTGCGTGAATACTTCCATCTCAAAGACAGTGTAAGAAAGCAGCATCGCCTCAGAGCATAGTCCACATGGGCCTTG
>DZBG01000174.1 GCA_022729855.1 Bdellovibrio sp.
TCTGAAATCAGCAACTTAAATGTGGAGTTGCACTAGGAAAAATTTTTCGGGTTTAATTTATGTGAAGTATTTCTCACCTTAACAAACACAAACAGTCAGCTATTGAGCTTTGAGTTGAAATAGCTCTTCCAAGAAGTAGGAAGCAAGTTCATGCTTACCGGCTAGTCCCGATTTTGAATAAATTGAAAGGGATTGATTCCGAATTGTTCTTTCACTCACATTTCTGATCTGGGCTATTTCTTTAAAGCTCATTCCTTTGAGGAGAAAAAGACCAACCTCTTTTTCACTAGTTGTTAACTTCCAGTAATCGAAATGAGTCAGAATATAGTCCTGAAAATCTTTAATGAGTTGAGCTGAACGTTCCTTCCACTCATCACGCTCGGCCTTCATCTGACCAATTTCTTTTTCAAACCTTATTTCATTTCGTTCTTCATTTTTGGTCAAAATCCAAAGGGAAATAAAAGCAGCTCCACCGAGAAGGAGTATAAGTGCTTCTACGATTTCCATTCGAATAGAGGTCTCATGAGAAGTATTGGGAACAATAAGATGGTAAACGTCATAAAAAATAAATAACGCAAAGATAATAAATAACGACAGGGCCATCAACCTCTTATTCTTTGGACTCATCCTTCTTTGTGACATTTGTCTTATCATACTCAAGCTTCCTTTAATCCACTTGTGCCGTTTGACCCATGTAAGAGTTCTTATCCAATTTTAAACTATTAAGACTGGAGAACTTTACGATGTCAAAAAAACTGCTTTCAATTTCCTATTATTTGCTCCCAATGCTAGCACTATCAAGTCTTTTACGTCTCATTCTTTCCGGTCAGCAGGGACTACCAAATCTGAGTACAGTATTAGTTTTTTTTAATGGTGTAATTTCAGATCTTGCAACGTTTAGCTATCTCTTACCAATCCTTCTCATTTTTCCATTGCTCATACCAATAAGGTTTAAGCAGAATAAAATTTATTCATTTGCGACGCAAAGCGCGGTTATTTTTAATATCTGTTTTTGGACTTGGACCTGTATTTGTGAATGGTTTTTTTGGGATGAATTTAAAACGAGATTCAACTTCATTGCCGTAGACTATTTGATCTACACCAAAGAGGTTGTAGGTAATATTAGGCAGTCATTTTCTGTAGAGATCATTTTAGGCGTTTGGCTTGTGGCCGTTGTTATCATTAGTGCCATAACGCTTTACCTGTTTAGAAAAAATTCCCAAGCGCCACTAAAAAGATACTACTCGCCACTGTTATTGCTCCTCATTCTTATCCCTGTATACTTTATCGATGAAGCTCCTGTTTTTAAATCTGAGGATGGATTATTCAATGATCTTTCAAAAAATGGAGTTTATGAATTTTTCTCGGCCTTTAGAAATAATGAACTCGATTTCAAAAAACTTTATCCCAATCTTTCCCATGATGAAATGATGGCAACAATGGAGAAAGAATTTTCAACAGAAAACCTCCTTATTAAAAGAGATTCTGAAGATAGATTAATAAAAATTCCTAAGACCCACGCGGTTAGTGATAAGCCAAATCTCATTTTTATTACAGTCGAGAGTTTGGGAGCAAAATTTATAGGTTCTCTTGGGAATCAAGATCATATTACTCCTTACCTTGATAAACTAAGTGAGAAATCACTCTTCTTCACAGGGATCTATGCCACAGGAACCAGAACAGTAAGAGGTCTTGAAGCTCTCTCTCTTTCACTTCCCCCTACTCCTGGAGCTTCAATTGTAAGAAGAAAGAAAAATGGAAACCTTATGAGTCTCGGTTATATTCTAAACTCTCAAGGGTATGAGTCAAAATTCATTTATGGTGGTCACGGAATTTTCGATAATATGAATGGATACTTTCATAAAAATAATTTTGGGATTGTTGATCGAACAGATTTTGAAGATAAAGAAATCACTTTTAGTAATGTTTGGGGTGTAGCTGATGAAAATCTTTTTGATAAAGTGATTCAAGAGTCTAGAAAGTCATATAAAACTAAAAAACCTTTCTTCTCTATGGTCCTCACAACTTCAAATCACCGTCCATTTACCTATCCAGATGGAAGAATCGATATCCCCTCTCATACTAGTCGCGCAGGAGCCGTGAAATATACAGATTACGCCATTGGAAAGTTTATTGAGAAAGCTGAAAAAGAGCCTTGGTTTAAAAATACAATTATTGTTGTTGTCGCAGATCACAGTACTGAAGGTCGTGGAGTGATAGATATTCCTGTCGAAACCTACCATATTCCTTTCTGGGTTTACTCTCCAAGTAGAATTAAGCCACAAAGAGTCGATCGCATTGCGAGTCAAATAGATGTTATCCCAACAGTACTTAAACTAATGAACCAAGAAGCTCCCAATTTATTTTTTGGACGAAATATTCTTGAAATGAAAAAAGAAGATGAGCGTTTTTTTGTTGGCACCTATCAAAAAGTTGGTTACTACTCAAATGGGATTTTTACTTCACTAGGACCTAAAAGAACCATCGCCAGTTATCTTTACGATCCACTAACTAAAAAACTCTCCAACAAAATTAAATCTGAAGATAACGAAAAAAAGGCCATTAGCTACTACCAATATGCAAGTTTTCTCTTTAAGAAAGGTCTTTATCACTTGGAAGAAAAATAGCTTTCTCTTATGATACTTCTAACAAGGAGTTTAAAAATGAAAGTTCTTTTTCTTGGTCTACTACTATCTGCAACAAGTGTATGGGCCACAAACCTAGATATGAATCCAGGACTTTGGTCTATAAAAATGGATATTAATCACAAAGGTAAAGCTGTTAATTTTAATGCTGAAATGGAGAAGGCAATGAAGTCTATGTCAGCTGAGCAAAAGGCCCAGATGAAGGCCATGATGAAAAGTGCAATGGGCGGAGCAGAGACTCAAGCTTGTTACACAAAAGAAATGCTGAATCCAAAAAGTTTTATGAATAATCAAGAGCAAGAAAATTGTAAACCAACAATAATTAAAAATACTTCTACAGAAGTTCAAGCTTCATTCAAATGTAATAATGGGGCAACTGGTACAGCAAAATGGACTATAACAGATAAGAGTTCATTTGAAGGCATAGTAGATATGACTAGCAATAAAGGTGAGAAATCAAAGATTTCATACACCGGAAAATTTATCAATGCTGATTGCGGGGATTTAAAACCTGCAAAATAGTAAAAAAAAAGCCTCCGTAAGGAGGCTTTTTTTTTAGAAAGTGTATCCTAAAGAAAATCCATAATCTGAATATTTCTGACGTTTGATATCACCCGAAAAATTTTTCCTAGTGCAACTCCACATTTAAGTTGCTGATTTCAGA
>DZBG01000071.1 GCA_022729855.1 Bdellovibrio sp.
CCTTATGAAGTTATGATGAAGAAAAGTTGCACTAGGAAATGGTAGTTGGGATAAATTAAGATCAGTATCTTATCGAGATAATCTTTAGTTTCGCAGATCAAAAAGATCAGTCTCTTATCTGTTGTACTCATAAGCAGAATCCGCTTAAATACTAAGTATGAAAATAAAATTGAGTTTCTCTTTGGCCATACTGATTACTCTTTCTCCGGTTGCACAGGCAGCGGCCACAAATATTTCACCTGTCTTGCAGGCCTTCATTCAAGAACTTCTTCAGAATAGAAAAGCTTCAAGCTACAAAGAATTTAGTGTTAAAAATTGTCCTAAACACAAAATTGATTGGACTTCGATTATCTTTCGTCGTGAAAAACAAAACCTTAGTTATAAGTTTGCCAAAGCTTGCGATATTGAGGGAACAGTGGCGCCTCAGGTTTTACAAGACTTTCCCATCAATTTTAAATTGAGACATCTTGATGAATTTCAATCCATTATTGGGAAAGCAAAGCTTTCGCCTACGATTGCGACCAAACCATTATTAAGACTTGATCTCACTTCAACTGAAATCTCTTCACCAAAAGATAAGATTAAATTTTCTGCTTATTATGAAACAGAAATCAATCCCCTTTCAAAAGACGTCATCGGTAAACATTTGGGTGGTAAGATTTTTATTGAAGAAATAAATGGAAAGGCAGTGAAACAAGAATTCCCACTGCCTGCCGCTCAATTAAAATAGTAGCGCGCACCAAAGGCGAGTTGAATTTCTAAACTTGTTGTGTCCAAGAAATCAAATACGGGTGCAATTTCAGCAAAGACATCTGACTGCGATTCAGCAAAATTATGAGCAATCCCGATTGGGATTCTTAACCCTATTTCAATCTCATCATCAAAATTCATTCTTCCCCCTAGGCCATAATAAACATCTAGCGGAGTCGAATCTTGAAAGTAGAGAGCATCTTTGTTATGCCAAAGATAATCTGAGTGTAAGGAAAAACTTTTATCTCCCACAATAGACCACGCGGCCCCAGCATCAATGGCCTGAGTATCACTTCTCCACTTTTTAAGTGAGAGACCAGTTGGATTCCCGAGCATAAGCCCCACCCCCATCTGACCAGCACTTTGCCCTAAAGCAGAAAAACTCATGATTCCTAATATAAGTACTACTAATAACTTAGACATAATTTCACCTCGACCTCTATTCTAAGAATTCCTACTCAACCCGTAAAGTTTTCATGGGTATTTAAATAAAACTAAGTTTTTTTCTAGATCAGGTATAAAGACCCCATGAAAATCGCTCCCTTTCTCACCTTTCTTGCCCTCTCCATCGCTTTGCCAACCCTGGCAGGAGTGAACTCAATTAACCCTGAAAAGACAGTCGTGAATCTTTTTAAGGTTTATGGGTATAGTAAGGTTAAGGGGACTCAAATTGAAGTCCGAGGGCCCCGATATTCTGGTCAAGAAGAGCTTGAAGATGAGGGTGAATGGTTTCAAATTCCTATGATTACTTATAATCGGGCCCAAAAACTTGCTACCAGTGTTTTTAGAACTGACTCTGGGGAATATGACGATGCTCAGGGAACCTCGTTTTCAATTGGAAATAACCTCGTTTTAACAAATCAGCATGTGCTGTCACCTTCAAGAAAAAATACCACTAAATGCGGAAGTTTTTCACTGAGAACCAATGAAAAGTCCTCGGAAGAGTTCGACTGCAAAGAAGTCATTTTTTGTGAACCCAAAAGAGACTTTTGCTTAATTGAAGTAAAGCCCAATACTCATAAAGAGCGAATTAATGGTAAAAGGGTTGTTGTTGAAACAAATCTTTCTAGAATCCCAACTCTTAAACTTGATACGAATTATAAACTTGATAGTTATGGTAAATATTCATTCAAAAATTTTACAGTGATCGGTAATACAAGAGGCTTCGGTATTCACTATAGTGAAGGAAAAGAGGCCCATCTCATTAATAATGATTTTTATTTTTTTGCTCCTCTCGCTCCGGGTAACTCAGGCGGTCCCCTTCTTAACGAGGCCGGCAATATTATCGGGATAGTCAAACTACAATCCTCAAGTTTTTATGGAAATGGAACAGAAGTGTATAATGTGGCCATCCCTATCAGAGAAGTAGTTGAGACTCTTAAAGAAAAGTTGCAAAATAGACCTGAAGTGATAAAAAAATTAAACCAGGCAATACTGTCGCTTTAAAAGATAAAAATGGGTCTTAGGTCTTTTCTCATTATTTCCTCATTCATCATCATCATGTTTTGTGCCTCTTTAGTGTTCGAGGACGACAACAATACAAAATCATTTTTCGTAGAAGGGTTTCAAGACCTTGATTATCACGAATCAAGATCACACTCATTAGAAGACCTCAATCAGAAAATTGCTCCACTTAAATTAAAAGATATTATTGGTGAAGCTCTCGCTCGCAACAAAATTTCAGGTTCAAAAACTCGAGTGATGGAGATTGGTGCGGGTAATGGACGAGTTCTCATGTCTTTAAAAAAGAAATTTCCCGAGGTTGAGTTTTATGGAATTAACAAAGAGAAAACTCATACTTTTTATCGCCGAGAAAGTTTTATTCATACGGCCCTGCATTTCGGCATTTATAACAAGGTGGAAATTGAGTCGATAGAGCTCCCCTATATCATTTTCGAAGATCTTGATTTTGCCACCCCAATTCCCTATGGTGATGAAAAATTTGATCTCATCTTTTCCCAGTCGACACTTCCTCATATCAAATACAAGTTTGAGCTTTTTAATGAAATCCTGCGATTACTCAAGCCAGGGGCCATCAGCGTTCACACCAATTTTAAAGGTGTGAGAGTTCATTTAAGTAATATCCCTCTAGACGCTGCCGATACAATTGATGAATTAAGAAAGAGAGGCATGGATATCAGACGACTTGATACCAGATCGTCGATTCAATTTAAACGTGGGGCGAACTTAAAGGCCTTTCCTGTGAAATCAAGATCTTCTATTCAAGATGGAAAACAGAAGAGTCTACAAGAAGATTTTTTTGATACAGATAATGACTACGATATCGTGAACTAAGTTAAAAAAAAAGGGCCAGTCTTATGACTGACCCCCAACCAATTAGCTGTGCGAGCTATTACTAGCTACCACAACTTACACAATCTTCTGGATTTTCGAGAGAACAAACCATCGCCTCTTGAGCCGTGACTTCAAGTTGTTTAGGAGCATTAGCTTCCTTAATTGTAAACTTGATCGCATCTACTGCTGGGCGTGTACGAAGGTAGTACATACCAGTTTTAAGTCCTAGTTTCCAAGCTGCAAAGTGAAGTGAAGAAAGCTTTCCAAAGTTTGTATCTTCCATATGGATATTTAAACTTTGAGATTGATCGATAAATGCACCACGATCTGCGGCCATTTCAAGAATCGATTTCTGCTTAACTTCCCATACAGTTTTGTAAAGGTCCTTAAGTTCTTGAGGTATCTCAGGGATGTATTGAACAGAACCATTGTGAGCAATGATTCTATCTTTCATTTCCTCATTCCACATATTAAGTGCAATAAGGTCACGAACTAAGAATTTATTTACAACTGCAAACTCTCCAGAAAGAACACGACGAGTATACATATTAGATGTAATTGGCTCGATACATTCATTGTTTCCAAGAATCTGAGATGTTGAAGCTGTAGGCATTGGCGCCATAAGAAGTGAATTTCTCACGCCATGTGCTTTAATTTTTCCACGAAGTGTAGTCCAGTCCCAACGATCAGTTGTTCTTGCTTCCCACATATCATGCTGAAGAATACCTTGAGAGATCGGAGACCCTTCGTAAGATTCGTAAGGACCAAATTCTTTAGCTAGATCATTTGAAGCTGTTAAAGCTGCATAATAGATCGTTTCAAAGATTTCTTTGTTGATCTGGCGAGCTTCAGAAGATTCAAAAGGAACTTTCATTTTAAAGAATGTATCAGCAAGACCTTGAACACCTAGACCGATTGGACGGTTTTTAGTGTTTGAATAACGAGCTTCTTCTACAGGGTAGTAGTTAAGATCGATAATTCGATTAAGGTTCTTTGTCGCTTGGTAAGTGACATCATAAAGCATTTTATGATCATACTCCCCGTCCTTCGTTACAAACTTAGGAAGAGCGATTGAAGCAAGGTTACAAACAGCCACTTCTTTTTCAGAAGTATATTGCATGATTTCAGTACAAAGGTTTGATGATTTAATCGTTCCAAGATTTTTTTGGTTCGATTTTTCATTCGCTGCATCTTTGTAAAGCATGAATGGCATTCCCGTCTCAATTTGAGACTGAAGAATTTTAAACCAAAGATCACGGGCCTTCACAACTCTTAGAGCACGGCCTTCAGCTTCATATTTTTCATAAAGAGCATCGAATTTTTTTCCATAAGTATCAGAAAGACCTGGAGACTTATTTGGACACATTAGTGACCAGTTAGCATCTGCTTCCACTCTTCTCATGAAAAGATCATTTGTCCAAAGAGCGTAGAAAAGATCACGAGCACGAAGCTCTTCTTTTCCGTGGTTCTTTTTAAGATCGATAAAGTCTTCAATATCAGCATGCCAAGGCTCAAGATAGATTGCAAAGGCACCTTTACGCTTACCGCCCCCTTGATCTACATAACGAGCAGTATCGTTAAACACGCGAAGCATAGGAACGATACCGTTTGATGTTCCGTTAGTTCCTTTAATGAAAGAACCTTTCGCACGAATATTATGAATAGAAAGACCAATTCCCCCTGCAGACTGAGAAATGAGAGCACTTTGTTTAAGTGTTTCGTAAATTCCTTCAATTGAGTCATCTTTCATCGCGAGAAGAAAACATGAAGACATTTGTGGTTTATTTGTTCCAGCATTAAAAAGCGTTGGAGAAGCGTGAGTGAAAAATCCCTCAGAGATGAGGTGATAAGTTTTCATCGCCTCTTCAATATTTCCAACCTGTACTCCTAGAGCAACACGCATGAAAAGATGTTGAGGACGCTCAACGATTTTATTGTTCACTTTAAGAAGGTAAGACTTCTCAAGAGTTTTAAATCCAAAATAATCAAATTCGAAGTCACGAGAGTAAGCAATTTCAGATTCAATTCTGTTTTTATGCTCAACTGCGAACTCGTAGAATTCTTTTGAAACGAGTGGAGTCACTTCCCCTGTATATTCATTTTTGAATTTATAAAGTTTATCAATTGTTTCAATGAATGAATCTGAAGTTGAGCGGTGAAGGTTTGCGACTGCAATTCTTCCTGCTAAACGAGCATAGTCTGGGTGAACTGAAGTCATATAAGCAGAAACTTCTGCTGAAAGATTATCTAGCTCATCAGTTGTGATTCCATCAAAAAGACCATTAATTGTTCTTTTTGCTATTTGGATTGCATCCACATAGTTTGAATCAAGGTTATAAGTTAGTTGTGAGATACGGTGAGTGATTTTATCAAACTGTACCGGTTCTCTTTTTCCTGATCTCGTAGTAACAAACATATATTTTCTCCCCTATCCTTTTGAGATTAAAAATCCACTTCTGTATTAAAATCGAACATATTACCATCAGTTTTACTTGCCGTAGAAACTCCTGCTTTTTGGTATTCAGAAACTTTCTTTTCAAAAAAGTTTGTCTTCCCTTGCATAGAGATTAACTCCATCCAGTCGAATGGATTTTTTGCATTATAGATTTCAGAGTAACCAAGGCTTCTCATCAATCTATCAGCAACAAATTTAATATACTCTTTCATCATGTCTGCATTCATTCCAATAAGTGAAACTGAAAGAGCTTCAGTGATGAACTCTGATTCAAAAACAACTGCTTCCATAATCAACTCGCGAATACGGGCCTCAGATGGTTTATCTTGAATATAGTCTCTGTAAAGAAGACAAGCAAAGTCAGTGTGAAGACCTTCGTCACGAGAGATAAGCTCGTTAGAAAAAGTAAGTCCTGGCATAAGGCCACGCTTCTTTAACCAGAAGATTGAACAGAATGAGCCAGAGAAGAAAATTCCTTCAATGGCAGCAAAAGCAACTAAACGCTCAGCAAAGTTTTCATTTCCGTTAATCCACTTCATCGCCCAGTCAGCTTTTTTCTTAATACAAGGAATTGTATCAATCGCTTTGAGAAGGTGATTTTTTTGAGTCTCATCCTTGATGTATGTATCAATTAAAAGACCGTATGTTTCTGCGTGGATATTTTCCATCGCAATTTGGAATCCATAAAATGAACGTGCTTCAGGGATCTGAACTTCGTTATAAAAACGCATCGCGAGGTTTTCATTAACGATTCCATCAGAAGCTGAGAAGAACGCTAGGATATGTGAGATATAATGTTGTTCCTGAGCATTTAACTTACTCCAGTCATCAATATCTTGATAAAGATCGATTTCTTCTGCTACCCAAAAACTTGCGACAGCTTTTTTATACATGTCCCAAATATCGTTGTGCTTGATGGGGAAAAGGACAAAGCGATCATTGCTTTCTTTTAATAGTGGCTCCATGCTCATATTCATTCTCCTGTGCTCGAATGGTGTAAGTTGTGTTGGTTATTTTTAGGCTAAGGTCACATGATCTATTTGAAAAGCAAAAAATCTATATATTGTGCGTCGGCAGTTTTTTGACACACAAATTCAACTATATTTAGTGATATCCCGATAAATATTATCGACTTTTTTCATCAAAATTTTTAAAAATTCTTACTTCTGATTTCCGGCCATTTACATTCTGAAAATGACGCAAAAAGCAATCTTCCGAATTAACCTAAAATTGACTGTCACGAACTCCAAACTCAGAGGATAATAACAAGATAAAACCGAGCACAGGAGGCAGAGAATGGAGATTAATATTGGAATTAGTAAGAAAGATAGGGAAAAAATTGCCCAGGGCCTGAACCATTTATTGGCAGATTCTTACACACTGTACTTAATGACTCATAATTTTCACTGGAATGTAACTGGGCCCATGTTCAATACTCTCCATCTTATGTTTGAAGGGCAGTATACAGAGCTTGCCCTAGCTGTTGATTTAATTGCTGAGCGTATTCGTGCTCTAGGAATGCCCGCTCCTGGAACTTACGGGGAATTTGCGAAATTAACGTCTATTAAAGAAGTAAAAGGTAATCCTGAAGCAACAAAGATGATCAAACATCTTGTTGAAGGACACGAGGCCGTGACTCGTACTGCTCGCTCTTTATTTAAAGTAGTTGAGTCAGCTGCAGATGAACCAACGGCAGATCTTCTTACTCAACGTATGCAACTTCACGAGAAGACTGCATGGATGCTTCGATCGTTACTAGAAAAATAAACACTTCGCTTTTTGAGGATTGAAATAAATTTCAATCCTCAACTCTACATAAATCATTTATCCTTAAGTAAATTTTATCTACACTAAAGGCCACACAAACGTCGCCGCATTTTTCAACCTAAAGATAAGATTAAATCCCTCTTTTCTCTCTAGAAAATAAAAAAAATGCCGATACGATACTCACTCAGAAACTGAGTAATATCTCCCCAAAATTCTCTGGAGGAATGCCGTGATTTTTTACACCATTACTGGTCCTGCAAGTTGTCTTGAAATTCGTGATGACCAACTTATTTTAAAATCGCGCGGTCCATTTTCATTATTTAAAAAATCAGAGGTTCAGGCGACCATCCCTCTGGCGAGTATTCGTCAGTTTATGGTGACAAGAAGTTTAGGAGTGATGGGAAAGATCGTTTTCTCAAATGGGGATCAAACCTATAACTTCACTTTTTCATCATCATTTAAGATGGTTCAAATGATTGAGAAGTATATGCAGAAGCAAATTCTCAAAAATATCAAAACCATAGCTCCTGTCATCTCGATTAAACCAAAACAAGAAAACAAAGCTAAAATGACTTCACCAAGTGTTGCTGCTTAAGTAAGATGCGCTCATGAAACAATCCCTTCATGAGTGCACGCTAGCTGATCTTGAGTCATTCTCACCAAAGCAGGCACCTCTTCTCTCACACATGATTTTCAGAGAAAATGCTTTAAATGAGCATCCCAATCTCTCTTCAAAATTGGTTCAAAAACTTAAAGAAGATTTTCAACTTACTCTCCCTGAAATTTCACAAGTCCATGAATCGAGCGATGGCACTTATAAATTTATGGTGCGCTTCTCTGATCAACTTGAGGTAGAAGCGGTTTTAATCCCGTTTCATCGCCGTTATACCATCTGCCTCTCAACTCAAGTAGGCTGTGCCATGAATTGCCAGTTTTGCTATACGGGACTGCAGGGACTGAAGCGTAACCTCACTGCGGCCGAAGTTGTCGGCCAATATCTGGTTGTTTCAAATTGGTGGAAGGATAAAAACACTGAGGCACTTATGCCCAATATCGTCTTTATGGGACAAGGTGAGCCACTCCATAATGCGGAAGCCGTCAAACGGGCCATTGAAGTTTTCACTAATCCCCATGGAATTAATTTAGGCCAGCGCCAGATCACACTCTCCACAGCGGGCTATCTTCCAGGGATCAAAAAACTCACAGACTTTGTTCCCATCAATATTGCTCTCTCACTTCACTCTCCTTTTGAGGATCAGCGTACAGAGCTGATTCCAATTAATAAAAGCTACCCGCTTAGTGAAATCCTTCCTCCTCTGTTAGAGCTTGGGAAAAAGAAGAAAAAATTCCTGACGTTGGAATATCTCCTGATTAAAGACTTTAATATGTCGGATTTACACGTAGAACGGCTCTCTGAGCTCTTTAGTGGAGAGCGCGTCTTCTTTAACCTCATTCCCTTTAACCCCTTTCCTGAGGCCCGTTTTGAGCGCCCTGACCCTGTAGAGATTGACCTGTTTAAAGAAAAACTGGTTTCAAAGAATCTACGGGTTATGGTAAGAACCACCAAAGGTGATGATATTCTGGCCGCCTGCGGTCAGCTCCATTTAGAAAAACTGAGACGAACTAAAAATGCTAACGGATGAATACTTAGCGCGCTTTGGTGGCATCGGCCGCCTTTATGGACGCGATCAATTAATGAAATTTTCTAAAGCTCACGTTTTAATCGTGGGTCTGGGTGGCGTGGGCTCATGGCTGGCGGAATCCTTAGCACGCACAGGTGTGGGCGCTCTTACGTTAGTTGATCTTGATGATCTTTGTGTCACCAATATTAATCGCCAAGTTCATGCCCTCAACTCAACCGTGGGGCTTTTCAAAGTTGAAGTGATGGAGAAGCGACTTTTGGATATTAATCCAGAGCTGAAAATCACTTTAAAATCATGTTATTTCTCTGAGAAAAATCTCAATGATATTTTTGATACAACCTACGACTACGTCATTGATGCTTGTGATGATTTTACCAATAAATCATTAATGATTGATCACTGTTACCATCAAAAAATTCCTCTTATCACCATTGGTGCGGCCGGTGGGAAAACCGATCCCACACAAATCAGGGTCAGTGATTTAACTGAAACTCAAAATGATAAGATGCTTGCTCGAATCAAGAAGAAGCTCAGAAAAGAAAAAAACTTTCCTTTAGACGGGAAATTCAATATCTGGTGTGTGTTCTCTCATGAGCGCGCTCGCTACCCAGGTGAAGATGGATGCCCTACTTTTCAGGCCCCAGGGCATGCCAAATATCTCAACTGTGATGAAGGTTTTGGAAGCTCTAGTTTTGTGACGGGGACATTTGCTTTTGTCGCCAGCTCCCACGTGATTGATCAGCTTTCAAAAAGATAAGGGAAGTATTTTTGTATTTCTCCCTCTGTCAGTGCATTTAAATTGTCTTGATTAATAAAACTAATATTCTCACCACTCTTAATTTCTTTTAAAGCTAATTCCACTTCAAGAGATCTCAAAATATGAATCACAGGAACCGGTGATTTGTTCACAAGATTGGCACGATCATGAAGTTCAAGGTCTTCAAAATGAAATTGCGGATGAAAGACCACTAATTGAAAATGCTCATCCAGACCAACCTCTTCTAAGACAGATTCGGCCCACCCAACAAAATCATTAAAGTCATAAAAGCTAATGGCCCATTTATTAAAAGAGAGAATGGAAGTTGAAATAATACTGGCATCTGCGTTTTGGATAATCGCTAGCTCATCAAGAAAAAAATCAGCTGACCCCTTCTCAGTGAGAAGGGCCGATTCAGAAAAACGAATGAGTTTGGATTCAAAAACGGATTTAGCAAAAGGGCAAAGATTGAGCCCGATGACGACTTCATTAACCCATGTCTTAATCATTCTTTGGAACGATTCGTTTGATCTCTTCTTGGATTTGTTTAAACTGCGCTCCATCCAGATCAACTTTGTGAACTTCTGTAATATCATTTGATGAAGGCATAACCGATGCTGGTGATCTTGCTGCCACTTCTTGAGCAGTATTATTAATTTGTTTCCATTCATCTGGAGAGATGTGTTTGAGTTTAATTTTTGCTTTTTCGGCTTCAGTCGCAGAGATGACGTTTTCTTTGACCATTTGATTCAGCATTGACTCCACTTCTGAGTGACTCACTTCTGCCGCAGTAGAAAATGAGAAAGCTAAAAGAATTGAGAGTAATGTAAATTTCATGGTTAATCCTCCAGAAGATCCGTATAGGCATTATCGGTCTAAACAGGAAAACCTTGAAGAACTTGAATTAAGAGGTTGTTATCACGTGCTGGAATAAAAACTATTGGGCCAGTAAATGGCCCAATATTATTGCAATTCTAGAAGTTTGAAGGATTTTTTTAAGACTTGAAATGATTCACCGATTTTTTTACCAAGAAGCTCCTGGCCTAAACTTGAGAAGGCCGAGACCACCAGCATTGGGCCCAGAGTATCAGAAACAATAAAATTTCCGCCACCAACTGGTGAGACCAAATACCACTGTGCTCTTCCCTCTTGATCAAGTTTTACAACTGAACCAAGATGAACTTCTTTTACCTGATCTTTCATCGGCCAATCAATAGCATCGATAAGTTCAAGTTCTTGCTGAAACTCTTCTGCTGAGAGCGAAGATTTTTGTTTTTCAGCAAGTTTTTTAAGTTCTGCGATTAGGAAATCTTTCACTTAAGCGCCACAACATTTTTTGTATTTTTTTCCTGAACCACATGAACAAGGATCATTTCGTCCAATCTTTGGCTCAATTCTTTTCATCGGTCCAGCACCCTTGATTTGGCCCTCTTTAAATTTCCAACCACCAGATGATTTTTGGAAAAGTGAAACTTCATGGTGAGCAAGCTCGTGTCCACTGGCCTTATCCTTGTAGTGAGCAATAAACTCTACAATACCGTCTTTATCGTCTGATGTTCCTCTTTGAGTTTTAACGATCTCAAGTCCCATCCACTCTGAGCTTTCCGCCCATTTTAAAGCTTCTGCTTTATCAAATTCTTCACCCTTCTCACTCGTTTGAGTCTGGTCGATATAATCGATATTTTTTACAACATAAGCTGTATAGCGCGATCTCATCATTGCTTCCGCAGTGTCGGCAGGTTTTTTCCCTGTCACAAAGGGCTCACAGCATTCTGAGTATTGTTTTTGAACTGAATCTTTTAATCGGCATGGGCAAAGCATGAAATATTCCTCGTCATAAAGTTAGTGAGTTCATTTTGCCAAAAACTCCGCAAGATTCAATCACTAACTTTACTATTACGGCATATCTGATAAAATTTGTTTTATGATTAAGCTCCCTATTGATGATATTCTGCCCGCTTTCGCTGCATCATTAGAGGAATTCTCTAGCTTTATTCTTAAGGCCAGTCCAGGAAGTGGTAAAACCACCAGACTTCCTCCACTTCTTGCCAAGCACCTCAAGGGCAAAATTATTGTCTTAGAACCCAGACGACTTGCCGCCAAGATGAGTGCCACCCGTATAGCTGAGGAACAAAACCTCACTTTAGGCAAAGAAATCGGCTATTCGTTTCGTTATGAATCAGTTTTTAGTGAAGACACTCAGATCCTTTTTATGACTGAAGGGACCTTTCTTCGGAAATTTGAATTCGATCCCGAGCTTAAGGATATAGCTGCCATTGTCATTGATGAATTTCATGAGAGGCATCTCGAGACAGATGTCATTCTCTCTTTGATTCGCTCTCTTCAAGAAAAGAAGACTCGTCTTAAACTCGTCGTCATGTCGGCCACCATTGAAACTGGGCCTCTTATTAACTATCTTGAAAATCCTAAAACATTTGACTTAGACATTCCCCTTTATCCCTTAGAGATAAAATATCTTGAAAATGTTCCCAGTATTCTTAATCAAGCCCTTGAGAAAAAAGTTTTTCTTGCGATTAAAGATTACTGGAATACAGAGGGAGATATCCTCGTTTTTCTTGCCGGAATGGGTGAGATTAATAAAGTGATGAATGCTCTCGGTGAATATCAAGAATATGCTCTTATCCTTCACGGCGATTTATCACCTGAGGAACAAAAAAAAGCAGTCAATCCATCGAGCAAAAGAAAAATTATTCTCTCAACCAATATTGCTGAAAGTTCTGTCACCATCAGTGGTGTTCGTATTGTGATCGACGGTGGAACTCACCGTGAGGCGAGCTATTCTCCGTGGAGTGGTCTTAAACATTTACTAGATAAAAAGATTTCACAAAGCTCATGCATCCAGCGTTCAGGACGAGCGGCCCGAGAAGGCAAAGGTTACTGCTTTAGACTTTATGCCAAAATGGATTTTGAATCTCGCCCCTTTGAGATTAATCCTGAAATTGATCGAAGTGATTTAAGTGAGACTATGCTCTATCTCACTTCACTCCCCTTGAAGATCAAGTGGTTTCATCAGCCTCGAAAAGAGTTTATAGAATTGGCGATGGACACTCTGAAGGCCATTGGGGCGATTGAAGAGAATAAGCTCACTGATATTGGCCATGAAATGCTTAAGTATCATTTGCCTCCACGTATTTCGAGAACTCTTGTGGCCGCCAAAAACGCTGACAAGGAAACCAAAACGGAGCTTCTCAATCATTTGGCCCGCTGGGTAAGCCCTCTCGACTCAAAACGCTTTATGAAGCGACTTTCTTTTTTTCTCAATCAAACAGGAACAGAAAAAAAAGATATCGCCTATTACTACTTAATGGGAATGTGGGAGCAAACGGTTCAGTTTAAATCTGATCTCACTAAAGGAATTACACTCAAAGGTGAGCAGCTAAAACGACAACTCCATGGACAGGATGAATTTCTTCTCGCGCTGGAAGTGAATCATCGCCACGAGATTGAATCCTCTCTGCCAATAGAGCCTGATTGGTTTTACGATATTTCTCCCTTTCCTTTAAAAGAACTACAGCATTGTCTATTTGATGAAAAAAGAAATCGTATTTCTGTTACAGAGACAGTTCAGCTTGGAATTTTAAAAATTTCTGAAAATACAATTCCTCTGCAATTTGATCGCATGGGAGCAGATTTAAAAGAAAAGATTTTAACTATTTCAGAAAAAAGAATTGAACGTTTTTTTCAAGCACTGAAAGATAATCATCAATGGCACAGACTTCTTTATATCCCAACTACCATTTCCTAGTGCAACTTTTCTTCATCATAACTTCATAAG
>DZBG01000010.1 GCA_022729855.1 Bdellovibrio sp.
ACAAACGTTCTGACGGTAGGGGCAGATAACCTGCACCACTTTAGGGACAATATCTCCTTATAGCCTTTATTCTTGTCTCTACCGTGGCCTGTGTTGGAACAGGATCTCGTACTCCTATTCCTGTGACAACGACTCAAGATGGTTTAAAAGGAGTGGCCAAAGACCAACCTCCTTTAGAAATGGAGAGTTCGGTCAGGCTTATTTCAAGAGAAGCTGGGGATTTTGATTTAGCAAGTCTTTACCTCTCAAATTACTTAAAAGTGAACACATTGCCTGCACTCCAATTTTATAATAACGATGAAATTGTGGGAGAAATGTCAGCTGAAGAGAGAGCTGAATTTGTCCTTATTCCTGCTGCTACAAACCTGAATGTGACTCAGGCAGATATAGATAGTGGAGAAGTAAATGGGAACACGATTGCTTCTAATAAAATTGTTGTAGGCCAAGTTTGGTCTTTGAAGAAGATTAGCCCAACTCACTCATTTTCTCTTATTTTTCAAATTATCAGTTATAAGCCAGGTTTGAGCTTAAAAATTGAATATAAACTCAAAGAGTTTTTCTATCGTAATTCGTCTACTTTTTAGTCAGTCTAAATTTCTAAAGCATTGAAAAAACACTCTAGGCGATGGCCTCCTATTTGCTTAGATTAAGGTATGAATTTCAGGTTCAGACCTCTTTATTTTGCCCTCATCTGGGCCATTGTCTTTAGTGCCTCCGCACAGGATATGCCGCGCACTCGTCTGTGGCCTGATAAATGGTTAAACGATATCAACAAAAACATCGACCGTTCAGGGTCTCAGCTTACCAACGTTATTTTCGATCAAATTGATGATTTTGATTATACTTTTGTTGAAACCATCGATTTCAAACTTAAGGGCGGAATCAAACGAACTGTTTTTGATAACCAAGATGTTCTTGGAACATGGACAGTGAATGATAATATAAAAATTGAAATGGGCCACGATAAAGCCGAAGTTTCTGTCCCACTAGGCCCGAGCGTTATTTCACCACTTGCTTTTAAATTAGGTATTGGTGGAAGCATCTCTGTTTCTCACGTGAGACAGGTTAAATCATACGAATACCATACTCTTCCAAAAGTTGATGAACTGGGTGAAGGAAACGTAGAAGAGCAGGTGACTCGCTCACGTTGGTTTGAATTTGATCCTTCATCACGTCCAAGACTTTCAAAAATTTGGAATCCTCTTCTGGCCGGCACACGAATTCCTTGGACTAAAAAATCTCTAGGGAGACTGGCTGAAGGTGAGCTCGTTTCTTATTCGACAAGTGGATATGTCTCAACTGGACTCGAACTAGGTATTGTCCCCATCAAGTTTTATAAGGATGCAAATCTTAATCTATCAGTCGGGGCGAAGGTTTATGTTTCAGGTGAATTTAGAATTACGGTCTTAAAAGAATCAGAAAGATATGTTCGTGTGAAAGTGACTAAGATAAATTCGCGCGGAACTGAAGTCACTGCAGGTTCATCAGCTAAAGATATTGAAGTATTTGAAGGATTCACAGCCCTAGGACAAGAGCACTTAGGAAAAGTTAAAGTGAGTGTGACTCCTTTTAATTTTTCAATGAAAAGAGAAAGAAAAAAGCAATACGATTTAGGTTTTAGATACGATATGAATGATCCAGAAGCGGAAGCTGCTTATGAAAGTGCTTTAATAGGGCAGTTTGAGCATTCAGAAGTACTACTTAAGAGTAAAAGTAAATCGATTGAACATATCCTGACTCGTAATTCAATTGAGAGGAGCAGAGAGCGGGGCTTGGCCTTAGGTGTGGACTGGTTTATTAAAACAAAAAGTTCAAGAAAAAGATCAGATCTTGAGGCAGATATTGTTCTTCCAGATGGAAATAAGAAAATTTTTAAAAGTTCTGCCGAGCTTTCGAGAACATGGTCTTCTGTTTGGGGGGATGGTGAAAAGAAAAGTTATAATTTCATTACTCTTTTTGATCAGTATGCGTACGAGAAGGGTGAGGCCAATAGTTTTCAGCTTGTAACCGAAGGCTTGATTGAAGACGTGCGCACATCCGGTGAAGAGATTACTGGTTATATTAATAATGTCGAAAAAATCATTGGTAATACTGATGTCCTTCCTGATTTACCCATTTTTGTTCCTTCAGATAAAAAAGAAGGGAAATTAAAGAAGGCGAGATATAAACGATCATCATTTTATTTTGGGCAGTTCTTCTCTCAAAAACAGTTAGTGAAGTTTATTAATACTCCACCTGCAAAAGCTCTTAATATAGCTCAAAGAAGTTTTAGCAATTCAAGTGAAATCAATAAAGGGCGTCGAACAAGACTCTTCTATAAGCGATGGATGAAAATTCAAAAGGCTTATCAGCAAGTAAGTTCAAGTTCTGATTTAGTGAAAGTGCTAAAAAACGTCGCCGATCTTTTTAAGATGTATGGAAAGGCCATTGAAGGAATGAAGACTATTCTAATGAGTCTTAATGGAGAAGAAATCGATTATTTCCTCACGGCCTCAAATAGTTCATTTGGCCGTATTCAGCTCCGTGGTAAGCATCCTACTAATGCAGAAAAACTTTTAACTCTTGCTGATGATACCATCAATTTCGAAAACACCGTGGGAACAAGTCGCGCTGATGCTGCTATGGTTATTAAAGATGTTAAAGCAGAGCAGTTGGCCGACAAAACAATCAAAATGACTTTTACTCTTCCCAAAAATGCAAACTATCTCTTCTTTAGAGTCTTGCGTTCGAGTGGATGGAAAAAAATCAAAAATATCAAAGAGCTTGTTTTCTTTAACAAGAATAAATTTGTGGAAGGAGTGAATGAGTGGATCATTGGACCAGACTCAACATCTAGTTTAGACAGAGCTCTTTATGATTCTTTCATCAAAACCGAATACTACACAATTCAAATAAGTGGATCACAAGATCGTTTTAGATGGGGGCGTACAGAATCAGCTCGATTTAAAGTCACTGTTCCTGAGGAACAAGAAAATCTAGTTGAAGTCAGATAACTATTTCTGAATCTGCGCCTTCATTAGTCTTTCTAATTGAAATACTGAATCCGTTTTAAACCAATCATTTCCTGCTCCACGACCTACGGCCTTAAGAAGGTGAGATTGAATCTTTCCGTCCTTCATAACTGATTCATCAGCATGGATGAGCTTTACTTCACCAGTAATAAGCGAGCCGGTACCAGGTGTGTTTCCGTAGCAGAGCATATCGCGAAAAACACATTCAAAATGAATGGGAGACTCTTTTAAGCGCTTCGCTTTCACCATTTCAGAGTCCATAGGAGTCAGATGAGCAAAGTTAAATTCATCCTCACCATAAGGAAGCTCAGTAGAAGCCGCATTTACCTTAAGGTGGTTATCTTCAGTACAAAAATTGACGACAAATTCACGTTCGCGAAGGATATTTTTAACCGTATCCTTGAACTCCCCATCTGAGGAACGTATCATAGGACAGAAGGCCACAATCATCGGTTGAGCTGAAATTGCTGTAAAAAATGAAAAAGGTGCTAAATTATTTGAGCCATCAATATTGCGAGTAGAAATCACTGCAATTGGTCTTGGAATAATTGAACCAATTAAAAATTTATAATTATCAGCAAATGCACCATTGGTTTGGAATGTTTTCATGTGGATCCTTTTCACTTATTTTAGGAAGAAAACCCTATGTTTAAAAGTTTAATCACACTCATTTTCTGTTTTTCACTTATTCCTCATGCTTTTGCCGAAATAAAAGTGCGTTGGCTCACAGTAGCATCTGTGATTATTGAAGATGGAGAGTCTGCCATACTTGTGGATCCAGCTTGGACAAGGCCAACTCTTCTAAATGCATTAGGGCTATCAAGACTAAAAAGTGATGAGAAATTAGTAGAGAGTGAACTTAAAAAACTGAATATTACAAAAGTTGATGGAATTTTTACAAGTCATCAGCATTTTGATCACTCTTTAGATGCACCAGTTGTGGCCAGACTTACAGGTGCTGTTAATTATGTAGATGAAAATTCACTTCTCATTTCAAATGCCTTTAAAGACCCAAGAATTAAAACCAAAATGATAAGTGATAATGGTATTATTGAAATTGGAAAATTTAAAATTACCACAATGAAACGTGAGCATGCTGCTATTCGTGCTATGGGGACAAAATTTTTACCGGGCGCAGTTCCCGCAGATTTTGATTTCGGTTTTTGGCAATATCACGAAGGTCAGACTTGGTTTTACTTAATTGAACATCCAGAAAAAAATATTCTTCTTGATCAGGCCAGTGAATCTCGTCCTGATTTAATTGCTGGTAAAACTAAAAAAATAGATGTTTTAATCCAAGGAATAGCTAACAGAGAGAGTGATAAAGTTTTTCTTGATGGATATTTAAAGATTTATAATCCAAGTGTGTTTATCCCACTTCATTTTGATAATTTCTTTAAACAGTTTGATGGAAAAGATCCAGGAAGATTATATGGAGTCAAGTTTGAGGAAATTCTTGGTAAAATTAAAAAAGAATTTCCCCAAACTAAAGTTATCGATCCGGTTTACGGAGAAGCATACTCTCTTTAAAAATCTAGAGAGAGTTTTGTTGTCGTACTTGCTACACCATTTGATCTTGCTACTTCGGCCCCAATTTTAAACAAAGCGAGTTGGAAGTTAAGACCTAAGGCTCCATATGTTCCATCGTTAGAAACAGACTGTTTTTGTGAGTTAGTGAAAGCAAAAATTGTTCCTCCACCTGCTGCACTTACATCAATATCACTGCTCACGTGAAATGTTCCAACTTTAAGGTATGGAGTAAGCATTCCCAAAAACTCTTTAGAAACACCAATCCAAAGACTGCTCGTTTTACTTTTGAAATTAATGGTAGAGTTGACATCAGTACCTGATGTTGATGAGTTATTGATTACCTGATCATATTCAAAATTTGAACTTGAACCATTAAATCCAACAGCAAGATCTAGAGGAAGTCCAAAATATCCTCCTGCATTCCAACCAATTCCGATTGAGCTACTTCTAATTTCTGCATCGCTGGCCTTAATTGTAGGAATCGCAGTGATCTCAACAAAAAGTTCAAGTGGAAAGTGAGCACGGACCATAAGGCCTCCGTGTGGAAGATTTTTAAAATCTTTTCCATCTCCACCATTTCTATTAATAACTTTTTCTAAATCTTTTGAACGAGTCGCCCCACCAACAAGACCAACTTCAACTCCCCAAAGTCCATTTGTCTCAGGAGCAGAAACTGCAGTATGAGAGAAGTTTGCACCCATTTCATTTGAGACATCTTTTAGATCTGATTTTGTTATATTATCTAAATTAATATCTGCAGCGATCGCACTTGTTGAAATTAAAGTAAGTAGTAACATCCATTTCATTCAAACATTCCTTTGTAATTATTTAGTCATCCAACTTTTCCAGTATTCAGTATTCTCAAGTCTTTTAAAATCATCGGTCATATCGAGCGGGTAGCGAGCATCAATCATCACCGCAAACTCATCTGTGAATTCTTTCTCATCAGCTTTGGCAAAGGCCTTAGGGTGTGGACCATGGTTAATTCCTTGCGGATGGTATGTAATGGCACCAGCATCAATATTATCTCGAGAAAAGAAGTTTCCTTGATGATAAAAGAGGACCTCATCATAATCAATATTAGAATGGTAGAAGGGAACCTTAAGAACTCCTTCAGATGTGTGCTCAAGTGGACGTGCTACAAATGAGCAGATCACAAAATTGTGACAAACAAAGGTCGTATGTCCCGACGGAGGAATATGGTACCTGTGTGAGGTTACTGGACAATAATCGTAGATTGAAACTTTCCAAGGATATAGTGATCCTTTCCAACCAGCTGCATCTAGAGGATTAAATGGATAAGTCACATGAGTGATCTTTCCACGGTGTTTAATATCAATTTGATATGAGCTTAGATTTTGCTCGCTACCTTTAGCTGATTCAGGGACAAATTTCGCTGTCTGGTCGTAAAGAGCATTAGGTCCTAAAATTCCGCGAGTTGGTTCTTCGAATTCTGAACGAGACTCCACTTTTAAAAACTTCGTAGCTGTTTTGATATAGGTTTTATAAGTCGTCCCACGTGGCATAATGATATAGTCACCCTTAACATAAGGAATATGGCCGTAAGTTGTTTCGATTGTTCCTTCACCTTCGTGAATAAAAAACATCTCATCATGATCAGCATTTCTAAAAAAAGTCTCATAAGGCTTATCTCTTGTTCCAAGATAAACTTCGATGTCATTATTAAAAAGAATTTTTATAAACTTATTTTTTAAACTCGATTCATCAAAGAGTGGAGGTAGATTACGAGGGCGAAGTTCTCCTACAATATGAGTCCAGTCTGTTGGTCTATTCTCATGGTAGATATGAGACACACGTCCGAAAAAACCTTTTCTTCCATGCTCTTCTTCAAAAGTCCCTTTTGGGATTTTTACGTGGGCCTGTTTCGTATAAGTTCCACTTGCTTTAAAGTTTTCCATCTTAAGTCCTATGGTTTTGTATTTGGAGTTCCTACAATATTTTTTAGTGTTCCAATGCGATCAATTGTGAGCTCTAGTTTGTCACCTGGCTGAATCCATTTATCTAATTCTAGTCCACAACCTGTTCCTACTGTGCCTGATCCTAAGAAGTCTGTAGCACGAACCCATTCTTCCATTGAGAGATGTTCAACCATCTCTCCCCATGAGTAATGAGAATCTCCAGACATCCCACGTGACCACTCTGTTCCGTTTACCGCTGCGGTCATAAGAAGATTTGGCTCTTCATAATTAAATTCATCAAAGGTTGTGATAACCGGACCTATCACTGAGCACCAATCTTTGCCTTTAGCAGGCCCCAGGCGAATAGACATTTCTTTTTTCTGAATATCACGTGCAGAGATATCATTAAGAATAGTGAATCCGAAAATATGGTGTTTAATATCTTTTGCTTTGATGTTTTTTCCATCACGTCCGATGACTACACCAAGTTCAAGTTCATAATCTAAAAGTTGCGAATAATAAGGCCATGGAATGATTTCATCTGTTCCAATAAAGCCTGTATTTCCACCTTTATAATACGCAGGGATTTCATACCATGCTGGAGGAACAGGTTCGTTTCTTTTTTCAAAACCTTTTTTGACATGTTTTTCATGAGCATAAAAATCACGATACATATTGATTTGATCAATCGGTGTATCAAACTTCACATCACCAACAACATCAAGAATATTGAAAGCAATATCAGCTCCCGTTTTTGTTTTTAGAACACCTTTTTTTAGAAGCTCAATATAAAGAGCATCAATCTCATGAAGTTTAGAAATCGCTCCTTCTTGGAGAAGGTTAAGAAAACGTGAAAGCGATGAAGGAGTGAATAGTTCTGCTCTTTCAATTGGATTGTAATAACCCATGATTTCAAATTGAGCTTGGGCCACAAAGTTAACGTCTACAATGGTATGCTCGTCATGGAAAAAACCAAGTCTTTTAATGACGCCAAAAGGAGTCTGTCTTTTATAGGTACAAACCTTCATTAAATCCTCCCAAACTTTTTATCGTATCCAGGAAGAACTTCTTCCATCGCTTCAAAAAAATGTTTCATTTCATCTTTCGTCCCAATTGAAATACGGACATGGTCTGGCATTAAATTGGCCTTGAGCGGACGAATAATAACACCGTAGTTAAGTAGTTCATTGAACAGATACATACTGGCTTCTTCTGAACCAGTTTTGAGAGTAATAAAATTCGTCACAGAAGGAATCGGTTTAAAACCCTTTGCCGTTAAAAAGTTTACCGTCTCTGTATAGCGCTTTTTATTATTATCGAGAGTGCGTTTTAAATGTGGGTAATCCTTAAGAGCACCGTATGCACCTTTCTGAGCAATAAGACTTGGCTCAAACGGAAGTTTTACTTTATGTAAATTTCCAATGAGGTACTCATGTCCAAAACCATAACCACAACGAACTCCCGAAATTCCAAAAGCTTTTGAGAAGGTTCTGAGAGTGATCACGTTGTCATAACGATAGTTCATTGAATCTGGATAATCCCAGCATTCTCTCGCAAATTCAAAATAAGCTTCATCTAAAATCACGATGGTGTGACTTGGCACATGCTTCATCAAATAATCAAATTCTTCTTTTGTAATATATGTCCCTGTAGGGTTATCTGGGTTCGCGATATAAACGATTTTGGTATTTGGAGTAATCTTTTTGGCCATAGCTTCTACATCGTATTTGTAGTCTGACTTTCTTGGCACTTGAATGAGTTTTGCCCCCACTGATTTGGCCAGAATAAGAAAACCAATAAAAGTATTCTCACTAGTCACAACTTCTTCATTAGGTTGAAGAAAGGCACGAACAATATAACCCATGATTCCTTCTGAACCATTTCCAAGAATAATATTGGCCGGCTTTAGGTTATAAAGTTCACAAAGAGCATTTTTTAATTGGTGAGCAAACATATCTGGGTAGCGATGAACATCCCAAAGAGCGTTAGTCATTTCACGAATGGCCATAGGTGATGGACCCAATGGATTTTCATTACTGGCCAATTTTGAAATTTTAGTGAGACCTTTTTCACGGGCCAGTTCATCAATTGGCTTTCCAGCTTGATAAACCTCTAGTTTTTCAATGTAGTCAGGGACGAGCTTTTTTTGCATAGCGTTCTCTTTGGTATTTTTTAGGTGAGAAAACGCTATCACACAGGTAAAGTGAATGAAAAGAAAAGCGAGGTTCAGATGAAACTACTAGAAGGTAAAAAGGCCCTAATTTTGGGTCTGGCCAATGATCGTTCAATTGCGTGGGGAATCACTAAGGCATTTAAAGAACAAGGGGCTTCGATTGCTCTTTCTTATATGAATGAAGCTATTCAGAAAAGAGTTGTGCCACTCTCAGAAGAAATTGGTGCAGATTTTATTTTTGAGATGGATGTGACTAATGATGCTCACTATGAATCAATGAAAAAAACTGTTGAAGAGAAGTGGGGGAAATTTGATATTATTGTTCACTCATTGGCCTTCGCTGACAAAGAAGATTTAGCAAAACCATTTATTCATACCAGTCGCAAAGGCTATGCAATGGCCTGTGATATTTCTGCTTTCTCACTTGTGGGAATTGCCGATGCTCTGGCTCCTTTAATGAACGATAATGGTTCTATTATCAGCATGACTTATTATGGCTCACAAAAAGTGATCAAGAATTATAATGTTATGGGAGTAGCCAAAGCTGCCCTTGAAGCATCAACTAGATATCTTGCTTATGATCTTGGGCCACGTGGAATTAAAGTAAACTGTATTTCAGCAGGACCAATTAAAACTCTTGCTGCCTCAGGGATTTCTGGATTCCGAACACTTCTTTCTCAGGTTGAAGAAATTTCTCCTATGAAGAAGAATGTGACTTCAGAAGATTGTGGGGGAGCTGCTGTTTATCTTGCTTCATCTCTTTCGGGTGGAGTGACAGGACAGGTTCTTTATGTTGATTCAGGGTTAAATATTCTCGGCGGATTCTAGTGGATTACAGCTTCGGCCAATTCACTCCTGAGCATCTTGAAAAGATGCGAGAAGGAGTGGATCTTTTTAACGAGCAAAAGTATTGGGAGTGCCACGAGTCTCTTGAGGATGTGTGGATGGAGGATCGAAATGATCCTGCTCGCAATGTTTACTGGGCCGTTATTCAAGTTGCCGCAGCTTGTATTCATTACCGTGACTCCAAAATAACTGGGGCCCGTGGAATGATTTATAAGGCGAAGGAAAAGTTTCGTCGTTGTCGTGAACAAAATATTTTAACTGATATTGTGTTCCAGTATTTAGACTGGGAAGAACTCGAAAAGCTTTCAATGGCAATTCCTGAGGAAGCTGAATTAGAGGATTTTGTGAGTTTATTTGATTTTCGTTTTAAACATTTTCCAGCGTGAGGTTGTATGCGTGGAGTAGTTGCATCGTTTTCTTTGGCCATTAAAACTGTTTTTAAAGATCCGATAAACGTGATGCTTTTTATGATCCCCACATTGTTTGCGATCGTTCTTTATTTATTAGTGTTCTCATTCATTATTTATAATGTGGATACGATGACTAATTATATGAAGATCTATATGCCGCAAAGTCTTCATACTGGAATTTTGTCTTATATTATTACAGGGATTCTGATTTTCTTTTTCTTCTTATTAATGAATTGGACTTACGTTATTTTAGTAGGGATTCTTGCAGCACCTTTTAACGATATGTTGAGTTCACGTATCGAAAAGAAGCTCTCTGCTGAACCATTAATGAATAAGTCACAAACTTGGAAAGAGCTTCTTGGGCGACTTGTTTCTACCTTCACTAATGAGTTTAAGAAAATCTTATTTATTGTTGTTTTAGGGGCCCTGGCCTTTGTCATGAACTATATTCCTGTGCTTTATCCCGTGGCCATCATCCTCTCTTCCTTACTAATAGCGGTTCAATTCATTGATTATTCGTGGAGCCGCCACGATATTAAGGCAAAAGAATGCTTTATTGATTTGGTCAAAAACTTTTTTCCTTATACTGCCACTGGATTTATCTTCTTATTGTTCATCTCTGTGCCGATAATAAATGCATTCGTCCCAGCTTTTGCAACAAGTTACTATACGGTGTTATGGCTATACAGACAGAACAAGATCAAGTTACCGATGAGCCCAGTGATGGAGACGCTATTAGAATCATAGCGGTTAAATTACCGTTTGATTTGCAGGAGAGAGTGCACACGTTTCCTTTCCTGCATGCACTTCGTGATTTTTATCCTGATGCCGAACTTCATTTCATTACCCCTCAAAAAAATATCGAAGTCCTTAATTTATTGCCGTTTACTGCTTTCTATCATGAGTTCGATGATGGTGAGATCAAAACTGTTTTTGATGTTCACCGCTTTTGCGCTCATATGGTTATCGGAAACGTAGATCTCTTTATCTCGCTGACAAATTCGTTTGTAGACGGCTGTATTGGTATTGCTTTACGTGCAAAAAAACGTCTTGGCTTTGGTGATGGTTGGAAGAGTCTTCTTTTTACGGAAAAAATTAATCGACCAGTTGGGCATCATCTCACTGAAGATTTTAAGGCCTTGTATAATCATCATACTCATAAAGAAGTAAATGCTCGCTTGCGAGTAACTAGTCGAGAGCTGCCTCTTAGTGCACCTGAATGGGAAGACTCAAGTTATATAGCTATTAATCTCTCTCCTTTAAGAGAATCAATGATTGCTGACGAGTGGAGAGAACTGGTGGCGCTTTTTGAAGACCAGCACATTATCTTTTTTGCGTCTGATGAAACGGAAAAAGTTCTGTCTCATGTAGAACTTTTTATGAAGCAGCTTTCACCTAAAAATCAGTATTCATTTATCAAAACAGGAAACTGGATTGAGTTTGGAAAGCTCTTTGCTCACTCAAGGGGAGTCATTACTTATGAAGGTGCAGCAGCTGCCGTTGCGGCCTATACAGGGGCACAGACTATTGCGCTCTATGATCGCCAAGATCCACAACGAATGGGACCATTTTATTTTTTAGCTGACGTTATGATTTGCGGAGTGAATGACCCAAGTCTGGTCCAGACAGTTGGGGCGAATAAAAATGTCGGTCAGGTGAGAAAAGTTTTTGATATGACTGAGATCTATACTCGCGCTTTAGAATTTTTTAAATTAGCGATTAAAAAATCTAGTTAGTTTTAGGATCAGCAAATTTCTTATCCTTGCTGAAAATAAAATTTGTGCTTTTTCCATTATCTCTTGTGATCGTAAAATAACCCAAATTAGTAAAAACAAAACATGTGAGTGATTGCGGAAGGTCTGCAATTGTGAGAGCACAAACTGGTTCCATACGAAGGACAACTTCAGTGGGCTTACAAAATAATTTTGACTGGGTAAGAGTTTTAATCGCAAGTTTTGCTGACTCTGTATCGAGTGAGAGTTCTGCAGATTCTTGCCACTCTTCTTTACTAAGTTGGTGAAGCCCAGAAAAGCGTGATGTAGGCATTAGCTTATCAAGGCATGTAATATCTTGAGCAAAGGCAGTAGTTGCTAGCACCGTCATCGCAATGATTATTAAGACCTTCATTATTCCTAATCCTTTATCTTTTTTTAATATTTTGGCAAAGAATAGACGAAACGAAAAGGGAGCAAAGTTTGCGTGACGCAAAGTATTACTCCCTAAGTACTACATAAAGCTATTGAGAATTTTATCGAGAGATTCTAATTTTTCTTGGAACGTCGCAGCTTTCTCCTTCACTTCGGCCAAAACCTCAGGGGGAGCGTTGCTTACAAAATTAGTGTTCGCTAACTTGGCCTCAACCTTACTGTAGTCGGCCTTCGTTTTATCCATGTCTTTTTTGATTCGGCTCACCTGATCTTGAATATCAATAAGGCCTTCAAGTGGAATAAAAATTTCAGTGTGCGTAGTCGCTAGAGAAGCTGATTTTTTAGGACGTTCAGAAGACTTTCCACGAATCGTTCCCGATTTCACGTTTGCTAAATCTTTTAAAAAGTGACGTGACTCGTACATAAACTTAGCGAGTTCTTTATCATCTGTGAAAAGTTTTACATCAAGTTCATCTTTTGGTTTGAGATTCACAGATGAACGAATATTGCGGATACCAGTTGTGATATCGCAGAACTTATTCATCATCGTTAAGACTTCTTCATTTTCAAGATTTTTATCAAACTCAACATACTCTTGGTCTGTCACTAAAGACTTTCCGTTTTCAAGAATCGACCAAATTTCTTCAGTAATAAACGGAGTAATAGGGTGAAGAAGAATCATCACTTTGCGGAAACAATACTTAAGCATTGTGGCGCGAATAATTTTAGCTTTCTCGTCATTACCGTTAAGAATATTTTTTGAAAGCTCGATATACCAAGAGCAAAGTTTGTCATAAACGAATTGATAAATAGCAGAGCTTGCATCATCGTAACGGTAAACATCGAGAGATTCATTTATCGTTTTTGCGACAGCATTAAGCTCGGCTAAAATCCATTTATCATGCAAGTGCCATTCAGATTTTATTGGTAGCTCGTCTTTTGCTTTATCGAGATAAGGGGCAATAAATCTGAAAGCATTCCAAACTTTATTCATAAAGTTTCTGTAACCCTCAATTCTTTCTGGATCAAGATTGATGTCACGGTTGTATCCAGAGCTTGCTGCTAGAGTGAATCTCACAGCATCTGCCCCATACTCTTTGACCATTTCAAGTGGATCAATTCCGTTACCGAGAGACTTACTCATCTTGCGTCCTTGTTTATCGCGAACAAGGGCGTGGATATAAACATCTTTAAAGGGAGCTTTATCAGTTACCTTCATTCCCATCATCATCATGCGGGCAACCCAGAAGAAAATAATATCAAAGCCAGTGATGAGGACAGTGTTTGGATAAAAACGATCAAATCCTTTTTCTTTCATGGCCTCTTCGTCTGGCCATCCAAGAGTAGACATTGGCCAGAGACCTGATGAAAACCAAGTATCAAGTACATCTGCATCTTGATAAACATCTGTATCTTTACACTCAATACATTCTGTCGGATTTTCTTCCGCGGCCCATTGATGTTTACAGCTTCTGCAATAAAAAACAGGAATCTGATGTCCCCACCAAAGTTGGCGAGAAATACACCAGTCTTTTGGATTACGAAGCCATGAGAAATAAGTGTTCTCCCATCCTTTCGGATAGAAAGTCATCTCACCATCTTCAACGGCTTTGACTGCACGGTCTGCCATTGATGTTGTATTGACGAACCATTGCTTTGAAACGATTGGCTCAACGATCTCGCCTGATCTTTCCCCATGGCCAACTGGATGAACGTGATCTTTTTTCTCAACCAAGATACCAAGTTCATTCATTATTCTTTCAACTTCTGCACGAGCATCTTTAGGCTTAAGACCTTCGATCTCTGGAGCATTAGTATTAAAAGTTCCATCAGCGTTAAGAATATTAATAATCGGAAGACCATTACGTTTTCCAATTTCGAAGTCATTAAAGTCATGTCCTGGAGTTACTTTTAAGCATCCAGTTCCTTTATCAATGGCCACGTGCTCATCCCCAATAATAGGAACTTCACGGTTACAGATTGGAACAATCGCTGTTTTACCAATAAGGTCTTTAAAGCGTTCATCATTTGGATTTACGGCAACCGCCGTATCGGCAAACATTGTTTCAGGACGAGTTGTGGCAATGATGAGTTCAATATTTGGGTCTTCTTTTACTTTGTATTTCACAGAGTAAAAGTTTCCTTTTACTTCTTTGTGATCTACTTCAGCATCAGAAATTGCTGATTGAAGGATAGGGTCCCAGTTGACGATATAGTCAGATTGATAGATGAGACCTTCATTATAGAGTTTTACAAAAAACTTACGAACGGCTTTATTCGGAACTTCATCCATTGTGAAAGTGGCATAGTCCCAATCACATGAAACACCCATTTTTTTCTGTTGGTTTACAATCTCTGCACCATATTGCTCTTTCCAGGCCCAAATACGTTTAAGAAACTCTTCACGACCGAGATCATGTTTCGTTTTCTTTTCAGTTTTATAAATAAGTTTTTCAACAACTGCTTGAGTTGAAATACCGGCGTGGTCTGTTCCTGGAATCCAAAGAGTCTCAAAACCCTTCATTCTTTTATAACGAGTCAATACATCTTGAGTTGTGGCATCGAGAGCATGACCCATATGAAGCTTACCTGTCACATTTGGTGGAGGCATAATAAGAGTGAAGGTTTGGTTCTGCTTACCCTTCTTAGGTTTAAAGCTCTGGTTCAGCATCCATGTCTGGTACCATTTATCTTCAATCCCTTCTGGAGAGTAGGTTTTTGGTAGTTCGTTTTGGATATCCATCTTAGTTTCCTTTCACAATCTGAGACATTCCATCCACATCACTGAGGGCAATAGTGTGGATTTCTCTAGTTATTAAATTTTTAAATTGAATTTCATTTTTAACGAGTTCATCGGCACCTAGAATCACTGCAAACTGATGCCCGCGTTTTTCAGCATAACCAAAAATCTTCTTTGGTTTTACTTCACCTAAGTAGAGTTCTGTCTTAATGCCTTTTTGACGAAGTTTCGCCGCAAGTTTGAAAGATGCGTTCTCAATGCTTGAATCCATATATGAGATAAGGACTTCAACTTCTGGCCTTGAAAGATCAGGAAGAAGATTATGTGTTTTTAAGAAATCCGTAAAAGTCACGTCTCCTAAACCAAAACCAACTCCAGCGAGTGGTTGTTCGTTAAAAATTTGAAGAAGATTAGCAAAAGCACCGCCTCCGGCAATGGCACGACGGTTCTCAGGGTGCTTATCAAAAATTTCAAAAACGATTCCTGTATAATAATCAAGACCGCGAACAATGGTCGGATCAAATTTTACATATTCATTAAGTCCAAGGGTTTCAATTAAATTGAAAAAAGAAACAAGAGGAGCAATGGCCTCAGATGAATCATTATTTTTTTCAACATAAGTGATCACATCTTGAATATTTTGAAGAAGAAGGTATTCATTAAAAAGAGCCGCTTTTTTCTCGTCACCAACAGTCGTAAGAACTTCGGCCTTAAATTTTTCTTCTGGCATCTTGGCCTTTTTATCAACGAGCTTATAAAGCTTCGTCGCCATGGCCTCTTCGATCCCAATCACTGACTTAAAAACAAAATCAACAAAACGACGGTCATTGAGAAGAATTTCAAACATCTCTGATGTTCCACCAAAGCTTCTGATAATATCCACTGCGAGTTGGATCATTTCTACTTCGCCTAAATTATCAGGAGCACCAAAAATATCGGCGTTGTATTGCCAGAACTCACGAAGGCGCCCTTTCTGCATTTTTTCATAGCGCATAAGGTTTGGTGTTGAATACCAACGAAGTGGTTTAATCGTTTCACGGTGAATTTGTGCCACCATTCTTGCTACTGTTGGAGTCATCTCTGGACGAATGGCCACAAGACGATCGCCACGATCTGTAAAAGAATAGATTTGCTCACTGATAAGTTCTTCACCAGACTTAGCAAGGTAGAGGTCCACTTCTTCTAAAAGAGGCCCATCATAAGCCTCATATGAATAAAGCTGAGAGACTTCGGCCATCTTTCCAAAAATAAAATTTCTCAGTCTCATGTCTTGAGGAAAGAAATCACGAGTACCTTTATAAGGATTTTTATTCAGGGCCATGTTGCTCATACCTTTTGCAAAATAAACAAACCAAATGCTTAGGGATTATACAAAACCTGCTCTCAAAAATACAGGGAAAGGGTGAATTGATGACTTGTGTTATTCAATAGGTAATTGCTGATCAATTTTCTTTTGGATGTCCTCAGAAATAGGTGAGAGATCCTCAGGGGTAAGCTTTTCAGTTTGCTCTTTGGCCTCCTGACGAGTTGCCTCAGAGGCCTCTTTCAGACTTGGAGTGGGAGGGTCCTGTAAATTCTTAATTTCAGAAGGTGAAACATTGAGAAGTTCACCAGGGATATTAAAGGTCATGGTCGTCACATCACTTTGACTACTAGAGGCATAACGCTTGAGCAAAAGGGCACGTTGATTGATTCTCTCAAGAGTCACCCAGCTCACTGTTCCGGCGAATTTATTAAACTCATCTGGATTTAAGCTTTCAATTTGGTCACACCATGCAGCCGCGTATTTCATGAAGCGCAAAAATCGCACGGTTTTAATTTGTTTCTCACCAGTGAAGAGTCCGGGGCGAAGGTCTTGGCCCGCAAGAATTAATCCATCAGCTTCGGCCACTTTCATTTCTGCTAGGATTGATTGCACGATCCATCTCGAAAATGAATTATAAGTTTTTTGGTTTTGCTCCCATTTTGCAAAAAGGCGTTGGATATTTGCACTATTGGGAGCAAAGGGGCGAGACTTTGGAATTTTATACTCTAAAACATTTTTGATGATTTCAGATTTCATTAAAAAAAAGATCGTATTTTTTTGAAGAGGGGCAAGATTAGTATTCAAGTCTTGAGACATGGCCACAAGCTTAAACTGATCGGCCTTTGATTTTGCTTCAAGTTTCAATGACTCAAACATAAGCTTAAATTCATAGGGGACACGGTCATTGACTGTCGTAAAATCTTTATTAAATCCCAGACACTGAAGACTTGTAAGAGCAAGAATAAGGAGAGTGAATTTTTTAAAGTCCAATCTTTAAATCCTCTTTTGTATTATAAATCCCTGGGCTCTTTAAGGTATCATCGCCAAGGTCACTTACACCTTCAAGAACATAGATATTTTCTCTCACTGGAACAAGAATGCGTCCATCCATATTAATAATTTGAGAAACTTGTTCTAAATCACTCTTTATGACGACTTGTTTATTAACGAGATTAATCTGAGCGACTTCTGTTTGTTTTGAACCAATCTTACGATTATGCTCTGTCGCTTTTACAAAATAGATAGAGTTTTCTAAGCAAACCATTCTTCCGATATCATTATCATCCGATTCATAAAGAGTGGTGAAATTATTTAAGCTATAGCCTTGAGTATTTTTGCTCATGGCTATTTTGGAAAATGATCGAGTGTCGGTATAGGGAAACTCCCCATAGGCGAGATATGATTTACTTTGGCAAAGTTCTAGTCTGTTTCCTAGACGAGGAGACTTGTAAATCACTTGGGTTTTCTTTTTTGGGATATTGAGAGAGAGAATCGCTTCATAACCTTGCTCATTCATATCAGTATAAACAACAGTCTCAGGATTGAGCATAACGACCTGAGGTTGAAAGAAAGGATTGTTTCTGTTTGAAAGTTTAATTTCAAAAGTCTTCTTCGTTTTTAATTGCTGAATCTGAATACTTCTCTCATAAGGCTTGTACCAAGAAATATATTCATCTACGAGATGGAGGCGAGGGAATCTTCCAATCCCCACTTCATAGAGAGTAATATTTCCTTTCGCGAGATAGGAAATCTGATGATTTTTCATTAGGTTCGGTTCGTTATGAAAATTAGGAATAGTTTCTAAAATTAGTTTTATTCCATTGTCAGAACTACTCATTTGAAAACTAGCATTTGAGTCAGTAGTCACAAAATCTTGATTTCTAAAATTGGTAGAAAGATTAAGCACACCGGGCTTTTTTTGATAATAAGTATAGCGTCCAGAGCTATCAATGAACTTTATATTTTGGAGAGCTTGTTTTGTCAGAAGACGTGGCAAGCTCTTCCCTGCAGCGAAGGCAAAATTTATTGAAACAAGAATAAGAAGTACAATCTTAGTATATGCCATTTAATGTCCAAAGCCTGATAGGGTGTTGATTTTGATAGGCCTTAATTCCAGAGAAAATCTGGCTCCATCCAATAAGACGAGGTGCTTGAAGTGAATCCGCTCCCGTTCTTACCACTAAACTCATTGAACCTTCTTCCTCTACGATTCCATCAATAAGAAGAGGAAGGACAGTACATTGATTTAAACTTTGAGCTCCAAAATAACTTGGAAGTAACTCCTCACCGCAGGCAATACCGTGGATAAGGCCCTTAGGGTGTTTTTTGAAAAACTCTCTCATCTTAGTCAGATTGCTGATTGAGACCCCATTCTTTTTATAGTCATGAGTGAGAATATAATTTTGAGAAAAACGCTCATCCTGAATATTTAATGGAAAATAATTAAATGTTATTTTGTTCTTTTGTTTAATGAAAGTGACTTCGCGATCATTGAAGTAAACTTTGAAATCACAGTGTGAACTAAAACATGTTTCAGGTTGGTAAGAGATATAGCAGCCAGTTTTATATTCAAGCATATTAGGATTGAATGTTTTGCTGGTAATCATCTTACAAGTAAGATTTCGATCTGCCGCTCGAGTACTTTTTAAAATTGTGGCCACAACATTAGTTAAAGATTCTGGTTTTCCTGGGTAGTCACCCATAATTGTTTTTAAACAAACTTCTTTTTGGTTCACTCTGTCTTCATAACAAGTTTGAAGAGTCCACGTTTCATCTGTTTCAAATCGTTTAATGAAATCATAAGTAGCAGAGCTAGATCTCACCGAGCAAGGTCCTTGAACTGGCACCTCTGGAGTAGGCTCAAAATGTCTGTAGAGTCTCCCTAAATTCATGACTGCTTGTTGATCACTACTTCCAGCACAGTCTCTATAATCAGCATTTAAGCTTGAGTAATTAAGGGCCTTAGATAATTGTTCGCAGTCCATCTGTGGAACAAGGCCTGCTTGAGGAGAATTAGGAAACATACATTTTTCAGGATTTCTTTTAATCTGATTGATACAAGTCTTGATACTCGCCACTGAAATTGCCCCATTGTCAGGCATATCAGCACAAAGCGGTCTTAAATAAAGATCACTCTTAGTTCCGTTTAAGACTTTCGACCAAAATGAAACACTTAAAAATTCATCGCAAAATAATTCTTCATCATCAAGATGGTTACAGAGAAGACTGAGATAATCTTTTTGAGAGACGTTAAGCTTTTTTTCTAAAATCTTGGCCAAGCTTGATCTGGCGGCTGCTTCTTTAAGATCTTTAATTGTATTTGGCTTTTTAGAATCTTCCAGCACTTGATTTAATTGACATAAGTAAGCCGTTTTAGAATCTGAGAGCCACTCTAATAAAACATTATGGCACTGCTCACGACTCACTGGGAGAGTGAATTGAGTTTTGGTAAGAACCGTGTCTAAATTTTTTACTTGGAATTGATTAATAAGTTTTTGAGTCTCGGGACAATCACTTAGGACTACTTTATTTAAGAAGTCTTTTTTATCAATAAGAGCTGACTCTCTTTCGCCTTCCTTGTTGATATAAGCAATATAAACATCTTGGATTGATCCACTGGTTGTTTTCACAAGGTCAGTGATAATTAAGTCGTAGAGGAAACATTTATTCTTGGAACCAAGTCTCAGAAAACCTGGATCAGAATGAAGAATAATAGAATTTAAAAAATCAGGATCAAGGTCGATTTTTTGAATATCAGTTAAATCTTTAAGATTTTTTTTGTTTTTTGAAAGAAGCTCACCCTTCTTTGAAAATTTTTGCTCATCGATTTTGATAAGTTGCTCAAAGGTTTGAAACATCGCCGGATATTTTAAATCCTGAGACTTCACTTCAAGGGGAGATTCCAAATTTTGGGCGTGAGAATATGATGGATAAAGGTGCAGTCCAAGAAGGACCGCACCTAATATTTTATAAAACCGATTTTGCAAGAATAGAGGCCACATCTTCAACTTGTAAGTCCTCAGTTGTTTTAACTGTTCCTTTAGAGGAATTGAAGTTAATCATACAATATGAGCATGAAGTTGCAAGTTTCTCTACCTTAGTTTCACCAATTTGCTCTAAACGATTAAGAGCAAGGTGTTTACCTTCAGGTAGCTCATACCACATATTTCCTCCACCCATTCCGCAGCAGAGTGCTTTATCTTTATTTTTTTCCATTTCTTTCAGAGTGACCCCTGGAATTGATGTCAAAATATCACGTGGGGCATTGTATTCGCCGTGGTGACGTCCAAGATAACATGGATCATGGAATGTTAAATGGTCCTTAACTTCTTTAAGGGCCTTAATTTTTCCAGTACGAAGTAAGTCAGAAAGAAGTTCAGTATGGTGAACCGTCTCAAAAACCCCGTCTTCAAATTTTGCATATTCTTTTCCAATGGTATGCAGACAGTGAGGACAATGAGTCACAACTTTACCAAAATCGTATTGGTTCATATTGGCAATATTCTCAATGGCAATTTCATAGAATGAGTACTCATCACCGAAACGACGAACAGGATCTCCGTTACATTTTTCAGTTTTCCCCATGACTGCAAAGCTTACACCGGCTTTTTTCATCAGAGCGATAGTATCTTTTACCACTTTTTGATTTGAGCCATCATAAGAGCCAGCACAACCCACGTAATAGAGGTAATCAACTTTTTTTCCAGCTTCAATAACTGGAACATCGAGTCCATCGGCCCACTTAAATCGATCGTCCTGAGCAATACCCCAAGGGTTACCCTGAGTTTTAATTTTGTTTACTGCATCGGCTGCTGCAGGAGG
The DNA here is from genome assembly GCA_022729855.1 of Bdellovibrio sp. Classification (GTDB taxonomy): domain Bacteria; phylum Bdellovibrionota; class Bacteriovoracia; order Bacteriovoracales; family Bacteriovoracaceae; genus DZBG01. Next base: position 20,904 of record DZBG01000010.1, read on the forward strand.
AAGGTCCCCCATAGTGAGTGCTTTATAACGTTTAAGATCCATGATTAATTGAACGTGTTCAATATTTGATGGACACTCTTCCATACAAGCACCACAAGTCGTACACGAATCAAGCTCGTTTGATGAGTACATTGGGTTTGTTTCATCCCAAATACTAAAATCAATAACTGGATTGGCATCAAGAGCATCACGCATCTTTGTCACAATCGTTTTTGGATTAAGAGGTTTGTCTGCAAGATTAGCTGGGCACACTTGAGTACAACGGCCGCACTCTACGCAGGCCTCAGTATCAAGACGCTCTTTCATTGTTAGTTCAGAAGATTTTCCTAAACCAAATGTTTCAGCATTCTCATTATTAAAATCCATAGGATTTAAAACGGCACCTCTTCTCGCTGGAGTGAGAAGGGCATTGAGTGGAAGGGCTAAAATATGGAAGAACTTTGTATGACCAATACTTGCGATAAAGGCCATAGTGTTAACCATATGGAAAAACCAAAGACCTCTGTAAGTCATGGCCCAAGCTGAATCACTGAGTCCGAATGTTGAAAACATTGAAGCAATGGCCCATCCAACTGGAGACCAACGTGCCTCACCTGCTGGCATTCCTGTTCCAAAAATACGAATTCCCTCAAGAGCAAAACCAATAACAACGAGTGCCAGAAGCATCCCATACATGAATTTTTCACTATTAGGTTTTGTGGCAGCAAGATAATCAGGTTTTTTAATATAGCGACGGTAGAAAGCTAGACTTAAGCCAAGGAGAATGAAGACACCACCAATATCGGCTAAAAATGAGACCACAATATAAACTGGTCCATGAAAAACCTTGAAGGGAGTATCAAAATGAATGGCCACAAATTCAGTGGCAATCCATAAAGTGATGAATCCGTAAAAAATCATCGAATGGAAAAGACCCACAAACGGATCACGTGTGACCTTACCTTGAAAAAAAATCGTTTTAAGGAAATTTTTAAAGTTAAGTTGTTTGGGTAGAATTTGTTTCCAATCTTTACCCTGAGTCACAAAGACGTATTTTTGGTAAAGACCTTTAGCAAATACTGCTGTGGCCAAAGCTAAACAGGCATACATGGCAATCTTCATCCACGCGGGGATGTTCCACATAATCTCTCTGGTAGCTTCTAAGCTCATGTCCATTCGGCCTCCTAGGACTGCACTGTGCAGCAATTAAAGTGATTAAACCTTAGTAAAAAAATGAATATACTAACCTTAATATTTTAATATCAGGATGGCAGGATGGATAGTTCTTTCCTTATTTGGCCCAGTTTTGTGTTGGGTTTTTTTTCATTAATTTTGTTCACTAAAATGGTGGTTCAGTTTGGAGTCCCCAAACACCCATTAAAATTTTTTGGATATACCATTACTTTAAGTTGGACCATGCTCTGGATAGGAGCAAGTTTAGTTCAATTGGATATTATGGACATGACAACTTGGGAGAGATGGAGAAGTGTTTTTCTCCTCTGGCCAGCGCTTGGAATGTTTATGGAAGCGGTTTCTCAAATGGGACAATTTTCTCAAATCCAGCAGAGAATTATGACAAGGCTTCCGATTATTGGGTCTCTTCTTGCTCTTTCGTTCATGCCACAATGGGTGCCTTATTTAGTCGGAATATTTTTATTGTTAGTGGCCGCTATCTTTTTATTACATGTGGGGAAATTTCGTTTTCATAAGAGGATTTTTCTTAAATTTATCTTCTTTCTTGCACTCTCGGGACTATCGATCTTTTTTCCAGAAGTTTTACGCAGCTGGTTTTTGATGGTGGTATTATTAATCTCTAGTATTTATTTTTTCTTACTACAAAACACATTTTGTGTGACGGCTCATCTAGAACAGTTTGAGGCCAGGGAGATAGGGGTATGAAGTTATTTTTGTTAATCAGTCTCATTCTTCTTGGAAGTTGTGCTCAGGTAACATCACTCAATTTAAGAAAGCATGAGTTTGGTCAGCAACCCAGTCGTATTATTTGGTTTCAAATTGCGGGCCTTGAAGAAGAACACTTGGCGATGATTCGTTTTTCTCAAGTTCAAAATGCACCAACATCTTTTGAAAATGCACTTTGTGTAGGAAAAACTTGGGATTACTCACTCGCAAAATTAAGAAATTCCGCCTCTAACGAATTTATGTCTCAAGTCGTGGGTAAGAAAAGTATCAAAGGGTCTTGCGAGGACACAAATAACCGTGCAGTGTGGAGCTATCTTGCAACATCAGGTTACCGTACAGGAATCTTAGAGATCAAAGCCGATGAAAAAGAAAGCCTTATGTCTTTCGTTCCCTGCGAGAAAGGTCCCAATTTCTTAAAGACACTTCATATGTGGATAATGAGTAAGCCACCTGCAAATGCGTCTACGTTTCATTATGTAGAACCAATTGCAATGAAAGAGGATGTTGTGAATTATGATCGCAGTTGTGGAGTTAAAGGTTGTAGTGCTTCCATTGCCAATAACTATATGGCCATTTATGAAAGCTTTCAGAAAAACTCATCAAAACATATTTTTATCGTGAGAGATTTCAGTTATTTAAAAGCACTTAAAGAAAAAAACTTTATTCTTGCACGAGATATTCTCAGAGACTTAGAAAAAACTTTGGCCATCGCTCAAGAGAATGGAAGAAAACAAGGAAATCTCATTCTTGTGAGTACTGCTGAAACAATGCTAGTGGATTTTCCTGATCAGGGAGTAGGTTGGTACGATTTTGAAAAAGATGGAAGTAAGGCCACAGTTAAACGTCAAAAACTCATGAATACAGTCTTTGCTTACGGTGCCCGTTCAGAAAACTTTTGTGGAGTTTACGAAGGTGCATCATTACTTGAACGCATGTTAAGTGGACCTAAGCAGCAGGGACTTGAGTTCAAGTTCATTAATCCATTTAAGGATTAGTGCATCTTTAAATCATCTTCTGAAATTTTGTAATTTTTATGACAATAGTCACATTTAATTTCAAGAAATTCTTTACCTTCGAGTACTGCCGCATTGTCATTTCCATAGAGGGCCAAAACATTTTTTACCATGCGCTCTTTTGAACATGGACAGAAATAATTGATTTGGCGACTTCCCATATAGGCAAGGCCATGATCTTCAAAAGTTTTTACGATCACTTCAATATCTGAGTAAGATTTTTCAAAAACGCTGTGAAAAAATGGCATGTGCTTTTTAATATAATCAGCGCGAGAAGTGGATTCATTCGTCACTAAATTTACATTTAGCTCAGGTAGCTTAGTGATCATGACACTTTGATCAGTGATATTGGCCACACTCACTTCACTGTTTGTTTGATAAGATTCCTCAAAAATTTGATTGAGAACTTCTTTTGTTTCAAGCTGCTTAAGATCAATAATTGACGTGTAGGGACTCTTATCATTAGCAAAACTTTTAGTGATGCGTGCTTTGCCGGTAAGTTTCATCGGAAACTGATTAAATTCTTCAGGTAACAAAAGTGTTCTCGTGTGTCCTGAATATGTGGTTTCAATTTTTAATCTGAAATAAGGATCTTCAGAATCAATATAGATTCCTAGATTTTCTCCTGGTTTCAGAAAGAAAATCGCTGGCATAACGCCTAGAATGATCTCTCTGAAATAGGCAAATCCACTACCTTGGATATTATGGATGAGTGCCAAGTCATAAATAAGTTTTTGTCCTTCAAGAAAATGCACGTTGAATCCATTTTTATGATCTAGAAAACTGTAAAGACGACTGACCTCTAACATAATATTTCACCTTGAAGATTGGATGATGACCTTTTTACCCTAAAAGTTATAGAATGACTCCTGAATATGTTGCAATTAGTTTATTACGGAGCACCACAACAGTTTATTGAAGAGATGTCTTCCACTTGGGAAGTTTCTGAGACTGTATGGATCGCTCCTAGCCCATCAAAAACCGATGCTCTCCGCGAGCAGCTCCAATCAGTCCTGAAGACTCAGGTCACATCAATTACTATGGCAAAGTTTTTGTCAGAATTGGTCGCGGCCTGTCCTGATAAAACTATTGGTGAAAAAGTTAAACGCAAGGCCGATCTTCTTCTGATTTTCGGTGCTCTTCGCACAAAATATTCACCTGATCTTAGTTTTGAAGAATTTGTGATGGGGTATAATATTTTTTCTGAAATTCGAAGTTTTTCATTGGATCTTGTTGCGATGGAGAGTGTCCTTGCTGAATACGATGAGAAAATTAGAAAGGCGGTTCTTCTCTTTTGGCAACTTCTCGATAGCCTTCAATTTTATGATGAGCACGCGCTGACTCAATCACTATCAGAAAATCTAAGGGCCCATGATTTTTATGAAGGAAAACAGAAAAATTTTATTTTCTGGGGTTTTGGACATTTAAACGGGCAACAGATCGATTTATTAAAAGCACTTAGTATTCGTCATAATATTATTGTTCCATTGCCGGCTCAAATTAAAGGACAGTTAAAAAAATCAGACTGGCCAAGCTGGCTCATGGATCACAAAGTGGAAGAATCAGAGGTGGGATTTTTAACGAGTAAGGTAAGTATTAATCGTCGTTGGATTAATACAAGAACTGTTTCACCTGCTATAAAAAATTGGGTGAGTGAAAATCCTGATCAAAAACTTCAAATCCTTATTGGAGTGAATAAACTCACTCCCAACGATTTGCATCTTATACCTTTAGATAGATTTAATTGTAAGGTGCCCATTGATTGGACATTGATTGAAAGAGCAAAATTTCATGATGTCTTAGTTTCGGCAATAGAAGAGATTCCTCATACTCATGAATTAAAAAACTGGTTAACTAAACTGGCCAAGCTTGAGCGAAGACCTAAAGAGCTTAAAGTTATTCAATTGTATTTAGAGGCCTTAAAAAAATTGGATGATCTCAGTGATGAAGCTTGGGAAATTAATGATTTTTTTCTTCATGTTTTGGGTGATGTGGTGGCCCTTAATGCTCCAAGATTAAGTACAGTCCCCCTCGTATCAGGAGAGTCCTTAGTACAAATTTTTGATCTCTCTCAAATTGATCAAATTGTCGCAGATATTCCGCTCATGGTTGTTCTAGATGAGAGGTTTGATGAACCGTTGAGTCTTCAACCTTTGTATTCAGAAAAAATAGAAAAAGAACTTATCAGTATTGGCCCAGTGAAAAGGCCAGAATTTGAACTTAATATTAAAAGATCAGAATTTTTAAGACTGATGGATGAGAGAGCGACAATTTTTCTTCCTCCTGAGTTGCTTAAGCACCAACTCATTTGGAAAAGATTTTTTGAAAATGTTGAATGGATTGATATTGAAGCCAAACAATCGACTAAAGAAACAAAACTCAAAGATGTATTAAAAAAGTATGTTCAAAGTTCTGTGACAGAGAAGTTTAGTTTCTCGGCCTCAAAGGTGCAAACCTATGTGGATTGTCCTCAGAAATTTTATTTTCAATATATTGATAAAATATTTCCTCGAGTTCAGTTAAAACAAGATATTGATCCTATGGATGCCGGAACTTTTGTTCACCATATGATTGAATTATATTTAAAATCTCACACAGAGATTGATGAAGGGATTCTTTGGAGTTTGATTAAGTCGGAGATGAGTATTCTAAAAACTCAGAATCATCTTCAATTATCAGAAGAAGTTGAGCATGAACGAAGCATTCAGTATTACCACAGAACACTCAATGGTCTTAGCTATCTTAAGCAATTATCAACAGTCTTAGAGTTTGAACCTAAGTGGGTTATTGAGGATTCATTTCAGTGGAACGATAAATTTAAACTGAATGGACAAATTGACTGCTTTTATACTTCAGAAAATTTATTAGTCGTTCTCGATTTTAAATCGTCTGCAGCCTCGGCATCAAGTTTTACGGACGTAAAAAGTCTGGAGTCCATCCAGCTTTGGGTTTACCTCCTTGAGATGAGCAAGCGTTGGGAAAAACCACCATCACAAATTGTGATGGGCTATGTGGTTCTTGAAGCTCCTCAAAAATCAAAACTTCTCGTCTGGGGAGAAGATACTTATGAACAAATTAAAATCAATAAGTTTACGAGTGTTAAACTGATGGAGAACGATGTTTCAAATGATATTGAAACAGGAATAAACCATATAGAATCTATCGTCCAGGCGATGAGGGAAGATAAAGACTTTTCTCCTCAACCTAGAAAAAAGACCGCATGTCTTTTTTGTGATCTTCAATCTTACTGCTTAAAAGGAAATACTGTTTAATGGCACAGGCAAATCCGGAGCAATTAGAAGCAATCGAACATCAGGGAGGGGTTCTCCTTAAGGCCGGAGCAGGCTCAGGAAAAACTTTTGTTCTCGTTCAGCATATTAATTATCTGACTGACCTCTGGTTTGAGGAATATCAAAAACAAAATGAACAAAACTGGGAAAGCTTTATTAAGTCAAAGTTTTCTAAGCTTGTGATGATGACTTTTACTAAGAAAGCTGCAGGGGAGATGAATATTCGTCTCCATGAAAAATTTCGTCAAAAATTATTGGCCTCACCAGATGAAACCAAAAAAATATGGCAACAATGTTCTGAGGCTCTTCCCTTGCTTACCGTGACAACCATTGATGGCTTTTGCCGTAAACTACTTACTTCGGGAATGATTACCGGGGCCAACCCTAGTGCTCCTGTTATTTTTAGAACAGAAAGAAGAGATCAGATAAAAAAAATCTATCAAAATTGGCTAAGCACACAATCCAATCTTGATGATGATAGCAGAGAGCTTTTATTTAAAGAACAGAAGGCCATCGTGAAGTCTCTCGTTGAGGTTTTTTCAGATCCAGGTCTTCGTATCAAATGGCGAAACTTTAAACTCTCAGAAATTAGTCTTAAGGCCAGTGAGAAGTGCTTAGAGGAATCTTTCGAGATTAGTCCTTTTGAGCAATTAATTCTAGAAATTGAAAACTTAGAAATACCATCAGAAGTGAAAGAACAAAAAGCTTTTGATAAAAATATACTGGCGATTAAGGCCACAGGGCTGCCTAAGGTGAGCTCACTTGATAGTCTTCTCTCTTATATGCAGGTTTTGCAAGAGATGAGAATGACTGCTCCCTCTAAAAATACTGCCACACCAATTGCTCTGGCCATTCACGAGCAACTCAAAGAATTTAAACCATGGATCAAAAAATGGAATGAAGTCTTTACGGCGTTTACTGAAGATTTAGATTCTAAGATTATCCCTTGGGCGAAACTCTTTCATGATGTCTTTATCTATATTGATGAACACCTTGATCTTAATCAAGGGGTGACTTTTGGTGATATGGAATACTTGGTGGCCAACGGTCTGGAACATGCAAGTGTTCGAGAAAAAATTAAAGAGAATTATACATATTTTATTGTCGATGAATTTCAAGATACTTCCGAAGTTCAGTTCAATATCATTCGAAATCTGATCAATAATGATTTTAATAAACTTTTTTGTGTAGGCGATGAGAAACAGGCCATTTATGGATTTCGTGGTGGGAGTATTAAAATCTTTCGAGATTGTCAAAAATTAGTTCCCCGTACTCTTGATCTGTTTAATAACTACCGTTCTCTTCCTGTTGTGATTAACTTCAATAATAGTTTGTTTGAAAAAATTATGACTTTAGGTGAGGAATTTCTGGGACATGATATTTATGCTTATAAAGCAGACCCTCAGCGTGTTCCTTCTGAGATCAACCATGCTTCGCTTGGGCAGTTAGAAATCTGGAAAACAAAATTGCCAGAAATTGAAGTTGAGTCAGAATCTGAATATGATGATGAAACGAGAAAGACAAAAAAATGGTCTGTTGAATTAATCAATAAAGCCGAGGCCATGGTTCTTGCTGAGGCCATTGAGTCTCATCGCAAAGAATCTCCAGAAAAAGATCAGGCAATTCTCTATCGTAAATTAAGGCCAAGTCTAGATCTTATCCAAGAACTCATGGGACGGAAAATCGGTTTTACTGCCCAATTTAAGTTCTCATTAAGTGAAGATCCTATTATTACACTCTTCATCTTAATGCTAAAACGTGAACTGATAGAGGGCGAGATCAAAAATACTTTCGTGACCCGAATGGCTGCGACTCTTTTTGATATTATCGAACTTAGTATGCCTGACAATTTTTCTGAGTATCTTGCGCAATATGATTTGGATAAAAAATTCTGGGGACTGACTTGGGCCTTTAGAAAATTTTTGTTCCGTCTCGGTCTCTCAGTTGAAAATTACGATTTAAATTTAGATCAGATTGATTTACTGGCCCATCTCTTTGAACAAGATGAAGAAGTTATCTTAGGGGAAATGAAATCAGATGATGATAAGTTGAGTTTAGATTTCAGATGGGGCACTAACTCTTCAAAAGTTATTTTGATGACGGCTCATGCCTCTAAAGGACTTGAGTTTGATTTTGTTTACCTCGGCGGTATTTATACCAATGGGGCAGAAAGAAATAATACCGATCTTATTGGAAAACTTCCGGGAAGTTTTTCTTGGTACCGTGATCTCTCTACAAAAGATAAAGCCCTTACTCCTCAGTTGAAACTGGAAAGAGATATAGAGTCTTTAAAAAATTTTTCTGAATCAAAACGTTTATTCTATGTAACTTGTACCCGCGCCAAGGAGAGACTTGTCTGGGTTGATCTTGATTATGATGCTGATCAATTTAGCCTGAATCAAAACTCATGGATTAAAGGTCTTAATATTTGGCGTGATGGGTTTGCTGATAATCAAATTAAAATTGAATATCACGACAGTATATTAAATGAAGCTGAACTCACAAAACTTCCTGTGCAGCTTCCTCTTTTTCATTTTGATAATATGGGGATCGGTTCTAAAAGTGAAAATGAGAAATTTGATTTAATTATTACTCCTGAATTATCTGTGACAAGACTTAGCTCTGTTACTCAGTGCCCGAGAAAGTACTATTATCAGAATGTTTTAAAAATGGAGGAGGAGCAGGTTAACACTTATTCTCCCGTTGATGATTCTGTGGATGAAGTCGTGGTTTCTTCTATGCAAAGAGGGACTGACCTTCACTTATATTTGAGTCTTGCCATTAAAGGAACGGGAGTTCTTTCAAGACGAGCTTATGAATCAAACGAGCGAGATAAACTCCAATGGGTTCTTGACCAAGTTTCTCTCTTAAAGGGGACTCACAAATTAATAAGTGAGGAGCCTATTAAGTTTAGCTTCTTTGGACATATGATTTCAGGTATCCCTGACTTTTACACTCTTCCTCTTGATAACAAATCGAACCCAGAAATTTGGGATTTTAAAACAGGACGAATTACAGAAGAGAAGCTGTATCCCTATTGGTTCCAGCTAAAATGCTACGCTTACGCCTTATACCAAATCGGTCAAATAAATAAAGAGCAGAGCTTTGAGTTGAAGTTGTGCTTTATTGATGAACAAAAATTCCTAATCCAAAAGATAGATTATGAAACTGTCGTGGCCGAGTTACTTGATTATTGGAATCAAGCTCAACGTCCCGAAGTGATTAATCTTGATCATTGTAGTCAGTGTCCCTATGGTGAGATTTGCCCAAGATAGAAGTTAACTTGAACCGTAAACATTCCATGTTAGAATAATTCTAATTACTTAAATCAAAACTTCTTTGATAAGCGAGTTCTAGTTATGAAAATGTTTTTGTCGCTTTTTGTTTTTATCTTTATTTTAGGCGCTGCTCAAGCAAGTGAGAAATCAGTTTATGATTTTTCGTGGCTTGATCAGGATAAAGAAATTTATGTTCTACAAAATCGAAAGTTTAGAAAAGACGGACGATTTTATATTGGGGCCAATGGTGTGAAAACGCTGAGCGGAGCCTTTGTAGATTCATATGGTGTCAGTTTAAGAGCTGGCTATTTCTTTAAAGAAGATTGGGGAGTTGAATTTTTATACGGAAAAAATTCCGGAGATGAAAATGATACTGCTAAAGGTGTAAAGAGCCAGGGAACGGTTCCTTTCTATCGTAAGATTGATACTTATTACGGTGGACTTCTTACATGGTCACCATTCTACGCAAAAATAAATACCTTTAATCAAATTTTTTACTACGACTGGACCTTTGGTGCTGGTCTTGCTTCAGTAAAAACTCAAGATAATAGAGGAAAGTTTGATTCAATTCCAAGTAATGCTCTGACAAGTGAAGATGCTGTTGCAGGAATTTGGAATATTGGTTTCAGATTTTATCTTACTCAAGCTTGGTCATTAAGATTTGATTTTACTGGTTTTCATTATAACGCTGAAAAAACAAATCGTCAGGGTTCAAGTGGAGCTGTTTCAAAGTCTAGTACACTAAATAGTACTTACGATATGGGCTTTGGTTTAAATTATTCATTCTAATTAAGGAGAACACGGATGTTCTCAATGAAAATAATTCTTGGTTTATGTATAAGTTTATCTCTCTCACCGGTTTTCGCTTCTTATAAAGATGCCGAGAGTTCTTATGGGAAGGGGTCGATATCACTTGCAGGATACAGAAGAATCCTTATTAATCTCATTAACGATGGTTATGCCTTCGCAGCTGTACCATGGATGAAAGATTATTTAGTGAAAAGTTCTGGCTCTCTGGATGGTGAAATGGAAATTGCTCTTGATAAGTTACTAACAGTGACTGGAGTACATCCATTTGAAAATCTTCCTGAGAAAATACTGAATAGATCACGCTCAATTAATATCCGTTATATCTTAGCGAAAAAACTCTTTAAAAAAGAGCGATACCAAGAAGCGCTTGGGCAGTTGGGTAACCTTGATTCAGATCATCCTAATTATCCGTTCTCATCACATTTGAAAGCTTCTATCTTATCAGTTCTAGGTAATCATGCAGCGGCTGAGATTGAGTTTAAAGATTGTGTAAGAGGCTCTCTGCGTGAAAAAAGCGATACGAAAAGCTTATTAAGACAAAGACAGCTTCAAATTAATCATGATTACTGTGTGGCCGGAATTGCAAGAAATTCTTTCGCCGTAAAAAATTATGACAAGTCAGATCTAAGTTACTTAGATATTCCAAAGAGCTCTTATATCTGGCCTGAAATACTCTTTGAAGAGGCTTGGAATAGTTATTATCAAAGAAGTTATAATAGAACTCTCGGTAAGCTTGTTTCTTATAATGCTCCTGTTTTTGATTTTATTTTTAATCCAGAAATTGATGTTCTTAAAGCACTCACTTATATGCGTATGTGTCTATTTGAAGATGCTAAAAAAACGGTTGATACTTTTTATAGCTCACTTTTAAATCCTTCAAGAAAATTGAGAACTTTTCTTCTTTCAAAAGGAAAAGATTACTCATACTTCTATCAAATTGTTTCCGATCATGAGCAAGGAAAACCACTTTCTTTTGATCTCCTAGATACACTTATTAAGGCCTATAGAAAAGATATGGCCTATCACGAAATGAAGGGAAGCTTAACTGAAGCCTTAGTAGAATATAAAAGAGTGACGGAGCTTCCACGTTCGACCTTTAGATCAAACCTGATGAGAAATATTAAGCAAACTGTTTCAGATTATCGTCGTTATATTGGTCTTGGAGCACGTGCTTACTTGGTAAAAACTTATGCTGATTTGTTTATTTCATTTCAAGATATGAGTTATATCAAGCTCGAGGTTCTAGCTCAGAGGAAAGAAAGACTCTACCGTACGGATGCTGTTGTAGGAAAAAAACGTGGAGATATCCAGTATATCAAACGTAATGAAAAGCAATACTTCTGGGATTTTAATGGTGAGTTCTGGGCCGATGAATTAGGTGACTATGTTTTTGCGTTGAGGTCAGAATGCGAATAGTTTTTGGTATTTTAGTCTTAATATTCTGTATGAATGTGGCCATGGCCCAAAGAATTTCCCTTGATGAAAGAAGGGCGAAGATTATTCTCATTATTAATGAGGAACTTGAAGAAGTGAGCCGCTTGGCCAAAACTCAGAATTACTCTAACCCAGATACTTTACTTCGTATGTCAGAGTTGAACCTTGAAAAGGCCCGCCATTATCGTGAAGCTGAGAACGAGAAATTTCTAAGCATCGATCCTGATAGAAGAAGAAGCGTCTCTAAGGCCCAGTATTTCAAAACATCAACTGATCTTTTTGAGAAGGCCAATGATATTGCTCTCAAAATCGCTAATAAATACAAAAGATATAGTGGACTAGGGGATGTTTATTTTATTCTTGCCAATAATTATAAAGAACTGGGTGAGCATAAAAAAGCCAGAGTCTACTATGGTCTCGCTTCAAAGAAATCACCAAAGAATGACAAAATTACTGCTAAATCAAATCTAGCACTGGCTGATTATTATTTTAATGAGTCAGAATTCTCAAAGGCCATTCCGCTTTATGAATTCTCATTAAATAGAACGAATGAAGCATGGTGGACTAAGGATGCCTACAATCTTGCTTGGTCGTATTACCGAACAAGAAGATTTGATAAGGCGATCAGCTTGATGCTTCAAGTGCATGACAAAAGTGGTAATGCAAAATATGTAAATATGCGTCCTCAGGTAGAGCGAGATATCGGCATTTTTTATGTTGATGCTAACAAGTTGAATGAGGCCATCAAATTTTATGAAAAACTTGGATTGAACTATACAGAGCAGTTTTTGAAAATTGCCAACAATATTGCAAGCCAAGGTCGATTTGCTCAAGCGGAAAAACTCCTAGAGCAGGCAGAGAAATATGAAAAAGATCCTAATCGCAGAAACGAGATTCTTATTTCAGAACTTGATCTCTTTGACAAATTTGCAAAAATTGAACGCCATCTTGCCGTATCAAAAGAGTTAACGGAGAAATTTCAAAAGCAACAACTGAATGCTGATCAATTTAAAAAACTTCAATACCATGTAAATAAAAAAGCAGCTGAATTACAAAAAGCTGTGGCTTCAAATTTATATTCAAATGTGGCCAAAGTGAGATCTCTTAAAGCAGAGCAATCGATTGCTTATTTTGATCTTGCTGGGAAGCTATCTCCTGGTGATGAAGCTGAGAAAGTTTTTTTTCAAGGTGAAACGGCCTTTGCAGCTAAAAAATATGGTCGCTCAATTAATTATTATATGAAAAGTTATGATCTCTCAAAAGTGAAGGGCGATCGTAAAATTATGGGTCAGTCGGTAGAGGGGATGCTTGCAGCTCTTGGACAAAATGTTTTTGTGAGAAATAAGCGTGCTGCAGGAAAATATTACATTCCTGTTTATACTAAATATTTAGAGACAGATAAGAAATCAGCGAGAGCAAAGTCTATTTATACAAAACTATTTAATGCCTATTTTGATAAGAATATGATCACTGAGGCAGAAGCCTTAATGCGTGATTATGCCAATGAGCATTCATCAGATTTAAAAACTCAAGAAGCCATGCTGGCCAAGGTGATGGAATATTATCGTCAGAAAAAGAATGATGCTAAAATTAATAGCTATATTGCAGCCATCAACGATGGCGAATTTAAAGTCTCACCAAAGTATGCTTCTACACTGAAAGCATTACAGACAAAAATGCAGATTGAAGGTGTTCAGCAATCTTTAGAGAAAGGTGACAAGGCCGTGGCCCTGAAGGGATATCATGGTATTTACTCGGGAGCCGATAGTACCTCAAAAGCAAAGGCCAATGCCGCTTACAACTTATCAGCTCTCTATTTTGAAATGGGTCAAAGTGATGCCAGTTATCAATGGGGGGCAGTTGCCATTAAAGAAATGGATACTAAAGATGTTGTAAAATTTAGTGATTCGATTCTCACAATTGCAACTTCACTTTTTTTAAAACAAAGATTTGATCTCGCCTCAGATCTTAATCACCGTTATGTTTTAAAAACCTGTAAAAATAATAGTTCCAATAAAGGACTCTCATTTAAAAATGGGATTTTTCTCGCTCTTGCAGATGGGAAGATAGACAAGGCTATGGAGATCTATGATCTTGCCCCTGTTTGTCAAATCTCTGATGCTATTTTAGCTGATGTCGGATTTGAGCTTATCAAAGACCTCATGATTGTGAAAAGATTTGAAAGTGCTGAAAAAGTGATAAGTGATCTTGAAAGGAACTCGAAAAATCATGCCATGCTTATTAAGCCTCTTGATGATTTAAAGAATATCTATACTGGTGTAGGTGATAATGAAAAAGTGCGAGATTTAAGTCGTAGAATCAATTCTTATTACCAAGATTCTAAAAATAAAAGAATGGATATCCCTGTTGAGGCCGTTGATTTAGTAGCGATGGACCTCATCCCACGTATCCTGGCGAAGAAAAATCAGATTGAAGGAATTAAACTTAGTTTTCCCGAAAATACCTATAACTCGTTAGTGAAACAAAAATTAGCTCTCCTTGATCAGTTAACTGTAGAAGTGACGGCCATTCAAAAAACCGGTTCAGGTAAAGGTATTGTTGCAGCTTATAGATTGGCGATTGAATCTTATGAGAACTTTGGAAAAGAAATTATGGATTTTACTCCTGAAGGCAAAGGAGATGAGTACGTCGTTAGTTTTAAAAAGGCCATGAGTAATGTTTATAACCCAATTCTAATGAATGCCAAAAAGCAAAGAGCTGAAGTGAAAAAGCTCATAGAAAATAATAAAATCCTTAGTGAGAATAATTCTGCAGTCATGTGGGGAAGTGATCCACTTACTCGTCAGTTTCTTCCTGATCAACCTGTGGTCATGATGGATAGAGGAGGTAGAAAATGATGAGAATTATTGGTTTAGCATTAGTCTCACTTTTCATGATTTCTTGTTCTACAACTAAAAAAAGTTCTGAAGTTGATGTAGATAAAGTTTCAAACGAAGCCTTTAAAAAAGAGAAGCCTCTTCTCTTTGGGGCAAGTAATGATTATTATGCAGGATCGATGGCGGTTGAAAATCCTGCTTTGCAGGATGAAACAATTGATCGTCTCTCAAGTGATGAGTTAAGTAAGATTGATCCTAAAGGGGATGAATTACTTGGTCTCGCTATTACGTGTGCTCAAGGTGATGAGAAAAATGCTGCAAAATTGATTGATGATCTCTACCAAAAATATCAAAATTTTCCTAGCTATTGGACTCAAGTGGCGAACTGCTATTTAAAGCAAAATCAGAATAGAAAAGCTCTTCTTTTTTACAATAAGGCCCTCGAGTTATCATCTTCATATGCACCGGCGTTAAATAATATTGGGATTCTTTATTATAGAGAAGGCCAAACGCAAAAAGCACTGGTGGCCTTTGAGAAAGCAAACGCTAAAGCCCGTTTTGCTAAAACTCCAAGATTAAATCTAGCTAAACTTTATCTAAGTTATGGTCTCGCTGATCACGCAAGGCCAATTATTTCTGGATTAGCGAATCAAACGCCAAATGACTCTGACCTTATTGTCACACTAGCGAATGTTTCATTTGTAAAAGGTGACTATCAAGAAGCTTTGAAGCAGTTCTTTAGATTAGATCAGAAGCTTTGGTCTCAAGCTGATATTGGATTAAATGTCTCTTATGCTCTTTATAAAATAGGGAAGCAAAAAGATGCATCAAATGTATTAAGTAGAATTTCGAAACCTAAAAACTCACTTCTTAAGAATTATTATGAAGAAGTGAAAAATATTGTTGGAGAATAAAAATGAAATTATTTTTCATGACAATTTTAATGTTTGGCTCTCTTTCTTTACTCGCTCAAGAGAAGAATATTAGATTTGAATATAAAAAATTTGAAAAATTTGATCTTGATGAAATTGGAGTACAAGGAGAAGCTGGGTCACCAGGTGATATCTCAGTGAATCCAAGGACTCGTGATAAGTTTAAGAACAAGCTTCCGGAAAGACAAAATTTTAATAAAGAAATGCGTAAGGCCATACAAGGCATAAGATAAGAGAGGATAAAGTGGATCTGCAAAAAGATGTTGCAAAGAAACTATTTGAGCTTAAACCTGTTGATAGCAAACATAAGGTTAGGGCCGCTGTAGTTGGTAAAGGAAGAATCCTTATCGGAAGAAGTGAGAGCTGTGATGTGATCATTAATCACGAAGCAGTTTCAGCTATTCATGCAGTGATGGAAATTCTTGATTCCAAAGCGATTATTTATGATATGAACTCTACAAATGGTTCTTATGTAAATGATGATAGAGTGATCGTAAAAGAAATTTCTGTTGGCGATCATGTTCGCTTTGCTGATGTTGAACTTATTTTTAAAACTTACAATCCAATCGATTCACTTCCACCTGTACTTGATACTTTAGAACCTGCTCAAGGGCCAGCTTCAACTATTCTGCCTGAAGTTCCAGCTGTTCAAGTAAAAAAAGAACTGCCGAAAGCACCGGTCGCAAGTACTGTTCCACCTAAAGCTCCTAGTTTATCTGAAAATAGCTTACCATCAGTTGTTTATCCTCTGGCCAGTGATCCAAAAGCTGAGTTCAGTGAATATATTTTTGAAGATAAAGAAGTTCTTTATCCAATCTTTAAATACGATTCGGCTAAGCAAGCAGTCGAAGTGATTATTCTTTTTAAAGATCAGGTTTTTAGCGTAGATTATCTTCCTGAAAAGAACGGGACATTTTATATGTCAGGTCTTTTTGAAAAAGATAATGAAGTTGAATTTCCATATTTAGGCAGAACTGAAAAGATTCCTTTTGTTGATATTAGATCTGGCACAATTACTCTTCAAACTCTTCCAGGTTATGATGTACTTGTTTTAGGTGATAAAAGAAAGACAACAGAGCATGTTGCGACATCAATTGATTTGCAGCCACAAGATATTGTTCGTTTAAGCAAAGAAGATTTACAAATTTATGTAAGGCAAGTTCAATCTCCACCCTCTGTTGCTCATGCACCAGTTTTTAAAAGAGATCCAGACCTAAGAAAGTATTTATTACTATTTCTCTTCTTAACAATTGCTTTCTCAATTGGTCTTAATCTTATTCCTGCCGATGAGGATGAAAAAAAGAAAGAAGAAGATCTCGCTCCCGAAAGACTTGCACGTATTCTTTATAAGCAACCACTCTCTGTGGCGAAAACTAAAGCTGTTGAAAAATCACCAGTGAAAGAAAAAACTGCTCAGAAAGCTCCTGACAAAGAAGCTGTCAAAAAAGAAGTTCCAAAAGAGCCACAAAAAGTAGTTAAAAAACCGGATGTGATGGATATTAAACATCCATCAAACAAACCTGATCCAGGTAAGAAGACAGCGAAGGAAAAACAAGTTGTGAAGAAGGCCATTACTCCGCCTAAAAGACCAACTCCTCCTAAGCCTTCATCAGCAGCTCCTGCTAAAGCGCAAGCCCAAGCAGCCCCTGGTGGAGCGACTTCACAACTTGCGATGAAAACTGCAGGTCATGTTGAAGTTTATAAGTCTGCTGATTTCTCAAGTACAGTAAGTACAATGGTGGCCAAAGGTGGATCACTTTCAAATGTTTCAACTAAAGGTGCTGTTGGTTCAGTGGGATCACTCTCTGGAGCTGGTTCAGTTAGTGGGACTGGTACAGGGTCTGTGAAAACAGCGACGATAAGTTCTGATGTTGGTAGTTTAACTGGAGCTGCTGACGGTAAGCTTGGTGAATCTGCGGGGGCCGAAGGTCTATCATCGAAGAAGGCCATCTATACCGCAGGAATACCAGCCGAGACAGTTGTTCTTGGTTCAATGGATCCAGATGTTATTCGCCGAATCCTGATGGAAAATCTTCCTCAGTTTAGATATTGCTACCAAAAAGAGCTGGAACGAAATGGCCTTGAGGTGAGTGGTGTTGTGAAGCTTAACTTTGTTATTGGTGCCTCAGGTAATGTTTCAGCTGCCGGAGTTGATGGTGGTTCTGATATCCCAGCAGACGTGAAAAGATGTGTGGTTGGTGTGCTTAAAGGTATCAGCTTCCCTGAGCCAATGGGTGGCGGTACTGTTGAGGTGAAACAGCCAATGAACTTTTATCCTAAGAAAATTAGATAATCTCAAATGGCCCTTCGGGGCCATTCTTTTTTCAACTAGTTAGAATCTCCTTAGAAGCAAAATTAAGTAAAGTACTCAGGTAATTAACCGATAAGACTTTATGAAAAATTTCATCAGCTTGAAGAACGTTTACAAAAATTATGACAAGAGAGTGATCCTAGAGGACTTCAGTTTTGATCTCCCTGAGGGAAAATTTATTACTTTGATTGGTTGTAATGGTGCTGGAAAATCCACCACTTTGAGATTATTAGCTGGGGATGAGCCCATTACCAAAGGTGAGCTTACAGTTTTTGAAAAAGATCCTTATTCATATAGTTATCCTTTTAGAAAAGATGTTTTCCTCATTCATGAAAATTATGAAATTCATCTTCACCATACAATGCTTGAGATGATTAAGATTTATCGCGAAACTTTTCCTCGTTGGAGCAATAAAATTTTCAATCAAATGGCCAAAGATAGAAAAATTTCATTAAAAAAGAAATTCTCAGAATTATCACGTGGCCAAAAAATGCAATTCTTACTGATGATGGCCTTGGCCTCTCGTCCAAAGGTGCTTTTACTCGATGAGATTACATCGGTGATTGATATAGATGGGCAACGCTATTTCCTAGATTTACTGAAGCAATTTACTGTTGATGGTGGGACAGTTGTTATCACTACCAATATCCTTTCAGAGCTCAATGAATATACAGATCATTTAGTTCTCCTGCAGGATACTAAACTTAAACTCAATAATTCCGTCGCTCAAATCCAAGAAGATTTTGTGATTTTAGAGAAACTCAAAGATCATGAGATTTTTGCAAATACTAAAATTTCAAAGATTAGATCTTCTGGCTATGATGTGAAAGAAATCTATCTCGTCCCTGTAATCCTTTATCAAAAATATTCTGATCTTGAAGACTGTCTCACTAGCTACAAACCAAAATTGGAAGACATCTTAATTTTCCATTTTAAATTTAAAGAGAATACCCATGAAGATGAATTGGTGGCTTAGGCTATACACGATTCCTACATTAACAGAAGTTGCCAAGGCAGCTGGAATCAGTTTAGCTATTGATTTGTTAACAAGTCATTTTCTTAATATGACAGAAAGTGGGTATGGGCTTATAGCTTATATTTTTCTTTGTTATAGAATTTTTAGTGAAATCTATCAGTCGGGAATGGGAAGAAATATTGCCTTTCATAAATCTCACCACAATTTTAATGAACTTGATAAAGCGCTCACAGGTGAGTCTATGGCCTACTCTTTAGGTGTCGTGTCTATCATTTGGATGACAATTATATTCTCAAATTTATTTGGGGGAGGATTCGATTCAAGTTCAGGGATAGGAAATTTATTATTTCACAGTTTTTCCATTTCACTATTAGGCTCAATTGCTATCTTTCTCTTCCTCTCAAACTTTAGAATGTACGATAAAAAAGTCGAGTCTCCCCTGAAAAAGATGGGGGTTATAGGAAAACTTGTCTATTTTTTCACTGGTTATGCTCTCATTATTTTTTTCGCCTTTGCATCCATTTTTATCGCGAGTCTGTTTAAACTTGAAATTGAGACTCTAGGGATTATCATTGCCATGGGGTTTACTATTGCTGGGATCATCGATCGCAGACGACTCTATTTTCATTTGAGGAAAAAAGATCATACCATAAGATCTTATATTAAATGGTCTGTCCCTGGATTGGCCGGAACTGTTGCATTGTTTTTTGTTATTTCTTTATTCGTCGGAAGTGATTTTAATAACAAGAAGTTAAGTGCAGAAAATAAAGTTTTAACTTTAGATACTTGGAGTAATTTTTCTCCGAGATTTGAATTAGATGTTTTTAAAACAATACTACCTTATACAAACTACACTGATGCCGATTTGGCCTATATGAAAGCCCCTGAGGGATTTAAAGAGATTCCCGTAGAAGAAGTCCTGACTGAGTTCACAGTAGAGAATGTGACTCATTACTTCTCTTACTCTGAGCCTACTGAGAGAAATATGAAATATCTTAGTGAATATATGTTCGCTAATATTGATAAGTGGAAAGATGAATACTTGGCACAAAGATTAGTAGATAGAGTTACTAGTAAGTGCAAAAAATGTTGGGTAAGTGATCATGAGAGAAAATTGATTACTGAGAAAACTAAATTTAAATGGCCAAAAGAAATTCAAATTGAAAAACGAAGTATCGCCTCTGAGCCTGTTGAAACAGAATCAGAGGAAATTTAATGCCTATTTATAAATTCTAAACTCAACTCGTCTATTTGCGGCTTCAGTAGGGTACTGCTTAAGGGCAGCATCACCGTAAGCAACAACTGAGAGCTTTGATTCAGGAATACCATGTGAAGCTAAATAGCTTCTTACTTTTCCCGCTCTCTCTTCACTTAATCTTTGATTAAGTTGAGCTGTTCCTGTTTTACTAGCATAACCCTCAATCACAATATGTTTAATATCAGGATTCTTATTATAGGCCTTAACTAGGGTGTCGATTTTCACAGCTTGCTGGCCTGAGATCGCTGAGCTGCCATTATCAAAATAGATATGTTCAACTTGCTGAAGAATACCTAATTTCTTTTCTTCATCTCTTTTTGTGACCTTAGGCTTTGGCATCTCCCTTGGTGTTGGCTGAATGATTACTTCTACTTTTTTAGCTGCTTCGCTAAATTTTAAACCTGCAAATAAAGTATAGTTGTCACGGTCAAGTCTACTGAGTCCAGCCGCCCCTGCGCCGAAGTATGTCGAAAGGAAGCTCGTTGTTTTATGCTTCATTGTTAAAAAATATGTCCCTTCATCTTGGCCATAGTCATTTCTGACAACAAAATTTCTATAAGTTTCAAAGTTAGCATTCCAAGAATCGTTAATATCGTAAGAAAGACCTAGTTGGGCCAAGAGGAGATCTCTGTAATCAATAACATCGTAGATATTTTTTCGGCCAGTGAAGTAACCCACAGATCCTAGAATATGCCAATTACTTGAGAGATGCTTCTCGGCCACCGCAGAAAGAGATCCAGCGACTTCATCAACTGAAGAAAAACTATTTCTTGCACCAGTAGGGAGAAAAACTTGTGGGTTTAGTGAAAAACTCCATCCGTTTTCTTTGAAAAAATTAATTTTTGATTTTAAGACTGTGTCACCCATGAAGTAACTTGTTTCATCGTCACTTCTATTACGGTTGATGAGAGTGTCTGCTGCAATCGTAATATTATCTCTTAAGTAATAAGTGTAGCTAAATGTAAAAGCATTGAACTGCTTCAAGTAAAGACCATTAGAGATATTATAATTAGTGTTAGTAATCGAAACAGGTGAGTGAATATGCGAAAAGCTAGCGGTTAAGACATAATTTCCAGAGAATTTTTCTAAAAGTGAGTCATCTAAAACTGAATAGCGATAACTGTCAGAGAATCGGAAAGTTTGTAAATTAACGGCCAAGAGAGGGGAAGTAACAGCGGCCAATACCGCTGTTAGAATATTTTTTTTCATTTAGAAAGTCCTACTTACATTCAATTTTTTTCTTCGTTTTGATCAATAGTTTTGGCAACTTCAGCATTCGTGTATCATCAGAGAAAACTAGTGATACTTTTTCACCTTTAATGACAGTTTGCATCTCTTTACTATTTAGATCAAAAATACTTTCTAGATTATAAACCATTTTTAGTCTCATGCAGCTTTTATCACCACAATTCCACTTACTCTGATCAAATTGCTCAGTATAAAGAGCGCTTACTGGAGAGCTATATTTATCCCAGAAGTTCCAGTTTTTAAGAGCTTCCCATGAAGCGAGCTCAAATTCTTTTCCTGAACATTTTCTTACGTTCGAGCTTGTTGATAAACACAGTGATTCAGTATCTTTAAAATTATCAAGAACGATTTTTTGAACCTCTACTCCAAAATTAATACTCGTCACTTCGTCTTTAATTTTTGGCATCTCGTATTGAACATAAACCTGTGAGTCTTTTACTGTATACATATCAAGAGCTGAATAATATCCATTCACTTCTGTACCATAAAGAGTCTGAAGCTTAGCATCTGTTCCTGCTGCTTTTGCAAGGTAAGGAAGTACAGGTACCGCTGCTCTGGCTTTTGGAATGGCCGAAAGAACAATTTCATTCTCTTCATAGCAAACTTCTTTGACCTTCCCTTTCCCTGAAAGACTTAGAAGAAGAGATTTTTTGTTATCAGTTTTTAAAGTAAGAGTTCCTGTATGTTTTCCAATTGCATTCGGTTTGTAGATGATATCAATCAAACAGTTACCCGGTTGAACAACTTCATTACATGTTCCTCTAAGTCCTGGAAAGCTTCCTCCATTATATGAGAACTGACTTCCACCTTGAAATGATGTCTCAGTTATTTTCACAGCAAGAGATCCGATATTTGTAAGCTCAACTTGTTTTGCACTTGAGCTTCCTACTTCTACGTTTCCAAAATCAATTTTATTTCCAAGGATTTCGATATTGTCCCTAAAGTGGTGCAGGTTATCTGCCCCTACCGTCAGAACGTTT
>DZBG01000175.1 GCA_022729855.1 Bdellovibrio sp.
GCTGGGCGTATTTGAATTTCTCGGCTTCAAGTTGGGCAGTGAGTTTTAACACATCGGCGCTCTTCTCAGAAATGAGGGTGTCTTTTTCAAAAATGACGGCATCTTTTTTGGCAAGTGCAGCTTCCAGAAGAACGACTCTTTTTGCAAGTAATTCCGTGGTAAAATCTGCTGGTCTTTGTTGCCCTTCCATGAATCAAATATACACATAAACACTGAATTAACAAGGGTTTTGGTAAAATTAATTACAAAATAATTATCCAAATTTATACCGCTTTTTTCGATGCATATCCCCATAGGTCAACCCTTCTAAAAGCATCAAAAGCTCTTCTCTTTTCATTTCTCTGGATAATCCATGAACAGCTGTACATTGGTCATACCTGCCCCTTTCCAAACGCTTATAAAAAAGAGCGAACCCATCGCCATCCCAATAAAGAAGCTTAATGTGTGTGCGGGTCTTGTTTAAAAAGACGAAAACATCACCTGAAACAGGGTCTTTGCAGAGAAAATTCCGAACAATCCCGGCCAATCCATCGAAGCCATTGCGCATATCGGTCGACTGACAACACAGAAAGTAACGCAGGTTGGCGCTTAACCCAAGCATCTACCCG
Source organism: Bdellovibrio sp. (assembly GCA_022729855.1). Classification (GTDB taxonomy): domain Bacteria; phylum Bdellovibrionota; class Bacteriovoracia; order Bacteriovoracales; family Bacteriovoracaceae; genus DZBG01. Next base: position 609 of record DZBG01000175.1, read on the forward strand.
TAAATTTTTACGCTCATTCCGCCAGGAAATGTGATTACAATTGACCCCTGGTGAATAGCCGACTCCTGGGGTTCCGGTAAAACCTCAACAATCTCTCCTGACTTTACCGCGGGCGACAGTTCTACGAAAGAAACAGGCTTGCTTTCCGTTAATTTGCGATTCTTTTTGACCCAATAATTAAAGCCGGTCTTAGAAAATCCATGCTTACTGGCAAACTCATTCATGGAAAGTCCACTGCTTCTCCACTCTTTTACTTTGCCAAGCATATACGCCGATCTCGATGTTTTCATATATTTCTGTTTATCCGGCAAATTTAAATCGCCTGGTCAGGAAGACAAATATGGGGTTGGTGGGGTGGATACGGCCAAATCATTCTTTGAAGTTCCAGTTAATGATTGGTAAAGATCTTTTTCGATTCTTATTCCATAAACCTATTTGAATTCCTTTAATATTATACGTCCTATTAATCAGACCTATTTGGGCTCCATTTAAAATTAAAGCATCATTGACTATGCCTACAGAAAGGCCATTCACCTTCGTGATGGAATTCCAAAGCAAGTTAAGTGAAATTCCATTGACATAGTTACACAGACTCATCCATGCTGAGATCGAAACACCATTAATCTGGCTGCTATAAGTTCCGAAAGGCGATAATACAATTCCATTATATAAAACTCTTTTTAACGTGGTGTCTATTCCAAACATAAGAGAATCTAAAGCAAGTTCCGTTTCGGGTCTGTTATTTGATTTATAATACGTTGTAAATGTAGAATGGCCACCAAAACATAAATAAAATATTGAGAAAATGCCTTGACCAATTATTTGAATTCCTACGCCATCAACAGTTTGTGTATATGGTTTGTCACAAAATATTTCAGATCCAACCGGGCCTATAGCTATTCCATATATATTTTTAGCACGCGATGGGATTAAGCCAAAAACATAAAAGTTTTTAGATTTCTTTAGCGGCACATTATCAAGAGAATCAGGAATAGAAATAGAATATGAATTTGGAATTAAAATGATGGTTGCCAATATGACGATAAAATATCTTTTCATAAGATTTGATCAAACATAACGAGCCGTCAGCACCCCAATAAAGATTTATCTTGTTGTTTCTTTACTTTACCTCAATCATTTGCAGGTTCGGTGAATGCCTGCCTCCAGAAACAACCCGTATTACACGGCCACTGATGTGTTAGGCGCAAAAAATATTGATTAAAAGTATTTTACACCAAAATTATCAATATTAACAAATAATAAGTTAACCTTTTCACTGTGGTTTATTTGCAAATTTTCTCTCACAAGCTTAATAACGCGCTTGGATTGTCTGCCAAAACATTTGCACCAAAAAATAACTATATTGTAATCAGCATCATTAAAATCAGCGTATTGAATTTGTTGAGAATTGCAATTTGAGATGTACATTGCCAAGTCATCGAATTTCACGTAAGAATCAGGATATGTAGTTGACCTTGGAATGAAAGTGTTAAAATTTCCAGTATCATTCCATTTCAAATTAGGGAAACCTGACATATCGCAGTTAACATGATATGAAACAAGAGTATTATTCTTATCAAAATACATTATTTGCATTGGTTGTAGATGATTTTTCCTGATGTTACAAAAAGGATATATTGAAAGATCCTGTAAACAATTCGAATCAATTGTTGGTAGGGTAATTAGTAAGGCCCGAAACGAAGTATCAAGCAGAAATGATTCATTTGAAGCAATTTTATATTTAGATGCGATTTTTTGAACTTCTTTGGCATTTAATTCTTCTAATGGCCTTATTCCATACATGCATGATACTATTGAGGAGCAGCTGGTTAAAAGTGCTGCGAACATCCAAAAGACTAGATATAAGGACAATCTCATAAGTTTACTTTTTATACACCAAATGCTTAGTGCAGCGCCCTGGGCCGGAGGAATTACGCGATTCGGCATTCGGCACTGTCGACTTTCGATTTCATGTTAAAATTATCAATTTAAATTGAAAATGCCGAATCGACAATGCCGAATCGTGTAATTTTTATCGTCCGGGCTGGGCGCTGAGCGTTTGTTGGGGGCCATAATTAATACTTGATTATCAATTTGCTATAATTTAAATCCCCTCTAATCTTCAGGAAAAATAACCCTTTATGTAATCCATCCAATTGGATCGAATTAACCCGATTTACTATCAAAGGAAATGAACTTAATTGCTTACCACCTGAATCATATAGAAATCCTTCACAAATTCCAGAATTTACATAAGTTAAATCAATATACAAATCAGAAATGAACGGATTAGGATAGACTTGGACATATAGATTATACACTAAATTCTCATTATCAACACCTAAGAGCAATGAATCTCCCCATATCTCATCTCCTTTTTTATAATATTTTAATTCTTTGGTTTCACCATAATCATAATCCCAATTATGGTAATAATCCAGCGCTATTCCACAACCGATTACAAATTTGTATTTATTCCATGCAGGAAACGGTTCATTATAATTTATTAATCTACCATTATAGAATTCCGGATCTGAATAAACCGAATCAATATCTCCGTCATTGATCAATTGGTCTAGGTCAGTATAATAAACAGTATCTGTATAATATTCGACCGTCCATTCAGGGTAATAAGTGCTGGAAACACCAT
>DZBG01000072.1 GCA_022729855.1 Bdellovibrio sp.
TAGTGACCTTTCATTATCATTCTTAGCATTTTTATATTAATCATCAAGAATCTATAAATTTGCCAAGCAAGAAAGCTTCTCAAAAAAACAGTTCGTTTGTTTGGACGCATAATACTTTTACTAACCATAAAAACTCCTTATTATTCAGGAATAATCCACCAAAACGGCTTTGCCTTTGCCTTATAGATAAACATATAATGAAGGATCTTTTTTACCCAATGACCAGCCATCCCTATTTCACCAAATGTATTTTTTGTATCCCGCCCAGTTTCTGGATACTTTTCATAATTAGGGACGATTGGACACATTGTAATGGAAACAGCTGATCCCATTTTAAAGCCAGTCCCCATCGAAGCGATACAAGCAGCACCCAAATCACTCATTGATGCAGTTTTATTACCTAAGATCCCAGTTTTAATTTGTTGAGCTATGTTTTCTGCAACTACTTTTCCCATAACCGCTGAGGGCATTCCTGTACGTGGTGGGGCCGGTGCAATCAATACACCATCAGGATTCATTCTTGGCTTTGAGATTTGATGAGGTGGAGCAAAGGCGATTCCTACAGCAAAAACATTTTTATAAAGTGGATTTTGATAATGCCTAGGCCAGTCTTTGGCTTTCCAGTCTTCGTAAGGTTTTACAGTATAATCAGCATCAACACGCATAAAATCATTCGGCGTGAAAACTTTGTCAGTAATTTCTTCACCCGATTTATTATACGTAGTAAGTCTATGTCCTTTAAAAGGCGGAAGAAGCATAGCGAAGTCAAAATCTATTGACGATTTTTTACCTTCTAAATCTGTATAAAACACCTTGCCTTCTTCTACTCTTTCAACATGGGCACCAAGAATAGTTTTAATTTTCTTTTCATCAAAAAGAGAATCGGCCATTAATTTAGAAGGTGTGATGAAGCCACTGACGTCTAGTTGAATTCCATCCACTCCAAAATCACCTAATTCAGCTTCATTAGTGATGTAAATTAATTCTGCCTTGTCTCTTACCCCTGCTCTTCGCAGTTCAGTATCAACATTAAATACGTATTCAAACGCAGCTCCTTCGCAGGTACAAGTACCATGTCCCATTCCAACAGCAAGTGTTCTGATATGTCCCTGTTTCATTTCATCAATAACTTTTGCAAGATGATTCGCAGCCTCTGTTGCATGAGAGGCCGTACAAACGGATAAACTAAAACCATCAGGGCCAAGACCAGGAGTTGCTTGAAAATTTAATTTTGGCCCTGTAGCATTAACTAAAAAATCATACTCAATTTCTGATTTTCTCCCTTCATTATTTCCGGTATCTTCATAGGCGACGACTCCTCGAATAGAACCGTTTTTACCTTCGGGATAAAGTTCTGTGGCTTTTGCTTGAATGAAAGAAATATTTTGTTTGTCATATACTGGAGCAAGAGTGAGTAATACATCTTTGGCTTCCATACGATTGACTCCGACCCAAATATTTGAAGGAATCCAATTGTATTGAGCTTCTGGACTAATCACAGTTACATTCACACGCTCACCCAAATAACGTTTACAAAACATCGCTGCAGTATGCCCAGAAACACCAGCGCCTAAAACGACAATATTAATTGTATCCATTTAATACTCCTTCTTAAGTCCAATCGCATTTATAACAGAACTTAGTCCTGTATGTCCCTTCCCCTCTAATATCTCTGACCTAACTTTTTCAAGCCTGATCCAATGAAACTTTGTGAAGTCGCTTTGAATTAAACTTTCAGAATAAAGCATGGAAGGGTCCTTTGGGCCACCTGTTTTAAATTTCATTTGTTCAGGAGAATAACTCTGAGATATAAAAAGCCCATTAGTTTTTAAAGCTGATTCAATATGTTTATGGGCTTGTCCGCGAATAGATATGGATAGATGGCAGAAGATGGAGATGATAGCATCCCACTTTTTTTCACCAAAATAGAAATCTTCTATAGGATACACCTGATAGTCTAATGAGACTTTATTTTTCCTAGCGAGTTCCTCTGCTTTCTTCTTCGCTTCTATCGAGAAATCAATAGCAGTGACCTTATAACCTAGTCTCGATAAAAAAACAGCATTTCTCCCCTCCCCTTCTCCAATGCATAGGACATTCGCCTGACTTGGAAGGATTCCAACAACAGATTGCAAAAGGCGATTCGGCTGGACGCCGTAAAAATATTCGTCTACAGCGTAACGTTCATCCCACATTTCTTTCATTCAGCGCTCCGCTTTAAGGGCCAACTCATTCCAGTGAATCATTCCACCAGCAAGATTTGTAACCTGAGTAAATCCTTTCGCCTTTGCGAGTAAACAAGCCTGGGTTGATCTCCCTCCTGATCGACAGACAAAAAGGTAGTTTCCATTTTTTTGTGAAGACTCTAGGAACTCTTGAAGTTCAGGTCCTAGTGTACAAAGCTTTGCACCCTTAATATGTCCAAGATCCCCAAGAAATTCTTCCTTGCCCCTTACGTCTACAACCACGTAGCCTTTCACAGACGCTTCTTCACTAACGAATAAATGACTTACACCATTTAATACTTCTACTTTTGCCATTTTATTTCTCCTTAATCCAAATAAAGCCCCGAAACTCATTAAGTTTAAAGCCAGTTGCCTTATCATGAGGGTAAATTTCTTCTAATTTTGTTTTTACTTGTTTGCTTATATTTTCACCATGACACAATAAACACTGAGCTTGCATATAGAGTGGCTCAATGTAAAGTTGCTTCCCATCCGATAATTTATGGATGAAAAATTCTTTTTTGATATCACCTTTAAATTTCTCACTAAAATCTTTCAGATAGAGTTCAGCCCAAGCTTGAGGAGCATTAAGTTCATTTCGAATTTTATGTGATGTTCTTCCAAACTCATACTTGTCGATCCTATCTCGAGCAGCTTTTTTTGCGATTGGCTTAACATTCAGATGGCAAAATGAAATTGCCTCTGGTGCCCCAGCCTTTGCCACCTTCTCCGATAAATTTTGCATTAGAGAAGTCTTAAGATCAGTTGCAAGAAATTTTGCTTCAGTTTCAAAGTCTTGAGCTAATGCATTCATCGATATCAAAAAGAAAGCAAGTATTTTCCAAGTCATAAGTCACCTTTTTCTAATACAGATCTAATTGGGAGTTTTAAATAGCTTACATTATTATTTTCTTTCTTTGGCAGATGTCCTGCCGCTATGTTCACTTGAAGACTAGGCAATAATAAACGCGGAACTTTTAACGTCTTATCTCTAGTCTCTCTAAATGAAACATATTCCTCTTTTGGAGTAGACTGTTTGAGTTGAATATTTTCTCTCTTACTATCTCCGATTGTCGTCTGAAATTTTAAATCGCGATTTCCAGGCTGATAGTCATGTCCAACGAAGACTTTAGTTTCATTTGGCAGTAGATAAATCCCTTTTATAGATGTGTATAACTCGGCAGCACTCCCCCCTGGAAAATCACATCTTCCAGTTCCATAATCTGGCATAAACAGTGAATCTCCAGCGAAAAGATTGCCTCCTATTAGAAAGCTCGTGCATGCTGGTGTATGGCCAGGAGTTGGGATAGGAAGAATGTTAAGACTACCAGCTTGAAAAGCAAAATTATCTTTAATTAGAAAGTCAAAATCCAATCCATCCGAATTAAAATCTAATAAATTGAAAACGTCCTTAAACACTCCTTGAACAATCTTTATTCGCTCGCTGATTCCAACTTTTGCCTTTGGAAAATATTGCTTCAGAAGCTGAGAAGAAGAGAGATGGTCTGCATGGGCATGAGTCTCTAAAATTAAATGAACCTTAAGGCCTATTTTTGAAATGTAGTCTACAACCTTAAGGACACTTTTATCTTCAACTTTTCCAGAGGATGGGTCAAAATCCAAAACAGGATCAATAATTATCGAATCTTTAGTCTCTTCATCAAAAACAATATAGGTAAGAGTAGATGTATCTTTATCAAAAAAATGTTGTATCTTCATAAAAACTCCTTCATTGAAATGCTTACTAATGTGTAGATTACAATTAGACTGTATGAAATTTTTCTCACACGAATCGTCTTCGTCTTACTCATTCTCTTAATCAAATTTTTCATGAGGTAATTTGCAACGAGAACACCAAAGATGGTGAAAATAATTCCCGAAAAATTTGGGTATGCAGCTTGATATGGAATCTGGATTGAAAAAGAAATAATAGACGATAAAAAAATTGTTGCCAAGCTCGTTGCAACAGCATGACGATCATCCATTCCAAAAAAACTTATAAAGATTGGCAGTAAAAGAACACCACCACCAAGACCTGTTAAAGTCGTAAGGACTCCAAGTAACACGCCTATTAATATTTGATTAATAATCGCAACATTTTCATCTTTAAAAACATCTTTTGGATGTCTAGGTCTCCAGACAAAATATAGACTTAAAAAACAAATCAAAAAAAATAAACCGAGGATCACAACATCAGACAATTCTGACTTAAGGCCTATCGACAAATAACTACCTAACAAACTACCAGTAACGATAACCATAGATTTTTTAAATTTCACATTTTCATAATCGCTAATAACTCCAATCAATGCACCAAGAGAAACAATTACCAGTGAAAAGAAGTTGGCGACTTTAAGAGGTAAATTAAAAAAGTAAATAAGTAAAGGAATCGCAAGTAAAGCTCCACCTGATCCTGTCAGAGCCAACGAAGAGCCGACTAATAAACCGATAATGAAATATTCCAAAAGATGCCTTCTTACTCAATTTACTTATTGAATACTAACACGCATACTTTTTAAATACAAGGACGTAATCATGGCCAAAACATTTGAAAAAGCTAAAGAAAGGCAAGATATTTTATTTGCCGAGGTATCTTCTTTACTGAGTGTCTTGGCATCTCCTGTACGACTAAAAATCATCCACTTTCTGAGTCAGGCACCTCACTCAGTTGAGCAACTCTCTCATAAACTCAGGCAGAGTGTAGCCAACACCTCTATGCATTTAAAAAAGATGCAGAGGGAAAACATTTTAAAAACTGAAACCTTAGGTCAGAGAAGAATATACTCCCTTGTGCAACCTGAGATGCGGGATTTCTGGGAACAAATACAGGCCTTTGCGCTCATCCATAATCCTTCAAATGCGCTATTCTCAGAAGAACTCTACCGTGAAGAACTAAAATGGAATAAAGATATATTGGAAACTGTAGAGTTAATTCGATTAAAGAAAGTCATTCTTCTTGATGTAAGACCCAGTGATGAAGTAGCATCCGAGGAGCTTACATATACAAAGTATGTAAAGCATGTCCCCTTCGAATGTCTAAAAAAATCTTCTGATCCATTACCAAAGACAAAGCCTATTCTCGTCATCTGTCGAGGAAGGCTTTGTGTCATGTCTAACGAATCAACATTTCTGTTAAGAAAACTTGGATACGATGCTTACAAGTTTGATGTTAGTTGGCACCAAATATCCAAGCTAATTTAAAAACCTTATGTTTTTTTTCTCAGACTACATGTCGATATTCCCAATAACTGATATGGTGGACACCATCCGAGAATCCCTGTAAGTAAAGGAACTACCCCTAACAGAAACCATTTATTCACAGGACCGACAAAGGCCATGGTAATAAGTGCAATCCCTAAGACGATTCTAATCATTCTCTCAATGGGATGAACATTCTTTTTCATTTTGTGACCTCATTTGTTGGTTTTATAAATTTAACAGTGCCTTTTTTTATTTGGTTTTCATTTTAAATTAGTCTGTATGAGATATCACAACTTTTAGGAAGTATGTAACTCAATTCCAGTCTTTTCTAAGAGAGGAGTCCTTTGCCTTGATTGCCTTATCTTAATCAATTATTCCTTTTTATTTTATCAGGACAATTGCATTCCCTCTATCCAAGTCAAGCTTGCATTTATATTTGCTCCCTATCCACAAAATATCTTTTGAATTGACTGCATAAGTTTCATGACCTTCTTATCAGCAATTGAATAATAAGAAAAATTACCTTCTTTTCTTAGTTTAAGTAACCTCTCTCTTTGCATTCTATTTAAGAATTGTGAAATTTGAGATTGAGAGATATCACATAATTCAAGGAGCTCTCCGACATTTTTTTCCCCCTCTGATAGATGACACAAGATCATCAGTCTTTGCGGGTGCGCCATGGCCTTCATGATTATGGTAACTTCTGAACATTCGGTTTTCATTTTTTCAAGATTCATAAGTACCTCCCCATACATCTTCTTCTGTATGCGATTTATTTAATTCATTAAATCTTTTTTTCCCAATGACCCAGTAATAAAATAGTGGAACGGCAAAACGACTTAAAATCGTAGCGGCGATCTCTCCAAAAATTAAACTTACAGCAAGACCTTGGAAGATAGGGTCAAATAACATCACCGCACTTCCTACGACGACCGCAGCAGCAGTCAAGAGCATTGGCCTAAAGCGCAGCACACCTGCACTAATGACAGCTTCTTTAAGTGCCATTCCGTTTTGTATCTGATGTTCAATAAAGTCGACTAGGATAATTGAGTTACGAACGATAATTCCCGCTCCTGCAATAAATCCAATCATAGACGTCGCTGTAAAATATGCCCCTGTCAGATAGTGTCCTGGAAGAATACCAATTAAAGAGATAGGGATTGGTGCCATGATCACCAGTGGAACGACAAAACTTCTGAACCAACCTACCACAAGTATGTAAATCAGAATCATGACAGCAGCAAATGCAGCACCAAGATCTCTAAAGACTTCATAGGTAATAAACCATTCTCCATCCCATTTAACTGTTATCTCATGGGTATTCCATGGCACTTCAGCAGTTTGAGTTTTAAAAGGAATTTGTGGTTCTAATTTCAAAATTCCATACACAGGCGCTTCTTCTCCGCCGGCCAGCTCAGACATGACATACTCAACAGGCTGGAGATTCTTTCTAAAGAGAATCTCTGTTTTTATCTCTTTAGGTGAATCTAAAACACTCTCGGCCTTAACTATTCCTGCTTCAAAACTCGGAATAGTCTGTCCCTTGAATGGAGTTGCACTGGACCTAGTTGTCTGATCTAAGGAAAGATCTACTCCAACTTCTTCCGGTGAAGTGAAGTCGTTAAGAGTGGCCACCTTTGTTTCATTAAAAATAAGATGACCTAGATTCCATGTTTGGGCGGATTTTGTACCAAGAGAGCCAGCCTGTTGATATGAGTAAGGGAAAATCAGCCTAGGTCTCGCCTCTTTCCAGGTGTAGTCCAAATCAACAACACTTGGCTCGGCTTCAAAAATTTTCCTTACTATTTCTCCTGCTCTTCTTCGCTCTTGAAGATCTTTGCCATAAATCTCGGCAACCATAGTCGCCATAACAGGTGGGCCAGGGGGAATTTCTAAAACCTTAGATGTACCCGACTTACTATTCACAAATGATTTAATAATTGGTCTAAGCTCGTTAATTATATCGTGTCCAGACTTTCTTCTCTCATGTTTATCAGCAAGAACGACATGCAGATCACTTTGATAATCAAACTTTCTCAAGAAAGAATGTTTTACCATTCCAGAAAATGAGAACGGGGCAGGTTCACCACTGAACACTTGAATCTTTTTAACATCTTCGTGCTTAAGCATTTCTTGAGCGAGTTCTTTTGCCCACTGGTTTGAGAGATGAAGTGGTGTGACCACAGGAAAGTCCAAAGTCACCTGAAACTCACTCTTGTTATCAAAAGGTAACATTTTTACTTTAACCGCTTTTAACGCGACCATTGATCCGGCTGCCAGAAAAAGGACGAGCACTCCAGCCGTGAAACCAATCGCCCAACTTTTTTTTGAAAGAAGATGTTCTGTTAGCCAAATATAAACTTTATCGAGTTTACTAGGTTCGTGAACGTCCTCCTCGTGGTTATCCGATTCTTCATGCTTCAACAAACGAACTGAGGCCCACGGAGTAACAATAAAGGCAACAAACAATGATAAAATCATCGCCAAACTAGCACCTACGGGAATCGGTTTCATATAAGGGCCCATCAGTCCACGTACAAACGCCATGGGCAAGATTGCTCCAATAACAGCAAATGTTGCAAGGATTGTTGGGTTACCAACTTCACTCACCGCTCTTAATGTTGCTTGGGTGAGATTGAGTTTTTTATAGGATTTTAAGTATCGTTCAATATTCTCTACCACTACGATGGCATCATCCACCAAAATTCCAATTGAGAAGATTAGCGCAAAAAGCGTCACTCGGTTGAGTGTGTACCCCATGAAGTAATAAATTGCCAAGGTTAGAGCAAGAGTGACAGGAATCGCAGTGGCAACAACAAGTGCTGCCCTCCACCCCATAACGAGGGCAATCAAAATAGATACAGATACGGTAGCAATAATTAAGTGCTCAATTAACTCGTTAGATTTCTCTCCCGCAGTCGCACCATAGTCTCTAATAACAGTTACTTCAACATCTGCCGGAAGTTCCTTCTTAAATACTTCAACTCTATTGAGTAAGTTTTTAGCAAGAGTTACTACGTTTGTGCCTTTTCTTTTCGAGAAACTAATTGTCACAGCTTCTTGACCATTAATCTTTTTATCTTTATCAAAGAGGCTCGATACACGGGTCCTCTCTTCAGGTCCATCGACAATAGTTGCCACGTCTTTAACTTTGATAATCCTTCCGGCCCTGCTACCGATGGCAAGAACTTGAATGTCATTTAGCGATGAAAGCTTTCCGCCAACTTCAACATCAAATACCGCTTTATCGGACCAATTTTTACCGGCCGGTAATAAGGCATGATTCATCTTTAGAGTTTGGAATAAATCATCCATTGTCACAGAATTTGCCTCAAGTTTTTTGGCGTCTGCTATGACTCGCACACTTCTTTTGAGTCCCCCAAGAAGTTCGACACGACCAAGATCAGGAGTACTGGATAATTCTCGGGCAATTGGAGCTACAAGCTTCCTCAATTCAAAATCATTGTGTTTTTTTGAAGTAAATGTTAAGGCAAGAAACGGGACATCATCAATGCTATAAGACTTCACATCTGGCTTCATGACATTCGCTGGAAGCTCATTTATCAAAGTCATGAGCTTATGGTGAACTTTCACTAATGAGGGTTCAATCGGTTCGTTGACCTTAAAACGTATCGTTAACAAAACTCCATGCGGCTGACTCGCAGAATAGATATACTCAACACCATCAAGTCCCCACATGGCCCTTTCAACTGGCTCAGTGATATTTCTTTCGATTTCTTTTGCTTCCATTCCAGGTGCCGGAATCATAACATCAATCATGGGAACCGTGATTTGTGGCTCTTCTTCTTTGGGTGTTAAATAGACAGAAGCTAAACCTAGAAGCAAGCTTACAAGAATCACTACGGGTGTTAATTTGGATTGGATAAAAGTTTCTGCTAACTTTCCTGCAAATCCTTTATGTAGTTTAGGTAAATTCATAAATCCTCTTAATTATTTAGCTGATAGATTCTTGAATAGACATCTAGATACTGATTTTCGACCTTGTTCTTATTTTCGATTAAATCGACACCACGGTTGATGACTTCTGCCAACTGCAGGGCATTTAACATCCCTGAGCGAAATAGCTTCATTGCATTTATAGTCTGCTCTTTCAAGATTTTGTCAGTGTCCTCAAGTAAAATTAAACTCTTTTCAAGTGTACTTTTAGAAGCAAGCATTTGTTCGAGCATTATTTTTTCTTCCTGCTTCCCAGCCAGGATCTTAGCTTCGCTTGCACGGAATTTTGCATCTGCCTCTCCAACGCGGCCATATGAATCACTATTAAAAATATCCCAAGCGAGATAAATCCCGTAGGCTTGAGCATTGGCAGTATTTCTATCTCCGCTGTACATGTTTGTTTGAGCAAAAAGTCCGACTCTCGGTAGATGTCTAGCCCTTTCCATTTCTTTCATGTTTTCAAGAGAACTTACTTTAAGCTCCTGAGCAAGAAGCATCGATGAATAAGAGTTTGATGACGACTGAGCTAACTTGGTTGCTAAAAAATTATTCAAACTTTCTGTGAGGTCCGGATTCCAGTTTTCACTTGTTTCAATCTTAGTATTAATCCATGTTTTTGAATTCAAAGCTTTAAGATTTAACTCATAGAGGCTTCCCTCTATCCTATTTCTCACACCTTTAAGCCCCAAAAGACCAGAATAACCAACGGGATTACTTTGGGAGCCAACTTGATAAGAATTAATTAATTTATCGAGATTTTGTTTAAGCTCGGTCAGATATATTTCATTTTTAAGGGTAAGAAGTAAACCTCCGTAGTGCCTGCTAAACTCTGTATACTCCTCAGATCTTTTCGCCATAACTTCAAGCTCAGATGATTTTAGTAATGCCTTAAACATTAAAGTCTGAGAGCTTTTGATCCCTCCTTCATAGAGGGGAAAATCAATACCCAAACCACCTGTTTTAAAGTTTTTTCTACCTGGATTATTTAGATCTGAAGGGATGAAGTCTGCTTGTTCTATCGCTCGCTGACCAAGATTTGTGAAAAAGACTTGAGTAGGATCATTTGTACTAAACCATTGAGCACTTCCATAAACACGCGGCAACCAATGCCTTTCAGCTCTGGCAAGAGAAAGCTCAGTACTCTCTTTGTCTAACTCAGTGGCTTTTTTCTTTGCTGATTTTGAATATATTTCCGACCAGATGTTATCAAATTTTTTTGTTATTTGATCATTAGCATAGATATTAGAAATGAACAGAGAGAAAGTGATTAGTAAGAATAGTTTCATATGATCCCTCACTCGCAACAACTTGGCTTATTGGCCATTTTACGGCCTACTACTTTTTTAATATTCCATGGCATTTTCTGAAGGATAAACACCATTGGGCAAAATCCTGTATATCCAGCCAAGGCCAAGCCAAAACCTACAAAAAGTGCGAGATAGACAAAATCGTGGGCGATGAATTTTGAACCAAGGAAGGCAATAAAAATCATGCTAGAGGCAACAATCTGTACTTGCCTCATGATGGGAAAAAAAGAACCTTTACCGGCGATCTCCTTACCTTCGTTCTTCCATTTAAGAATCCCACCATCGTAAACAGTAAATTTATGTTGAACCACGTCGAATTTTTTTAATTCGTTAAGGGCCATTTTTGCTCTGTTTCCGGATCGACACATAATAAGGATGTCACTATCTTTGATGTTTTTAAGAATTCCAGGGGCCATCAGATCAAACTGTGAAAGAGGACAACAGATGGACTCTGGAATATACTCAGCTTCAAATTCTTCTTTTTCTCTAACATCTAAAATAATCATACTTTCCTCTACCTTTTTCTATTGACAAGACGACGCAACCAATATTACATTTCAATAATATTACTAAATACGACATCAGTCAAGGACGTTTTTATGGATTTTTTGAAAAACTACTGGATGCTGTTCGCGATAGCACTTTGGTTTGGTTACAAATGGTTAAGTTCAAAGCAAATCAAGGCTAAACTTCCGGACTTAAAAAGCAGAGGTGCTCTCTTTATCGACGTGAGAAGTGAGGGAGAATACAACTCAGCCAATGCACCAGGAACAGTAAATTTTCCGCTTCAGGAACTTTCAAATCGTATCAGTGAAATTCCCAAGACAACTCCCATTGTCCTTTGCTGTGCAAGCGGAACAAGGAGTGGAATCGCAAAAATGACTTTTAAGAAAAATGGCTTCAAAGAAGTTTACAATATCGGAACCTGGACTAATTTTTTAACTTAAGGATTCTTGAATGAAAAAAATAAGCAATTACCTTTACATTGGACTACTGGGCTTCTTCATTTTTAATTTCTTTTTTAAGAATCAAGCTGAGGCAGATGCAAAAAAATCATATGAGAACTACAAGGCCGGGAAGGCTATCTTTATTGACGTGCGCGAAGAGGCGGAAGTCAAAGACGGTATGATCAAGGGAGCCCTTTGGATTCCTCTTTCTAAGCTTGAAGCTGATCCAATAAAAGAAACCAAAAGAATAAAACAGCTCACAGCTGAAAAAGAAATATTTATTTATTGTAGGTCAGGAAGCCGTTCGGGTAGAGCTCAATCCTTATTAAAGGAAGCTGGAGTAAGTTCTGTTAACATGGGCGGCTATTCTGGTTTAGTGAATGAGTCTCTTCCAATCCAGACCGGTCCATGATTACACTTTTCTTTTTTGGAATTGTCTTCTTTAATCCCACGCCTCAGTGTGGTATTTATCTGAGATAGCCATAACATTAACTCTACTTATATCTCCAGTTATCCAAAAGAACTCGAAATTAATTAATATTCGCTTATCCAATAACTTTACGAGGAAAGGATTCTGGATTTCCAATGTTTATTCAGACGTAGGAGATGTCCGCAGTCCAATAGTGTCCGAGTTTGGAATTTAATATTAAGTATGTCAGTCAACATATACGACTTCAATATATTGTGAGATAGAAATAGTAGGAGGATATATTATGAAAATATTTTTAGTACTTAGCTTATCTATGATTTCTCTTGTTTCATGTGCTAGCCAGAGTAGCTCTACTTCAGGCGCGTTCAACGTAAGCGAGAGCAAGTTTAACTTCTCTGAAACAGTTTCAAAATTTAAAGACTTAACTTTAAAAAAGGGCTGGAAGATCTCAGTAATTCATGATCTTCAGGAGACAATGAGAAAAAACGGAGTCGAAGTTCTACCTGTCTCTGTTATTGAATCATGCCATCCAAAATATGCTGCGATAGTGCTAAAAAGTGACCGTCTGAGAGAGATGTCGCCAATGATGCCATGTCGGATTTCTATTTATGAACTAAGCGATGGGAGAACATATATTTCAAGAATGAATATGGCCGCGATGGCTACTCATATTGATCCTGACATGACTGAGGCACTTATGCCGGCATTAAAAGAATCAGAAGAAATAATTGATTCTTTAGTGGAGTAAGTTATTTTGCATGATCGGTTCATCTTTGAATGAATTTTGTAAGCAGCTCTCACTAATTATTTCTAGCAAATAAAATTCAAGTCAGGGGTATTGTGAAACATCAATACCCCTATGCTTTAACTATTATTTTGCAACTCTAGTCCCTGATGTCAATTTTATTCCAAAATTTTAGGCAGTACAAAAGCATAGAAAGAGCCAAGTACATTTATTCCGAACGAAAACCAGAAGAGTGGCTTAGACCAATCCTTCGTTTTTTCACAGTCTTCTCTTTTTTCAATTGGGCAAACCTGCGCTTGTCCATATTTCTGACCAAGGAAAGATATCCCGAGCATCAAGTGGATTTAGTAATCAAAAAGTCACCCACAATAGTGGCCAAAAAATCACCCACCTG
>DZBG01000073.1 GCA_022729855.1 Bdellovibrio sp.
GCCGTGGATTTATATTATTTCAGTTGATTATGATTAAATGAGGACACGCCCTAGCTTAATGTTTTTAAGTTCATTCCTGAACATTTCCCAGGAGTTGGTTCTTTTAACTCTTGCCGGAATTTATGTTTGCTTGATTGTGATGAGAAAACTCTATCCCAAGCATCATTTTGAGTTCCTGTTTAAAAAGAAAGACAAATTGCCTCTGCATCTCATTATAACCAACGCCAAAGAGAAGAAACTATGAGTTTATCAAGCATTATCACAGAAATTGAAGGAGCAAAGATCACTGACTCTCAAGGAGGAAAGTCAGTGGTCTTTGAAATCCTCCCACAAGATTGTGAACAGATGACTGATGAGATGTTTTCATCGTGGAAAAGTTCACTTATCACCTGTCTCAATCAACTACCAATTCCCGAAGAAAAAGGTATTTCTGGTTTGCAAAAGCTCCTCGGGATGAAGGAGGAGTCTTCACACTGGTACAAATTGTATTCTATTGGGGAAAAGATTTTTCTTAACACCACTCACGAGCTTGTAGGTCTACCGCTCTGTCAACTTAAGCCTGCGCCAGAAGCTTTTGTGAATCTTCTAGGTGCCGAGGATTTTTACTCAGACGTTCTTATTCAAGATGACTATGTTCACTTTAACTCTACCTATCTCAGGATGATTAACCTGTATGAAATGCCAAAGGTTGTAGAAAACTTTGAATTACAAAGATTGGCCGACCTACTCATTTCTTTCAAAAAGATTCATCCAGACTCGGCTAAAAGAAAGATCAGCACCCAAAGGAAACTCCATCATGCAAATCTTTATAAGAGCATGAGGAATCTTGAATCTGAAGCTTCTTATGTCGAAGCGGAAAAGATGACCGAGGCCATGATGCTTGGTGAGGAGTTGATGTTTGAGGTTGAAGGATGGTTTCTCATAAAAGCTTCGTCCTTAGATGAGCTGAACAAGAAGACCCAAACACTTATTGCTGAACTGAAGCAACGTGACATCGTTTTCCTGATCGAATCAGAATCTCTGAGTTCTCTTTTCCCTTCGACCATTTTTGGAATAGAGCCACTTTTTAAACGGGCCCATGAGTGTCCGACATCCTACATGGTGGATATCCTGCCCCTTAAGAAGGATTCACTTATGCCGGACGGATATGAGTTCACAACCCAGGATGGGAATGATGTCTCGTTTACTCTTTTTAATCCCGACTCCCTGAACTTTAATGCGATTTTTACAGGAGTACCTGGCTCAGGAAAATCAATGGCAGCGCAAAAGGTAGTCGATGAAGAAATCGCCCGAGGGGCCAAAGCGGTCATTCTCGATCTGGGGAATTCTTTTGATAAGATGGCCCACTACCATAGAGCCAATATCTTCTCTCAGAAGTTTAACCCACTTCAATTCAAAGATCCTCTTTACCTCAAAGAGTTTGTAATTTCAGTCATCCCAGAGAAGGAACTCTCGGCAAAAATGGAAGGCAAAATTTTCAAAGTCATCCAAGAATCAATGGATGAAGTTTTAACTTTCAAAGACCTGATAGATCGACTTGAAAATGAAATTCCAGAAATTTCGCTCTACTTTAGTGAACTCTGGGATTATTTCACTGATGAAGAAGTATGTGTCACTAATCTTACATATGTGAATACGACAGACTTCCCAGACAAGATTAAAGCACCGCTCATAATCTATCTCATTGCTTACTTTAAACGCCTTGAGGGAAAAAAGATTTTTGTCTTTGACGAAGTGTGGAGTTTTCTTCGTAAGAACTCGGCCTACATAGAAGAAAGCTTCAGGACATTCCGTAAAGAGTATGCTGCGGCGGTGGCCATATCCCAATCTCTTGTTGAATTTATGTCTTCAGACATCGGGCAAGTGATTGCTGACCTTTCCTACTACAAATTTATCTTTTCTCAGAATACGGATAGGGTGTCAGGATTAACGGGCTTCGAGCAACAAAGAATCAAATCTGTCCAGTCTCGGAAGGGTCATTATTCAGAGTTTTACCTTAAATCCGAACATATAAGAAAGATTCTTCGCTACTACTCATCTCCTAAAGAATACGTCCTCTTTAATACCGAGCCAATTGAGAAGATCGAACTCGCCAAATTCTTTGAAATTTATGGGGAGTTCTTTGATTATGCCAATGTCATAGAGCGTTTTGTTGATTTCAAATACCACAACATTGGAGTCAATCATGTTTAAATGGATTCTTCCTTTTATCGTATATCTGATCCTTTCACCTGAATTTTTCAGAAAGGCCCTCGCTTCCAGCATCTTTGTACCTGACAGCGATACGGCCTTGCTTTTCCAACTGGTCACAACAACGGCAAGCCAGCTCAATGAACTAGAACAATTGGTGACTAGCGCTCAAAAGCACACCGAGCAAATGGAAAAGTATAACCAAATTGCCCAAGACCACTACTTTAGGGCCGAACGGATTCACTACATCGCTCAGTCCTATATTGAACTTTCCCAGCGTGACCCAAACAATCTTGGCGATCTGAACGGCGCCATCAGGGCATTGAAGTCTGAAACGGAGTCTTTAAAATTTCTGATTGATGATTATAGGACCTCGGAAGTGACGAATGAAATGGCGGAGCGAGAAATCGCTCAGAAGGCAAAAATAACTGCGAGAGAAGTGGCCTTTGCAAACCAGCAGCTAAGTCGCACGGGAAATATTCAAAGCACGAATCAGGCGCAGAAGCTTACGGCACAAAATACAGGGCTGATTTACAAGTCTCAGGTAGAGTCGAATCAGATTAGTCAGGCGACGGTATCCAAGTTATCAGAGCAGAACAAACTTCTATCACGCCAGCTTAAGGACGAAAAGAAGGCACAGCTTGAGAAGGAAGAATATTACAATCTTCAAGATAAAAAATCCTTAGAGCGTCGCGGAGAACGCGGAGGAATGAGATGACTCCATTTTTAAAAGAACTCCTCCTTATTCAGAACCATAATGTGATCTCCCTTGCGGAATATCTGAATAAAACGGCACTGCTTTTTATTCTACCGTGTTTTTACATGGCCATGATTTGTGAATATCTTACCAACTGGGACTTTAAAGGAGTTGTGAAAAGAAGTATGATCGCTTTCCTTGCCATCAAGCTCCTTACGCCTTTTCATGTGAGTTTTGTTAATGAGTCCCTTTCCATCTCTTCTCAGTTAGTAAAAAAGTACTCACCTCAGAATAAATTTCTGACCGCTTATAATTCAGTAAAAATGGATAAGAAGGCCGGAGTCTGGAAAAAACTCTCAAGTATTGTGGAGATGATTGTCACAGATCCCATCGTTTTGATTATTTTTCTCTTCTCATATATTGCCTTCTTTCTTCTTACTCAGCTTTATAGCCTGATTTACCACCTAGGCATTGTTTTGATCGGAGTCTGCGCGCTTTTGAGTATTTTTCCCATGACTTCCAAGTCACTATTGGGAGCAATTAAGACAAGCCTTTGGTGTACTCTCATGCCTTTCGTGGTGGCCATTGTTCTTTGTCTCATTGGAGATTCAGATGCTTTTCTTAAAAGTTATAATGGCGGAATTGTCCAAAATCTTGAATCACTCATTCAGCTTCTTATCATGTCTGTCATACTTCTTATGACACCGATGATCACATCTAAGATCATGAGTGATTCAGGAATCTCAACAGTTGCAGAAAATATAGGTCAAATGGCGGCGATGAGTACACTTGTAGGAGGTGCTGGAATGATTGGCGCCAAAGCGGCGCTAACGGCGAAGACGGCCCACAATTTTACGACAAAACCACTTATGAACGCCGGGAAGAGTGCTCTTTCTGATAAGGCTTCAGACATTCTTGAAAAGAAAGGAATTGCTCCGAAGGTTTCGCAATTGGCGCAAAAAGGGAACTTAACAGGAAGGATGCAGTCAAAAGGAAACGAGATGAAGCACGCCTTCCAATCAACATCAATCAAAGACAAACTGCTTTTAGGGACAGACGCCGTTGTGAATAGAAAAGAAAACAAGATTGCCGCAGATGCGCGTAAACAAGATGCTTGGGCAATAAAAGATCATCCTCAAGCTAAGGATGATCTCTTGCCACTTTCTAGCTACAAACGAGAAGCCTTTGACTTTAAGAAAAAAGAAGGTGGGCTCCAACCTAATATGGATTTTAATAAATCCAAGTTCCTTGATTACCACCGTGATGAAGGGGCCAAGTCTCACTCTATACCCAAAGGAGAACGAGGCTTTCATTTTACAGAGGCCAAATGGAAAGCACTTAATCCGCAAGCAAAACAAAAACTCAAAGAAGAATATGGATTTTCAAATAAATTCATGGGCCGCGAAGGTTATATTTATTTCCCTAAAGAAAAGGGCATGGCGCCACTGGCGTCCAATATTTTTCACCGCACGATGAAACCAAAAACCATGCAGGAGTTAAGAAATGAGAAACGCTTTTTATAAGGACAAAGTCTTAGAAGGTTCTAAAAGATGGAGTCTTCAAATTATCTTATTGATCTTTCTTACAATGGGAAGCCTACTCATTTATGTCACTAATCAAAGGGAGTTTTTTGTAAGTTCTCCCTACATAACCAGTGAAGCGCCAAAAAGAGAATTTTGCTCTGCCGTCATGTCTCAAATGATCGAGAAGAAGCTTTCTTTTAAGCTTATGGAGGAAGGCCTTTTTGAACTGGTTACAAGAGACAATTATGCGGCCCTATATATCTCAGGAAAAGAGCAGATAAAGGGTATATGGAGCACAGAGGAATCCTGCAAAGTACTCATTCGTGGTGAGCATCTTCGCGCTTTTGACTTTTACCTCGATAATTCAGGTCAATATCCTTTCTATTACATCGTGACCAAGATCACAGAGCATGAACTTTTCGACAAGGAGAATAACTGATGGATTTTTATATTCTGGCCAAGAGCATGGCCTATCTTTTTTTATCACTTAGCTCCCCTACAACTTTAGTTTTTCAGGAACCTATTGAATATGTGAGTGCCGGAAAGAATGGTGATTTTGCTCTCAACCGTTCTAATAATCAAAAAATTCTGGTTATCCAGCCTCTCAAGGAAATTGCTGAGACAAACATGGTTGTCATCACGAAAGAACAGCACTTTCAGTTTAAAGTCCGTCCCGTTGAAAAAGGTCACCATACTTTTGTTTATGTCTATCCTGGGGCCATTAATAAGACTTTTGTCAAAAAACTAGAGACTTCAGACTTTCCGAATTCTTGAGGGTGATTCATCCATTCTTGTCCAGAGCAAGCGGGATGTGCCACTCACTGTTAATGATTATGAAGTGAAGAGAGAAGATCATTTTTCTAAAGGAGTACCACTTTTCATCAACGGGAAACGGGTACTAAACTAATTATGAAAAAGACATTATTACTATTTTTTATCAGCAGTTTATGCTGGGCCGAAGATTCACAACTCAAAATCCTGCCACCGAGGATAAAAGTTCTTCCCAAGGCACAGATCAAAGCAGCTCGTTCTCAAGGTCGTCAAGTTGATAGTGCCCTTCTTCGTCTTGAAGAACAAAACAGAAAAATTAATGAGGCCCTAGGCATTCATCAGCAAAAGCCTGCTATTTGGGATTTTACAAGTCACTTTGACTTTAGAACAGGAACGATTTTTAGAGGAATCCTGTTAAACTCAATTGTCTCAACAAATCTTGAATCACCTCTTCTCGTTCTGGTGAAAGAGAATCAAGGACTACCTCGTGGAACGATGTTTTCATGCACCGGAGTGACAAAATATAAACGAGTCGTCGCTGCTTGCAATCGCCTCATTATTCCCGACGAAGACAAAGAGTTTGAGGTCCAAGTTAGCCTTCTTAATCCAGATGGGTCAAGTGGACTCAAGGCAGATTATTACTATTCCGGCAAAGAAGAATTTGTTGCGGCCACAGTGGCCACATCGTTTGCACGGGGAATGATTGAACTTCAAACTGAACGCCTAGGCACTCCCCTAGGTGAAATAACGGCGAACACCTCCAAAAATCGTCTACTCAACGGGGCACTTGGAGCAACAGATGAAATCAACAATCTGATGAAGTCTGAAATGCAAAACAAAGAACCCAAGGTCTATGTCGAAGCTGGCAAAGAGGTCTTGGTTTATTTTCATGAGAGGTTCAAACTATGAAAAATTATTTTTTTGTCTGTCTCAGCTTATTTCTCCTTTCGGCATGCTCCTCTCTGAAAAAGTCCGTTTTTTATGGAGGACTTGCGGGAGCGGCCATCGGGGCCGCAGCAGGAAATACACTAAGCCCTGACCCTGAATCAAGAATGCCAAATACCGCCGTTTGGGGAAGTCTTGGAGCTTTAGGGGGTGCTGCCATTGGATATTTCTTCCACATGGATGATCCTGAGAACAGAGAACTTCCTTCAATGATTTTGCCTTCAGGAGAAGGACCACTTTCAAAAGACAAGAAGATGAACGAGGCCATTGTCATCCCATCAGACTCCAGAAAGTACAGAGTAGAAACTGGTCCTCTGCCGATTCACCTTAAAGGCAGGGTAAAGAATCCCTACATTATCGAGCACGTCATTCCTGAGCGAGTCGAAGAACTTAAAAATGGGAAAACAATTACTGTCGAGGCACACAAGGCCTGGGAGGTTAGCTTTGAGTAAAAATAATAATTCAGATCTCTTTACTCCTTTGATGGAAGGATTTATCGAGATCATGCAGCTCTTCGTAGAAAAAGGGGCCACACATCTAGGTAATAGCTTTCTGAAAACGGCATCACGAGACAAGAATAAGCATCATATGAAAGTTGAGTTCGAAATGCTATTTGACCAAACCCAAGTCACGGGGCCTGAGACACTTGGGCACTCAATCAATCAGGATGCACCTTATAAGCTCAGCTATCTTACGCCTGAACTCCATACCTTTATTATTGGAGCATCTGGGTGGGGAAAATCAAACCTTCTTAATATTCTCATGGAAGATAATCTAAAAAACGGTCGCCCAATTATTTTCATTGATCCCAAGGGAACAAAGGAGGCCATTAAGGATTTTAAAGCTCTATGCAAAAGTTACAATCGAAAATGCGCCATTTTTTCTGAGCACAGTCCCGAACGAATAAAGTTCAACTGCTTTCCTTCAATGAACGCAGATCAGGGCCTCATCATGTTGATGCGCTCTTTCAATTGGGGAGACTCACCCAACGAGTATTATCTCAACTGCTCTAGGGAAGCACTAAAGAAAGTCTTAGATTATCTTTATGCCTCCAAGCAGAAATTCGGTCTTAAGGAAATATATAAAGAACTTGAGGCCAAACACGCCACAGACGAAACCAAAGGACTTAGGACCCAGCTCCATCTTCTTGTTCATTCGATTTTTGGTCATCTCTTTGATGCTGAACACGAAGAGGACACCATGAATCTCGCAAAAGCGTGGGAGCAAGGTTATTGCGTTTACATTGGAATTTCCACCATGGGTTATCAAACTCTCTCACAAACTATAGGTAAAATGTTTGTCAGCGAGCTGCAAATTTTGGCCCATAACATAGGAATCCGTTTTGATGACCAACGAGAAGCCATCAAAAGATCCATCGGTGTTTTCATTGATGAGGCCGCAAGTGTGCTTTTCTCAGACTTCATTGATCTTGCAAATAAGGCAAGATCAAGCGGGGTTTGCCTTACCATCGCCACTCAATCCTACTCCGACATGGAAATGATTGGAGGCTCCTCCACGTTGATGAAACAGCTAATGGAATCTTTTTCGACTTGGTTTGTTCAACGCCAATTGGATGCAGAGAACGCGGAAAAGCTTGCCAGTATTTTTGGAACGCACATTACTGAAAAGAAAACAGTTATGACCGAAAGCGGAGCGGAGTCAGGAAAAGGCAGTTTAAGAGATGCCTATGAATTTATCTGCCATCCTGAAATTTTAAAGTCCCTTCATGTCGGTCAATCAATTCTCTTAACAATGAATCCAAAAGACGTACATCTCTTAAATATCCGCAATGCTAAGGCAACTCAACAAAACAAGGAGGAAGCTAAAAAAGAAAGAACCAACTACATGACACTAGGAGGTCAAGCATGATCGTGGACTACTCACTGGAATACTATCAAGACATTTTATCTCAGGTCGTAAGATGGCGGGCCATCCCACTAAACCTTCTTCAGGAAATGTCGGACTATCGGGGAAATAAAACCAGTTTCTATCGAGTCATCCGTAATCTTCAAGATCGGCAACTCATTAAAGCGACCAACTTTAATGGAATCTCAAAGATCGTAACACCTACACCTGAATTGGCACACCTGACTTCGCAGAGGTTTAACAGATTTCAAGAAGAGAGTCTTATCCACGAGTCTATCATCACAATGCTTTGCTTTGAGATTCTGACTTGGGAAATTTTTGATTTCGTCAAACTTCCCCACGAGATTATTGGTGAAGCTTACGATTCAGGGATTAGAAGACTTCCCGATGCTATCCTTGAAGGCAAAAATCAGGGGAAACCTTTTAAGATGGCACTAGAAGTCGAAATCACCCGCAAATCAAAAACAAGAGTGCAAAACAAAGTTGAAGATTATCTAAGAAATGATGTCTTTGATTTTATATTCTATGTTTTCAACGATAGGCCCACGTTTGAGGCCTATAAACGATTCATCTACAAAACAATTCAGCAGCCACAATTTGAGCAAGGCCGGAGAAGTCATGAAGCGCGATTTATTCTCGGATATGCACCTCGAATGATCGGCCTCAAAAGAAAACTACAGGAACTTGAAATTTTTTATCTCGGAAAACAGACCACACTGGATTCCATATTTGGAAAAAAAAGGAGTGACAAATGATTGATAAAACGACTGATAAATGCCAGACACAAATGAGCAGGGTTCATTTTTTCTTCTCCCCAACCATGCGAATTCAAAAAGGAATTTGCCTCCCCAAAACTGACCTCCCCCTCTCAACGTTGTTTCGAGAAGGAGGTCAGTTTTGGTCGGCAAAAGTACAATTCGCAAGGTTGGGGTTAAAGGAAGGAGGAGTTTGAGTGGATGAAGGAATCATGGAAATAGAGAAAGGGAAAAAATATATAAGTTTAGCAAGGGGAAAAGACATGGGGAAGGAGCAAGCATCTATGGAGGAAGAGATAATTAAAAATAAAGGCAGGAAGAAAAAGGAAGTGAGCGAAGAAATCAATTCAAATAAAGAACAGAACAAGTTTTTTATTGATGTTAGCAAAGATTCAGAGAGCAAAGAAATGATTTTAAATCTGCTAGCTCAGGCCAATTCCAAATCCTATGGCAAAGAAATTATCCTGAAAGACCTTGTCCTCATGGCCCTTCCTAAACTCACGGCCAAGGACATCGAGAAAATTCAGGAGAACAGCCTCACAGGAATGGAAAAGGTGGAACGGGCCTTGGATGAGTACAACAAAAAATCCGAGACCAAGCTTACTCTTGAAGAATTTCTTGTAAAGAAACTTGGTATCAATTAGGAGATCGACAGATGACTGAAAAGAAAATTATTTTTGGAAGACTTGGTAAAAATCCAGAGCTTCGTTATACCCAAAAGCAGGAACCTACGTGTAATTTTACTATTGCCGAGGAAAGTGAAATTGAAGGAAGGCCCCACTGGCACAATGTGAAAGTTTGGGGCAAACAGGCAGAGCACTGCAATCTGTATCTTAAAAAAGGTCTGCCCATTTTTGTGCGAGGCCAAAACCAAGTCCGAGAATTTACCACGACAGAAGGAGAGAAAAAATCCGTCACCGAATTTAAAGCAAATTTTATTGGCTTCACTTTTTCCTAACAACTTAATAACAGGAGAATGAATGGTAGATAAATTCAATTACAAAAAGAGTATCAAAGGCTACAATACAAACTCTGAGAGGGTGCTTCCCTCTCAGGTGCTCTTTGAAAATCAAATATGGGCCGGAAAAGAAGACGAGAACACACCATGGCTAACAACAAAGAAAGCTTCGGCTTATCTTGGAATTAGTCCAAATGCTTTAAGAATTCGCGTTCATCGCGGAGAAGTTGAAGCGCACAAATTTGGTGCACACCTGAGATTTACTCCGATGGCATTACGATTTCTTTTTATAAAAAAGGAGGTCTAAAATGGCCATTCGTACGTACACACAAGAGAATAGAACATTTTACGAAGTTCATGCGAAGATTATCATTCATGGAAAACAAGTGAATAGAAAGAAGCGAGGCATCTCGTCCATCGCAGCTGCGAAAAGAGAAGAACTTCGTCTCAAAATGGAACTCTACAAACTAAGAGAATCACCAAAAACCTACACTTGGAACCATTGGGTCAAAATTTGTCTTGAGAGAATTAAAATTGAGTTTAGAAACAGCACCTTGATTGGCTACCAAGCGAACTTCAACAAATGGGTCAATCCAGTTTTAGGTGATAAAAGTTTGGAAAAAATCACAGGGGCCGACATCCACAATTTAATTTTCAATCAGACAGACAACATTGGCATGAGTACCCGTAAAAGTATCCTCAAACAGATTAAAAGAATTTTCGCGATGGCGGTGGAAGAAGGAATTCTTGCAAAGAACCCTGCTAAAGTAGTTAAGGTCAAAGTCCCTGAAACTAGAAAGCTTGTTTTTAACAATACTGAAATTCACGCCCTCCTTGCTGAGGCAAAAAAAAGGAATCATCGTTTTTACAATCATTGGGTTCTGGCCCTGCTCACAGGGATGAGAACAGGCGAGCTTTATGCTCTCCAATGGACTGATGTTGATTTTGAAAGTGGATTCATTTCAGTTAATAAAAGCTGGAACAGAAAAAATGGGATGGGGCCAACGAAGAGTACCCTTAACCGTGTAATCCCAATTTCTCGTGAGCTAGAAAATTTTCTGAGACATCTCAAGTCTGAAGCTGTTTCCCCTACTTCTCCTATTCTGGAGAGATACCCAGACTGGGAAGCAGGAATTCAGTCTAAGATTCTCAAAGACTTTTGCCACGAAATCGGGATCACTCCAATTCGCTTCCATGACTTAAGGGCAACTTTTATCACGCAACTTATGTTGCAGGGAGTTCCAGTTGCCAAGGTTATGGCCATAGTTGGCCACTCTCAGCTTAAGACCACTATGGTTTATCTCAGATTGGTCGGACATGATGTTAAGGGTGTCACTGAAGAACTCAATATCAGGCTCCCTCAACAGGAAAACTTCGCGAACGTGGTGAATCTCTTTAAAAACTAGGTGAGAGGTTACTTTTTGTTACCATGCACTTAAGAAGTTCATTATTTCAAATAGTTGCGGGATTTTTCATATCCCGCTCCAATTTTTCTTTCGAATAATTGGGTTTTCCAACAAAACAGAATGGTTCCAAGTACCTAACAACACTAGAGAGTGAGTTAGGTCACACATTCTTCATTTCAAGAAATTTCGTTATTTTTCATCCATCGCTTTCCAAACGCTTACCGGCCCTGAGTTTTGAGTAGCAACGACTAGCGTGTGCTTGCCCTCAGTAGCAAGCTCCTCGCTAAATTCTTAAAACTCTTACTCTTTCTCAGCAAGCATCTGCTTGCTTTCGCTTTCTATTCCAAAAAATAACAAAAATTTTTCCTCGCTCAATTAGAGAGTTCTCTTCTTGTTGCGAGACTTGAACAGGAGATCACTTATGGAAACATCCATAGTTCAAAATACAACGTCTCAGGTCTTTATTTCAGATTTCGCAGTCTTAATTAAAAAAATGCGTCTTGTTCGAAAACTAAGGCGTAAGCAAGCGGCCCATTTTCTTCCTTTCGATCACAAGAACCTTGAGAAGCTAGAAAATGGTCGAGGCAATATCAGCACTGAACAATTCAAAATGCTTCAATCAACTTACGGCTTCTCTGATTCAGAGGTAGAGGCTCTTCGCTTAGGAAAATACAAGGCAGTTGAAAAAGCCCAGGAGCCTAAGCATAAAATCACTACTAAGAACCGTAATGATCGTCGCTTCTGTCATCGAAAAATCACAAGAGAGTGCAAAGTCTTAAAAGAGATGCGAATGATGAAAGACATTGACCAGTACACCGCAAGTAAAGATTGCTGCTTTGGACGAAACACAATTGGATTCATTGAAAATGGCCGAGTGACTTTAACTGAGAAAAAAATACGTCACGTCGTTGAAACTTACGGCTTCACGATGGAGCTGTTTCAGCAGTTACTAAAACAGCCTCTTCTTCGTCACGAAATTATCGAGCAATGCCAAGAGATTCTTACCAAGCTTGATGAAAATAAACTCAGGGTTATCTTTCCTATGCTTCAAAGCATGGCCTCCAACTGATTAACAAATTTTACAAGGATTAACACATGAACAATCTTATCAAGATCTCAGTCATCTTAGCATTTGCCGCTGTCGCCAGTGGCAATTTTCCCAAGATTCTTATCCAAGTCCGTAAGGCGCAAATTAAGCTCATTCAGGACTCGAAGGCATCTAGGTGGCCTAGAGCGATGACATTACCGAGCAGATAATTCGGCATCGGTATTTGTCCTTTCTTGGATTTCAAGAACCATCTCCAACGTCGTTTCGTTGGTGACGCTTGTACCACTCGAATCCCTTTTGTGTTCATCCGCATCCGTCACGCCATTCACTTCGCTACTGTCATGCCGTTTGCCCCGAAGGGCTGAACACGGTCTTCTCGGCCACTGCGCTTTTTCTCCCGTGGGGCCTTTCAGGTTTAGGTGAAAAGGCCCCAAACGGGGAAAACAAAACCGAAACGAGGAGATATAATTATGAAAAATGAAATCCAAGAAAAACTTGAACAACTTGCCTTTGATTGCACAACTGCATTCTGCTACGGATGTTACGTTAAGGCCAATAAAGGCGTATGCCCTCAGTGCAATAGCGACGATCTAATGCGCCACCTGGAAGGTGTAGGCTGCGAATGGGGAACTGATTGGGTGATTAAGCACATTCTCCAAGAAGAACTCACGGAAATTGATACTGACGAAGTTTTTGAAGAATCAATTCGTGGTAGTTATTCTGAAGTAACAGAAGTTGGTTGGATGAAATTTGACACGATTGATCTTATGAAATCTCAAGACCCAATTTCTTGGAGAATCGCAAAAGACGAGTATATTGATTATCTTGAGCAAGATGAGGAGATAGTTTCCTTCGACGGTGGCTCAAATTATTACTGGAAACATGACCTTGAATCACTTTGAGAATGATCCGCCAATATACTGAAACCATATCGAACTATTAAAAGATCCTTAATTAAATCAAACCATTTAAGCATTCTTAACATCCCAACTACCATTTCCTAGTGCAACTTTTCTTCATCATAACTTCATAAGGTG
>DZBG01000074.1 GCA_022729855.1 Bdellovibrio sp.
TTCTGAAATCAGCAACTTAAATGTGGAGTTGCACTAGGAAAAATTTTTCGGGAATGATAATTCTAGATTTTTTCCATCACTAGCAGCAACAATACAAACTTTTTTCATACAACCCCATTTAATTAATTTATACTCAAAAGCATACCCTTTTGGAGAAAGAGATGGAATATCAAAGTTCAGTTGTTCTTATTATCTTGGCGCCTTTTTTAATCTTTGGAATGATCTGGCTCTCAAGAGTTTTAAAAAAATCGAGACTTTGGAAAAAGACGAGTTCAATGGAGTTTCCTAGGGAGTGGAGCACTATACTTGAAGCAAAATTTCATCCCTATTCAAAACTTAAAGTAGATGAAAAAGAAAAACTTCATCATAAAATTCTTTATTTTATTCAAACTAAAAACTTTACTGGAGTGGCGGGCTTTGTCATTACTGATGAAGTAAAACTGCTTATCGCTGCCCAGGCCTGTTTAATCATAATCAATCTTAAAACGGGAGTGTTTCAGGGGCTTAATAATATTTTTATTGTAGAAGATGCCTTTATTCAGAATGATAATCCCATTAATTCTGCTACAGGAGAGCCTCTTTACGTGGCCAGACTGGGTGAAGCTTGGAAAGGTGGGCCTATAGTTCTTTCATGGAAGGCTGTTCTCGAAGGATTGGATTCACAGTCATCAAAATCCAATGTGGTTTATCATGAGTTCACTCATAACTTGGATCAACAAGATGGACATTTTGATGGAACACCAGAGCTTCCCAGTCAAGGACAGTATGATCGTTGGGCGCAAATTATGGGTGAAGAATTTCTTCAACTCAGAAGCACAGTCAGTCATCATCACCGTTCAGATATTGATCCTTATGGGGCAACAAATGAGGCCGAGTTTTTTGCCGTTTGTTCTGAATACTTTTTTAGTCAACCATCTCTCTTAGAGAGACATCATCCTAATGTTTTTGCTCTCTACTTAAATTATTTTAAAATTGATCCAAGGCTCTGGTATTAGATTTAAATCTTTTCATCTTCTTTCAACAGTTTGCTCTTATAATAAGGAGAAGATATTGATAGAAGGTAGATTTATGC
This sequence comes from Bdellovibrio sp., assembly GCA_022729855.1. Classification (GTDB taxonomy): domain Bacteria; phylum Bdellovibrionota; class Bacteriovoracia; order Bacteriovoracales; family Bacteriovoracaceae; genus DZBG01. The sequence continues at coordinate 1,073 of DZBG01000074.1, forward strand.
TTAAAAAGACAATATTTATACTCTCAGTTCCACTCGTCACAAACCTTGCGTATGCAGAGACTTTTTCGTGGCAAAAATGTATTGAACTCACTTATAAAAATAATGCTGAACTCTCTGGTGCTGATGCCAATTTAAAGTCGTCAGTTTATCAAAAAAAGGCAGTCCGCGGTGATTTCATGCCAAAAGTATCAGCAAGCTTAGGGTTTGCTGAACAAAAAATTGAAAGAAACACCACAAATTTTTTCAACTCAAACAATAATAACAACGGACAAAGTTATTCGGCTTCCCTAGATGCTTCTGTGAATTTATTCTCAGGACTTAAAGACTACTCTCGCTTGGGCCAGGCAGAAGCGGCGATTGAGGCTTCAAATGCAAAATATGTAACAACAAAAGCAAAAATTTCTTTTGATTTGAAATCGGGTTTTGAAAATCTCGCCTACGCCAAAGAATATCAGAAACTAACGGCAGAAATTATTCGCCGCCGCTCAGAGAATTCAAAAATTGTTGAATTGCGCTTTGAAGGTGGTCTTGAAAATAAAGGATCACTCCTTCTTTCAAAGGCCTATCTCTCACAAGCAGAATATGATGCTCTTCAAGCGATAAATTTAGAAAGAACATCAAGATCTCAATTGGCAAAATCAATGGGGCTGGATGAATACGAAGAGTTTGATATTGCTGGCAGCATTCCTGTCTATGAGCCACCGGCAACAGCTCCTGACTTAAATGAGTTAGCAAAATCAACTCCCGAATTTTTAGAAGCACGGGCACTTGAGAGTTCTTCAGAGAAAGGTATCCAGGTGGCCAAATCTAATTTTTATCCAAGCCTTAATCTCAATGGAAGTTTAAAAAAAATTGGTGAGGATTATTTTCCTGAAGACAGTAAGCAAACAACAGTGGGTCTTAGTTTAACTATTCCTCTCTTTGATGGTGGAAAAGATTATTACGGAACAAAAAGTGCCGTAGAGTCTTATGTCTCATCAAAAAGTAACCGCCTAACTGTCAGTCGTAATCTTATTGTTAAATTACAGCAACAGTACTCAGGACTTATTGAGTCAGTGGCCAAACTTAAGGCCGATACTTTATTTAAAGAGGCCGCTGAAACAAGAGCAAATATTGCACGTAATAAATATAATAATGGGCTTCTTACATTTGAAGACTGGGACGTGATTGAGAGTGATCTTATCAGTCGGCAAAAATCATATCTTCAGAGTCGTAGAGATAGAGTGATTGCTCAGGCCAGTTGGGAACAAACCCTAGGGAAGGGAATTGATTTATGAATAAGAAAAAATTACTTCTGATTGGTGGCGGGATTATTCTCATGGCCGGAATTGGATATACCCTTCAGAGGAAAAAGCCTGCCAAGACTCTTTATGAGGACGTGAAGGTGAGTCGAGATAAACTTGAAATGATGGTGCTCGCAACAGGGACTGTACAGCCTGAAAATAGACTTGAGATAAAATCTCCTGTTGCAGGAAGAGTGGAGAGTGTGTTGATTAAAGAAGGGCAAGTTGTTAAGAAAGGGCAACTCCTTGCATGGATGAGTTCAACTGAGCGAGCGGCACTTCTAGATGCGGCCAGAGCTAAAGGTGAGGAAGAAGTTAAAAAGTGGGAGGACCTCTACCGTCAAACTCCTGTGGTCTCACCGATTAACGGAACAATCATTTTAAAAAATGTTGAATCAGGGCAAACATTTACTAATGCTGATGCCATTTTTGTTCTCTCAAATAGATTAACAGTAAAGGCCCAAGTTGATGAAACTGATATCGCCTCAATAAAAGTAAATCAAAAAGCAGAAATCGTGCTTGATGCTTATGCGGAAAATAGAATAAGTGCTATTGTGGCGGCCATCGCCTACGACGCAACTACCGTTAATAATGTGACAACTTATGTGGTAGATGTGGCCCCGGAGAAAACTCCTGAGTTTATGAGAAGTGGGATGACGGCCAATGTGAATTTTCTTGTAAGCAGTAAAAAAGATATTCTTGTTGTCCCTAATTCGGCGATAGAGATAAATGAGAATGGAGCCACAGTGCTTTCACGAGGAGCAGATGGTAAAAAGAAGTTAGTGGTAGTTAAGACAGGAATGAGTGATGGAAAGATCACCGAAGTCATAGAAGGCCTAACTGAAAATGATATTGTTCTTGTTAAACAATTAGGAACAAGTGATGACGAGAAAGGATTTAATCCATTTTCACCCTTTGGCCGTCGGAAAAAAGGTCGTTAGGATTTAGATCATGATTAATATAAAAAACATTCGAAAAATTTACAAGATGGGTGATAACGAAGTTCATGCACTTCGTGATGTCTCACTTGAAATTGAAGATGGTGATTTTGTCGCAATCATGGGGCCCTCAGGAAGTGGGAAATCTACTTTGGCGCATATCTTAGGTTTACTAGATATTCCGAGTAGCGGAAGTTATTTATTAAATGGAAGTGAAATTTCAAGTCTATCAGAGGATGAATTGGCGATTCTTCGTCGTGATGAAATTGGTTTTATTTTTCAACAGTTTAATCTCTTACCTCGAATGTCGGCCCTCGAAAATATTGAGCTTCCCCTTCTGTACTCAAAAAAAAATGTGGGGGGAGACAGGGCCCAAAAACTTTTAGAACTCGTGCATCTTGAGACACGAGGGGGACATCGTCCTAATGAGCTCTCTGGTGGTCAGCAGCAGCGTGTCGCCATCGCACGATCACTGATTAATAAACCGAGAATGATTCTTGCAGATGAACCCACAGGAAATCTAGATTCTCAGAGTGAGAAAGAAATTCTTGAGGCCTTAAAGGCCCTAAACCGTGAGGGAATTACCATTGTCATGGTAACTCATGAAGATGATATCGGAAAACAGGCCAATCGATTAATCAGAATGCGTGATGGTGTTATTGTTTCAGATGAGAGACTTCGTGAATTCAATAAAAGTAAAATAGCGCGTGAAGATTTGAGTGCGCAAAAGACATCATTTCTTTCAGACCTCTTTGATTATTTTAAGCAAGGCCAAAAAACTCTGGCCGCCAATAAAATTCGCAGTGCCCTTTCCATGCTGGGAATTCTCATTGGAGTGGCGGCAGTAGTGGCAATCCTCGCTCTTGGACAAGGGGCCCAACAGTCTATGGAAGAGCAACTCTCAACTCTTGGGTCAAATCTATTAGTGCTGCGTCCTGGAAATCGTAAGTCTGCAGGAGTCACTCAAGAGGGCGGGGCCGAAAAGCTTTACGTCGAAGATGGTGAGTTTTTAAAAGCTAAAATTAAATCAATTAAAGAAATCTCTCCCAATGTCGAAGGACGTGCTCAACTTGGTTTTGGAAATAAGAACTGGACCTCGGTTGTCTCTGGTGTGCGTGCTAATTATTCAGAGGTAAGAAATTGGCAACCACTTCTTGGACGCTTTTTTACAGAAGAAGAGGATCGTACTCGTTCAAGGGTTTGTCTTATTGGGCTAACGATTATGAAAGAGCTTTTCAAGAACAAGAATCCGATTGGCGAGATTATAAAAATTAATAAAATCAGCTTTCAAGTCATAGGAGTCATGTCTGAGAAAAGTGGCGGTGGCTGGCGTGACCAAAATGATGTCATCGTACTCCCACTTCAGACTGCTATGCGAAGACTTTTAGGGAAGGATTCAGTGGATTCCATCGATATTGTGATTAATTCAATGGATGAAATTCCAGAAGCTGAAAGTCGAATTGTTGATCTTTTAATTGAAAGAAAAAAAGTGGCAGAATCTCAAAAGCAAAATGCCTTTCAAGTGATGAATATGGCCGATATTCAAAAGATGATTACCCAGACCAATGAAACCATGTCTATGCTTCTTACCTCTGTGGCGGCAATCTCACTACTTGTTGGTGGGATAGGTATCATGAATATTATGTTGGTTTCGGTGACAGAGAGGACCAAAGAGATTGGACTTCGTAAGGCCATTGGGGCCAAGAAGATTGATATTCTTCTTCAATTTTTAACGGAATCAATTGTTTTAAGTGCTTTTGGTGGTATCGCAGGAATTCTACTGGGCTGGTTTATCACAACAGTATTATCACTATTAGCAGGATGGAATACCACTATTTCACCGGCCTCTGTTATCTTATCGTTTCTCTTTTCATCTTTTATCGGAGTGGTTTTTGGTATCTATCCCGCGACACGGGCCTCAAAACTTCATCCCATAGATGCCCTTAGGTACGAGTAATGAGAAACATTCCATCCCTAATAGGAAGGAGTGTTTTTGTATACCCATCAAGAGCAGCCGCAAAATCATTATGGGCCCTAATAGAATCAGTTTGTTTATCTAAACCGGCTTCAAGAATTTTTCCTGACCATAAGGTATTATCAACAATAATCATTCCATGGTCAGAGAGATGTTCTAGGCTCCATTTAAGATAATTAAGATAATTATTTTTATCTGCATCAATAAAGACCAAATCAAACTTTTCATCAAGTGTATTTAAAGCTTCAAGGCCCGGTTTTAAAATGAGTGTGATCTTTTTTCCGTGAGGACTTTTATCCCAATAGTCTTGGGCGATTTTTGTCGTGTGTGGATTGATATCCACCGTAATGACTTTACCGTCTTCTGGAAGTTGCTCGGCCATGATGAGGGCCGAGTAACCAGTATAAGTACCTAGCTCTAATATCGTTTTGACTCTTCCTATCTTGATTAAAAAACTCAGCACAGAGGCTTCCATCTCTCCGATAAGCATTTGAGATCCATGGACTGAATCCATGGTTTGTTTTTGCAGAGCACCCGCAAGCTGAGAGGGTCTCGTAGAGTGTTCAATACAATATGTTTCAATATCAGAAGAGATGAGTTTCATAAAATTATTCCTGCCAAAAAAAGATCAATAATCGACTTATTTTATCTCACAAAAAGGATAAAGTGAGGCATATAATTAAGTCATGTATCAAAAAATAATCTTACTTTTGCTAATTCTTTTCGCCACAAGTGCTTTTGCTCAAAAGCATGTCCTTGTCCTCCATTCTTATGACATGTCGTATATGTGGACTGAGTCTTTGCATGGCGGAATTATGAAGGGCCTTCGTGGACTTCCGGCGGATTATGATATTCATGTTGAGTATATGGACACTCGCCGCAACAAAGGTGAAGAGTACTTTAGGAAACTGGCCCATTGGTATGGAGAAAAATATAAAGGGATTAGTTTTGATATTGTTCTCACAGCTGACGATGATGCTTTTAATTTTTTTATTAAGAACTATAAAAATCTTTATCCCCATGCCGCACTTTTCTTTTGTGGTAAAGGGACTTTTGATGAATCACTTTTGAGAACACATCCCAATCCTATTCGAGGTGTGATGGAATTCATTGATATGCTCGATAATCTTCACTTAGCAGGAAGAATTCATCACACTAAGAAAGCTTATTATATCGTCGATGCTTCAACTACGGGGCAGGTACAATTTGATAAATGGATGAAAGTTTTTCATGAAAAGGCACCTCAGTATGATGTGACTCCGCTGCATCTTACTGAATACTCCCATGAAGAGATTATTGAAAAAGTTAAAACACTCACTGAGGGTGTCATTCTCATGAATGTCGTGGGCGAGGATCGACTGGGACATGTGGAAGACAATCTTATCATGACGAGAAAAATTGCTGATGTCAGCCAGCTCCCTATCTATGTTGAAAGTAGCATGAGAGTAGGGTTTGGGACAGTTGGTGGTAAGGTGGTAGATGGCAATACTCATGGATTAAGAATTTCTGAAAAACTAGTTTCGTATGTCTTGGGTGGTGATAATGGAGAGATCATTGATCAGACAGATTCTAATATTTTTGTTTTTGATTATAACGGGATGAAAATGTTTAATATTGATGCTGATGACCTTCCCTTTGGGAGTATTATTCTCAACCGCCCTGAAAGTTTTTATGAACAATATAAAACTCTTGTTTGGTCTGCTGGAGTTTTACTTCTTATTTTTATTTCAATCATTGCCATACTTATGATGAGAATTTTTAATCGACGAGAATTTCAAAAGAAATTAGAAAATCTTGTTGATCAAAGAACCGGTGAATTAAACACTCAAATTGAAGAGCAAAAAAGACTTCGGAAAACTTTAATTTCAAAAGAGAAGCTTGCCTCCCTTGGGAATTTAACAGCAGGGATCGCTCACGAAATCAAAAACCCTTTGAATATTATTATTAATTCAGCTCAAATCATTGAAACAAGATCAAAGCTGTTTGAGGATCAAAATATAAAACCCCTGGTTGATATAAGACGCATGACTGAGCTTATTATTCGCAATAGCTTTAGGGCCGACTCAATTATTCAAAATATGCTGGGACAGGTGAGGAATAAAGAAGCAGTTGTCAGTTTAAGTGACCTTAATCAACTGGTGGAGGAATCTCTTTCATTAGTTTATCATGCTTCAACAATGAAATATCAGATGAATGTCTCTATAAAAAAGGAATTGTCTCCTGATCTCCTTCCTTTTTTACTTTCAAAAGAAAGCATCCTGAGAGCACTCATTAATCTCATTGAAAATTCTTTTTATGCGTTAAATAAAAAGAGCATAAGTTCACCTGAGTTTATCCCTGAAATTCAAGTCTCAACTTTGCGTCAGTTTGGAAATGCTGTTTTAATTATCAAAGATAATGGAACAGGAATTCCCACGGAAGTTATTGATAAAATTTTTGAACCCTTCTTTACGACTAAGCCTGCAGGAGACGGGACTGGACTTGGCCTTTCTATGGTTAACGATATCATTACCTCTCATGGGGGAGAGATTGAAATTGAGACAAGGGCCCAAGAGTTCACTTCAATTAGGATCTCCATTCCCATTCAGCTCTAACGCTTTAAACTTGATTAGTCAGGTGTTATGCTCTTTTCAAACAGTCACTAAGTTTGGAACAATAATAGAAGTACATAAACAGTCTGCGAGGTTCTATGAGATTAATGATTTTATTCGTAATGGTTTTAGCATCATTCACTGCTTTTGCTTCTCCTAAAAAAGCATCTTCAGTTTGGCCAATTATTAATAACTACGGTAATGCTCTTCAGGTTCAAGTTTTCAATAATAATTCTAATGATATTAGTTGTTCTGGAAGTGTTAATGTCTATCTTAGTTCAGGGCGTATGCAGTCTTTTTATTTTTTCGAGATGATCTCTAAGGGGTCATTTGCTTCAAGATATTATTCTGTGTATGGAGTGAATGAGAGAATTACTCACTATAACCACTCTATTTATTGTTACGATCGCTAAATGATGAAGTCGTCTTGGTGTGATGTGCTCGCTCATGCACGGCCCATTCATTATAGTGAATGGACCGTGGCTTGCTTATCCCATCAAGAAATTGTTGATAAAAATTTCCACTCTCACTATTTTTCAATTGGTATTCACCCTTGGTGGCCCACAAATCTTAGGGCCTATGAAATAAGTAATTTAAAATCTGCGATTGAGCTTCTCTCTAAAGATCCACGTTTGGTAGCGATTGGGGAGACTGGTCTTGATCGTTTATATAAAGAAACTTGGAATCAGCAATTAGAATTATTCCACTGGCATTGGGATCTGGCCGAGTCTCTTGGACTGGCCATGATTATTCATAAGGTAAGATCTGGCAGTGATTTTTTAGGTCTTATGAAAGCGAGAAGGCCCAAGACCCCATGGGTCTTTCATGACTATCATGGAACAGAACAGGAAGTGTGTGAGCTTCTAAAGCTTCACCCTGATTGTTATTTCTCATTTGGTGATTCACTTTTAAATCGCGAAAAAACCAGTGAGGTATTGGAGCATATTCCTGAGGATCGGTTATTGATTGAAACTGATGAAGAGTCGCAACTTGAACTTATTCATTATTTTGAAAAAATGGCCCAAATCAAAGGACTGAGTCTGGCAGACCTTGAGCTCCGTATAATGATGAATTTTAAGAAAATATTCAAGATTTCTTAAGACTTTCTTTAAGCTATCCTTAAGAAATTAAAGCATTTACTCCTTTCTTTGACCTTTCGCTTCATCTTATGTAAAAACAGCAAAATTTTATTCTCTCAAGCCTTACTAAGGGGTTAATTATGATGTTTAAGCATGTGTGCTTATTACTTGCACTTGTTTCAGTCGTCGCCTGTAAAAAAACAAATACAATGTCATTTCATGATGTAGAAGCCATCTATTATGACAATGCCAATGTTCTTGTTTCATTTCGCGTAGGAGATGCTTTTACACAAGACGCTCCAAAGAATCTTGAGCAAATTAAAAATGAAAATCTTATCGGTGTTTATGAAGATGGAGAAATGCTTAGTAATAGAGAAGGTGCAGGTATTTCTGTAAACAGACCGACTCATTTTAAAGTTGATCTTCTTATCGTTGTAGATGTCAGTGGAAGTGTGGAAGATAAACTTAATACAATTAAGCAAAGTCTTGTGAGTTTTGCTTCAGAATCAGTAAAGAATAATAAAGATGGAAGAATTGTTCGCTTAGCGATCAGAACATTTGATGGATCTGAACAGACTCATTTAGTGACTGATTTCACGAGTGACTTAAATCTTCTTAAAACTAAAATTGCTAGCATCACTGCAGGTCAAGATCCTTCAACTAACTTATATGGAGCAGTTGTTGAGTCTGCGACTCTTATGATTAACCATGAAGTTGAAGGCGATATTTCAAATAATCTTAAAAAGAAAGGTCTGGTGATTTTTACAGATGGTAAAGATCAAGCCGCGAGAAGCACATCTGCTGAAGCTATCACTGCTCTTCAAGCGGCAACGGCCTCTTTGGACTTTGTTTATGGTGTAGCTGTTACTGGTGAAAACTACGGTGGCGGTAACTTCTTAAAGAATTTTGGTGAGCAAGATAAAGGTTACTTTTTGATCGATCGTAACTTCAAAGAGCTTGAAGGAAAACTAAGAGGGATTGCCCTTAAGCTTCATACTTATGCTGATAGCTACTTCCTTGCTAAAATTTGTTCTCCAAAAAGAAATGGAATTCATTATCTTTCATTCAAAATTGCTGGAAGTGATTATGGCTCAAAAAATATTGAGTTCAATGCCGGTGGTTTTACCAAAGGTTGTGATATTAAAGATGAGAAACAGTGGCTAAACCCTGCTTCGAAAAAATACTTATCTAGCTCTGCTCTTTTAAATTATTCAGAGATGACGTCAGCAAAATCATTCTATGCAAACGTTAAAGCAGGAAAAAGTCTAGTATACTTCAAAGCAACGGCCGAGAAGCCATCTTATGATGGAAGTTGGATTTCAAATTATTCAAATTTTGATTCTTCTTCAAATGCTGCTTGTCATCTCTTCATTCCAGCTGGGTCACCAACAGTGGCTGCTGAATCAGTCATGAAGATTGTTGATTTTGGAAGTGTAAATAGTCTCTACAATGGTGGAGCTGAAGCTTTTATAGCCGTGAATTTTGTCACTGAAGACAGTGATGGAAATGTCTATCTTCTTCAGTGCCGCGAACTTGGATCACTTATTGGTGTTGAAGATTTAGAAAATATCTCGTTTCAGTATTAATTTCATCAGCTATGGGCCTATTAAATAATATGGCCCATAGCTGTCTAAATAGCTCTGTCTTTTTCTACTCCCTAAATTCTTTCTTTCAGTTCATAATACCTTTATATGAAAGATGAAGATCTGATGCTTTCCTACAAATCTGGACGCGTAGAAGCTTTTAATGAGCTTTATGAGCGCTATAACAAACAGGTTTATGGGTATTTAAAAAAGCGTCTCTCAAATAACGCTGAAGTGGATGATGCTTACCAGAAGGTATGGCGCCGTTTGCATGAAAAACGTGATCTTTATCAAGACCAGCCTTTTGGGCCTTGGTTTTTTGTCCTCATTAAACATTTATTAATTGATGAATATCGAGCGCGAGCTAGGCGCAGAGACCATGAGTTTCAGGATGAGCTTGTTGAGAAGATCTATGCCGCTCATGCAGAAGATGAGCAAGCTATTGATATTGAAGAGCTTTTAGCACAATTGCCCTCTGAGGCGGCCCATTTAGTACGTCAGTACTATTTAGAGGGTGTTTCTTACTCGGATTTAGAGCAATCGACAGGTCTGTCACAAAGCACACTTCGCCAGCGTCTATCCCGTGCCATTAAAGGTCTTCGCCAAAAGGTGATTGGATAAACTATGAAACATGAACAGGACAAAGACTATCTTGATTTTCTGACTGCTTCAAATGATGTTCCCACGCATTTGAAGGTGCCTATGAAAAAAGAGATCGGATTAAGTTTTCATGGACGAAAAATTCTGATGAAGTTTTTTGGACTTCAAATTCTTGGTGGTCTTTTCTCACTTTATTTTTGTCCCCAGTTTGGTGTCGGAAACGAGACCGCTCTTTGGCACCACTATTTTATGAAACATAGTGAGCTGACTTGTACTATTACGTGTTCAAGCTTTTTTCTTTGTTGCTCAATTTTCTTTTCGGCCATTGGCCTCAAAGGTGAGGAGTGGTGGTGGCTATATCGCCGTCGTCTCCTGGCCGTGACTCTTTATCCAGCAGTATTTTGGGGAGTATTGATGTTCACAAGACTCACACTTCCAATGTTCTATATTGAGTCACCTACTCATACATTTTATATATGGTTTGGAGTGGGGGCCTTGGTGCAGTTTATTTGGGTCTTTGAACGTTCACAGATTTATCGACTTTCAACGTCGTCATTGAAATAGCACTGTTTTTGTTCAATACTAAAAGAGAGCTAAATTATTTCGACGAGGTATTTTATTTCTACTAGAGATCTCATTCTTAAAAAATCAATCAAGCTTTTTGCAAAACATGGTTTTGACGGCGTAAGCGTTAGACAAATTTGTGAAAAAGCGACTTGTAATGTGAGTGCTATCTCCTATCATTTCGGTAGCAAAGATGAATTGTATCGAGCTTGTCTTAGAGAAGAGGGGATGAGTCTCCTTCATCTCATGGAGAGAATCTTGACTCCGCCTACAAGTAAAGAAGACTTTAAATTAAAGTTAAGTTTATTTTTGAACGAGTATTTTGCTAATACTGTGAGAAAACGTGATCTTATTTTGATTGTGAGTAAAGATGTAAACTCAAAAAATGCAATGGGTAGTATTAATGATATCTTTCAAAAAATTCCGCTCATCACAAACGAGTTTTTCTTAGCGGCTCAAAAAAATGGAATCATCAGTGAGAGTTTGGAGACAACCTTGCTTGGTGATCTCTTCTTAAATCCACTTTTTATGCAGGTTTTATTTGCAGATAGGTTTGTTCATAAAAATGATGTCACTAGTCCCGAATTTCAAAAAAAATATGTCTCTCAACAAATTGATGTGATTTTAAACGGACTTCTTCTAGCCCCCTAAGTTATCGTATTATAAGGGCTTATGTCTAAAATCATACAATTGATTCAAACATATGTTTTAAAAGTTCAAACATTAGTTTAACATTCATTTCATGTCAGAAACTGAAGAAAACCAAGAAACAAAAAAATGCCAAATTCTTAAAACTGCGACCGCTCTGTTCGCACGCTTAGGCTATGCTGGCGTTAGTATTCGTCATATTGCTGAGGCCTCTGGCTGCAATGTGGCCTCTGTTTCTTATTATTTCGGCGGAAAGGATAAGCTGTATAAGGAATGCTTCGAATTAATTGAATCTGACGAGCTGGCCAATCTAGGCAGTGTTTTAATTCTAGCAAAAAGCACATCCGAATTTAGATTTAAGCTGACAGTCTTTTGTAGGTCTTTTAGTGATTATTTAATTAAAAATGCCGAGCTCATAAGGCTTATTACCTGTGAGCTTAATAGTCAGAAACTTCATTCTCATGAATTCATAAAACAAATTTTCCATCCCATCACTCAGCCTCTTAATCAATTCTTTGAAGAGGGAGTGGCACTTGGTTGCATTAATCAGAAAGTAAAAATTTCGTTATTAACTAGAGTTCTAATCAATGGACTCATTACTGAAGTTGTTTTTTTAAAAGAAGAGGAAAAAATTGATAAATTTATTGATGAACTCTGTCCTGTCCGAGCACCTATGACACAAAATCGGTCTTAATTTAAGTCAATAAA
>DZBG01000075.1 GCA_022729855.1 Bdellovibrio sp.
CTGACTTTTGGGGGAATCTCGTAGGGGCGTGTACCACTTTAGGGACAATATCATTGCTTAGCTGCACCTGTTGTGTTTTTTTGTCCGAGGCCAAGAGCGTCCATTATACCCTTAGTTCCATTCTGTTGGTTTGATTGGGCACTACAGTAGCCACCGAGTTTTTGGCCGAAGGCTTTAAGATCTTCTTCTTGTGCCGCCTGAATGAGAACAGCGTATTTTGAAGTATCACAGTTCTTATCATAGCTTGTGACAATGGTATGCTTAGAATTAATTGTTCTAAGTTCATCTATTGACATTGGAACAAGTTCAATCTCTCCAGTACATTCAGTTGCAATTTTACTTCCATTGCTACAACGTTTTATCCCTGAGTCAGTAGCAACAGCAGAACAAGACTTTCCATCGACTTTTCCTATGCTATTAAAATCTCCAGAACAAAGCGTAGTGTATTCAGATGTACCCTTTAGTTTCTTACAGGCATTAGTAATGCTTACTGGTGTTACATTGGTCTCTGAATCTTGAGCACTCATATAGTTCTTACAAGCCCCTTGATATGCTTTAGCAGCCTTTGAAGCATCTTTATTACCTAGCTGAGAAGCAGCCTTTAGTACGTCTTGAGAAAGATCAAGAGAGTCATTACATAATTCAATAGGATTTTCTCCAACACCATCAACAATCGAGCAAAGCTCTGCGGCTTTTGCTGCATCCTCAGCTTGCTTTTTATTAGCATCAGCTAAATTCTGATTCGCACCTTTTACATAAGCATCGTACTGACTACGACATTCTTTTTCTTTAGTTGCAGCAGCTGTTTTTGCTGAGTTGAAATTGTTTTTTGTTTCAGCAATATGATTCTTAGTTAAATCCATTACTGCTTTTGATTGAACTTCAATTGATTTTTTTAATTCCCCAACATTTTTTCTTAAAAGTTCTACATACGCATCAGGATTTTCAAGAAGGATCTTACCATCTTTATCATTCCCCATGGCCGCAAGATCTTTATTATATTTATTTGGGTCATTGTTATCTAGTTCACGCTTGATACCAGTTGGTGATTCCCAAGGAATATCAAAAGCGGCACCAAGTTGAGTCCCTTGAGCTTTAAAAGCTGTAAGGGCAGTATCAAAAACTTTAATGAGGTCTTTTTTGTTTTTCTCTACGTTGGCAGAGTATCTCTTAATAGAAGCCTGGCGATTCGTTTTGATATCAGTCACAATTTTTTGTGCTTTGGTCTTACATGAGATCATATTTTTTGAACATGAAAGAGCAGAGTTAGCACAGAATCCTGCATTCCCCATATCAAAAGAAGCAGAAGAACATGAAGCCACATTGTCTTGGTTGGCTACAACGTTAGAATCACAATCAATCAATTTTTTAGTAAGGTCAGCTTTGATCTTAGCTGAGTTTGTTTGAGCAAGAGACTTATAGCTTGAACGAAGCTCTTTTAGTTTCGCAATAGCTGAAGCTCCAGAATATTTTGTCTCAAGTGTATTTGATTTAAACTGTGCTTTACAACTTTTGATAACGTCAGCAAGGAAAGCTGTAGGAGTCTTTCTTGTTGTCGGTGTCACAACTGTACGTTGAATTACTCCATTTACTTCTTCTTGAACTTCGTAGCTTGAGTCTAGTTTTACGTAGTATCTACTGGCACCTTGTTGCTCAAGGGCCACTAACTCTTGAAGTTTTTTATCAGTTGAACTTTGTGAGTTTCCAAGAATTTGTTTAAGCTTATCTTTAATAAAGCTAGGAGCATTTTTATTACCATAACCAGAAAGTTGTGGATCTACCATCTTACTAATAACAGTATCAAGTTGAGATGAGTCGGCCACACACTTGTTTTCAATTCCGTTTTGAATTTTTGTGACTTCGCTATCAAACGTTCCTGAATTAAGGTTTGTCATTAAAGAGTTAACGGTAGATGTATTCCCACCAGCTGAATTTAATTCAGCAGAAACTTCAGCAAGCTGAGTTTGTAGTTTTTGATTTTGTTCTGTGAACTGTTGTTGAGCATCTGCAAAGAGTGCTGTGCTCATGGCCTTTTCAACTCCATAAACAGAGCTTTGACCTTGAATTGTTGTGGCTAGAGGTTGGTTGTTAGCAATACTTGAAAAATTAAGTTCAGATTGTTTCCCAACTCCATCAATAAGTTTTTTAATATCTTCAACTAAAGAGGCGTGTGCTTTTAAATATGTTTCACCTGAAAAGTTCTTAGCTCCACTTTTTCCTGTCGATGGAGCTTCTACTGCTTTTACTACAAGGTCTTGAATACCATTGAGACCTTTTGAGGCACCAGTTGTGGCCATGTTCTCCCCAGCAAACATCGAGCGACAAGCAGGATCGTTAAACTGTGAAGAGAAATCAAAAAGCTGAGGCTTTGCTGTTTTCACGCGGCTTACAAGTGCACTTGAACCACCGTCAAGGAGTGCAGATGATTCTTCGATATTATCTAAATCAGCTTTGGCAGCATCTTTAAATTTTTGGTTAAGGGCCTCAATATTTGACATGAGGTTATCCATTTCTTTTTTACGATAATCGAAATATCCTTGTAGGATTTTTTGAGCATCTTCCATACAACCAAGACCATAGCCCTGCCCACCTTGGTTTGATTGCTGAGAATAGTTATCATATTGCTTTTCAATATCACTATAAACATTGGCGTATGTATTAATAAGTTGAAGTTGGTAGTTAGGATCTACACCAGTATCTTGAGTGACACCAAGACGACATGTTTCAGATTTTACATCATTAAGAGTTGTGTTCATCGACATACAATTAAGTGATGCCGGATTTTTTCCCATGGTTTGCATATATTCAGCAAGGCCTGGAATTCTGGCCATACGGTCAGATGAAAAATACTTATCTTGAATAGGAGTTAAGTTTTGTTGAAGGGCCACAATATCAGGAGTACTAAGGTTTGCGTTCTGAGCACCTTGATAAGCATTAAAAGCTTGAGCACCTAGTCCAATAACATCGCTGGCGATACTTCCAATCTTTTGACCTGTGGTTTTATCAGTGTTGTTGGCCGCAGGTGTGCTTCCATTTCCGCCACCAGTTGTAGTTTGTGCTATCGCTAATGGAGAGAGAATCATTTGATAAGAGACGATCACACAAAGAACTCTAGCAACTTGATTTTTAAATTTCATAACTAACCCTTGGTAATTCAAATATTTCTCTATGTTTTTCGGCTATTTACTCGCAAATGCTTAAATATTTTCTCTTTACCTGAACGATTCACTCATGAACCTATTTTATAGGGGAGTGCTGATAAGGCGGAGTAATAATTAATTTAAGAGGGTTTTCTTGGCATTTAGAGAGAAAAAAGTGAAACTAAAGTGGTGTAATTTCAATAACTTTGACTGGTGATAGCAATGGGACTTAAAGAGCTTTTAGGTAAGTTTAAAATGCCAACTAAGCGTGGCAAAACGACAAATAAACCTGCGTTTACTACTCCAGAATGGGAAAGTGTTTACTACCTAGATTTGGTTAATTTGGAGGGAAGTCCAAGATATGAACTTACTCACCAGCTTAGTATTGGAAGTGAAATTGGCAATATTGTGATTGCTGACCCCTCACTTTCATCAAGGCATTGTACTTTTTCAATACAACAAGAAGTCATCTCACTTATTGATCACGGGAGCATTGAAGGCACTCTTATTAATGGAGTAAAGGTCAGTTCAGGAAAATTTATTATCCTTGAGGAATCAGACAAAATTCAAGTGGGAGACCTAGAGGTTAAGATCTCGAGAGAAAACAAGGTTATTGAAAATAATTTTGAAGAAGAAGAAGATGAAGTAGTTGAAGAAGAGGAAATTCTTGAAGAGGAAATTGAGGAAGTAGAAGAGGAAGAAGATATTCCTGAGAAGCCAGGTAAAAAACTAGCGGCTCCTCAGAAAAAAAATACAAATAAAAAGAAAGGCCTTAGCTCAATGAGTTTTGGTTCAGTCGAGAAGGCCACGAATACTCTGCCTAGACTCTTTGCTTTAATTGCAGATTTATTAATTGCAGCATCACTTCATGCTGTCCTAGTTCCCTTTGATGATTATAAGGCCTATCAGCAATTTGTTCCAGGTGTTATCAATGATCTCCTTGGGCAAGATCTTTCAGTCATCTGGGATGCTTTTCTGCAGGATCAGCCAGCAATTGCAGAATTGATTAAAGATTTTATGAGTGAAACGACAAAGTCATTTCCAGTTATAGATATTCTGATTGATTTTGCAGTCCTACGGTTTGTTTCTACTTTAGTTTTAAGTGTCTCACTCTCAGAGTTCTTTCTTGGGATCAAAAGTGTGGGTAATCAAATCTGGGCCAGAGTGGGTGGGGCCTTGAGAGTTTTGATAGGACTGATCACTGGACCATTTCTTATTTTTGATGTGCCGGCGTTAGTATCAAGAAGAACATTTAAAGAGTTTTTAACTTTTACGCATACGACGTTGAGAGGAAAGTTTTTATTTAGTGTATTGGCCTTAGTTTATATGCCTGCATGTATTGCTTTATTCTTTGTTTCACCAATGTTTCAAGGACTTGATTTTCCCGCTCCTGTTGCTTTTAGTGACAGAATCCCAAATATTCAATCTGCCACAAGGACAGATGGGGAATCAGTTGTTTTAACAAAAATGAAATCTGAAGTCCTTGGCTTTTCAATCAATATTGATGAAGTACAAGTTACTAGTTTTGTGGATTTAAAATTTCAATCAAAAGAAAAGAAAAAGATCGCCTCTCCCTTTATAGGGTTTTATTTTCCAGACTCTGAAAGAGGTGTCGAACTTAGTGTTGAGAAAACCTTCGAGATGAGAGACTTACTTTCTATTGCTGTGAAGGGGAATTACTTTTTGCATGAAAAATATCCTGAGATTACCAGTTATCTCTATGATGCGAGTACTGTAAATAAAAGTTTCGCCTCAAAAATGACCGCGAGAGAAGAGTTACAATTTACAACTGAGATGATTGATCTTTTGAAGACTTCCCTCGAGTTATCAGTAGATAATTTTATTGATACCATGGAGACTCATACTCTTATTATCAAAAGCTTGATTGAATTCAAAAGCTCATTATTATCTCTTGTCCCTGAACAGTTCTCTTCAGTTGACCTTGTACGTTGGGGAAATCAAACCTGCTTAAGATTTACTTACTTATCTGGAATTCATCCCTATGACCTTCTTGTCCCTTTAAAGAAGGGCCAAGGGAAAATTTATCGTTTAAGTTTTGATAAGGCTTCTCAGCTAAAAGATTTAAAGGATAGCTTTTATAAAGTGCACCTCTCAATGCTTGATTGGAAGTTAGAGGGAAATACTGAAGAGACTGCAGCTGTAGGAATGAATACTTTCGAAGCTTACGATTTTATTAATTCACTTAATGATAAAAAAGTTTTTAGTGATGACACTCTCAGAAATCTCTATGTGTATTATTATCAATTAAGTAAGAAAATTCTCACGAGTACGACTCCTCATCCAGCTTTTGATGCTGAATTTGGTCAAACACTTAATCGGGTATATGAGACGTTAAAGTCTTATATTGGAAATCCAAAATACGAGCAATCTCAGAATACTTTGATGACGCTAGAGAAAAGTTTTCTGGATATGATGACGGCCTATAATGAAAAGAATTTACAATTTTTTGAGAATATTTAAGGAACGGCACTATGATGTCAGTAATTGATGCAATTGTTTATGGTGTAATACAAGGGATTTCGGAATTCCTTCCTGTAAGTAGTAGTGGGCATTTGGCCCTTCTTCCTCATGTCATGAAAATCAATGATCCAGGGGTTGTCTTTGATCTTATGATGCATTTTGGGACGGCCTTGGCCGTGATCATTTATTTTAGACATGATTTATTAAGATATATCAAGACTCTTCGTCCCGCCTTATTTGATTTTAGTTATAAGCAAGCGGATTTTAATTTTTCACGAAATTTCATCATCTCTACAATCTCAAGTGTTATTTTAATTTTGATTTTAATCCCTGTTTCAAAACTTGCACGTGATCCTTGGATTATTATCATCAATCTTTCTGTCTTTGGAATTGTGTTATGGATAAGTGATCTTTATAACAAAAAAAATCAAAAAATTGATGCTCCCATGGAGAGTGGGGTAAATTTAAAATTTGCCATTATTATTGGATTGGCACAAGCTTTGGCGATCTTTCCTGGCGTTTCAAGATCAGGAATTACACTCACTGCCGCTTTATTTTTAGGTATGAGAAGAAAAGAGGCTGGGGCCTACTCCTTTCTACTTTCACTGCCTATTATCTTGGCCGGAATTCTTAAAGAACTTCCTCACCTCATGCACTCTGAAGACTCACAAAGTTTCATTGTCCTTGGCACTGGTGTGATTTCTTCATTTTTAGTGGGATGGTTAACCATTCATTTTTTTATGAAGTTAATTGGGAAGGTTGAACTGAAGTATTTTGCCATCTACAGAATTGCTATTGCTGCACTCATCGTTTGGACTTTAGCTTAGTCGATATTATCGTCTTTCCCGATACAATAAACGTGATTGTTCCATTTCAGACCTGCTTCAAATAATGAACCAACGCTTTTTGGAGTTGTTTCATTATTATTATCTACACTATCATCACGATAAACAAAACGACGAGTCTTAGGAGCAGCAGGATCAATTCCTCCACCTACTAGGGGAATATGAAGATTACTGATGGCCACACCATAAGCCGCTTTACCAGAACAACAAACATTAGCCGCTTTCTGAAGGACAATGGCCGGATCTTTAATATATCCCGTTTTAGTATCATAAGATGAATCAGAAAGACCTCGTCCTTCAGATGAAACATATCTATTAAGATACATACTCACATCTGTGTAGTCAGGAAGACAACATCTTAGAGGTCCATTAATATTGGCCAAGTTTCCAGTACAACATTGTTCAGCTGTTGTTCCTTCAGGAACCTCACTGCCTGACGGTACACAACAGTTAAATTGATCTTCAGAAAAAATCTTTTTTACAGTTGTAGAAAACTTCGTTGAACTGGCCACAGAAAGAAGTTTTGTAATACCCGATTCGGTATAATCAGCATTGCCAGAAGTCGCAATATTTAATGTCTGATCTACAGGCAGATTTGGGAAAGGGAATGCTGGTACTGCCGTTTGGTTGTTGGTATCAAGATCGTTATTTATATTATCTAGTACTTTCTTAAATATTGTATCTTGATTTGGAATAACAACTTGTGGAATTCCCGCAAGTTCAAAGGCACCAAACCATTCGAGGTAGGCTTTCTCTTGAGCAGCCGTGAAGTTTTCAACCTCACATGAAGCGTGATCAAATTCACCAGGAGAACACTCAAATGGCTTATCGATTAAGTAAGCAGGATCACCATTATGACCAGATTCATATGAAGTAGGGTCTTGTGGTCTCCAGCTTAAAGATCTAAAAATCTTTTTATTAAAAAACTGAGATTTAGAGCGCTCCCAAGTGTGACCTCCACCGAGGTTCGTATCAAAATTTCTTACCCAGTGAGTAGTACAACATGTTTTAGCGTTCATTGTATCAATGGTTTTGTACTGACTTAGAATAAAGCTAACATCAAGTGGTATAGAAATAGAATTATCAACCTGAGCTAGTGGAGCCTTCAGTTTACTTCCATCAAGTGGATTACAAGTAAGTTGATTATAAATAGTATGAACACGAGAGTAGCGAGTTGAAGAAATAATTGGCTTATTATAACCGGCCACAGAACGTTGATCTGCAACAGGAAGAGAAGGATCACAGTAATTAAAATCATCATCAAGAGCAAATGTCGTAGAACTTGTTCCCTTAATTTTCTGAGTACCAACTGTCATTGTTTTACCAATATCACGACAACATTTATTGTCCTTAATATTAAAATCAGGATTTTTTGTTAAAGAGGCATTGAGATATTTAAAGTTTGGATTTCCACAGATGAGATTTTCTTTCCAATAAGCAATCTCTTTACTGTTAAAAATCGCATCGAGTCCAGAAGCATTGTTAAATTTGGCGGCAATGAAGTCTGATGACCCACACTCAAGATCACTAAAACAACTTGCTCCCGGTGCCCTAAGGCAGGCATTTCTTTGGTAACCTTGAGCGGTCACAAGTGCGCCTGGTGTAGTAGAGTTATAGATTCCGATATCAGTGAGTGGAGTCACTTCAAAGTGTTTTGTCGATAAGTTTTGAGTAATAGTTAGCTCATTCAGTCCATCAGAAGTTGCAGTCAAAGAGCGATTTAACCACTGAGCATAATTTCCTGCTGAATCCGTGGCAGGACAAGCAGCGTAGAATTTTGGACTTTGAGAAATATTATAAACACGTCCTACACCGTAGTTCTTATCTGCAGAGTCTGGACGGGAACTTGTTTGCTTACTAAGAAGTTCATAAGTTGTAGAGCTTGTACTGACTTCCTTACCAGGAACACAAATAGCACCGGTAAGTGAGGGGGAGATCTGCAATTGAGAAATCACAGTCGAGTTTGGAGTTTCTGCTCCGTAAAAATTAAATGGTCTTCCTAAAATTCTTGCCCCAAGACCAAAGGTATCCATCTTATTAGTATCATAAATTAAGTTTTGAGCGAGTGGAGTATTCGCAAAACGAGCAATTCGGTTATTAAAGCGTGCTGAACTGTTTACATCTTGGCAGTAGTTATTCGATGAACAGGCAAGAAGTCCAGTCAGACCAGAGTCGTTATAAGTAGAAGCAGTGGAATTGAGGTCTTTGTGACAACTGGCACCTTTACCACGGTAGACACATCTTTTGTTTTGTCCGTTAAGCCCACCAATAATTGTTGAGAGGGTTTTTCTTAAGCTTCCAATTGTCTCTTGAGCATTAGTATCAAAAACTGGCCATTCTGTATAAATTCCAGAAACGTTTTGACATGTGTACTCATAGCCAAGCTGTCTTATACAATCATCATCTTTAGCACAAAAGTGTGATTGTTGACATTCAGCTCCTGTCGTCATCGAGTCACTTGTAATATTATTAATACTTGAAGCACTTGATTCTGAGACAGTCACATTAAAACTATTATCTACATTGAGATCACCGAATGAAGCATTGACTGCAAGATATAATCTATTTGATTTGGCCTTAATACTTCTTTGGTTTCCAATTGAGAACCATGTGACTCCGTCAAAAGAGCCGATCATTGATCCATAGTCAAATCCATACCAATCACGTTGGTATCCATTGGCATAAAGAAAGTGCTGAGCTTCAAGTCTGTTACGACGTTGAGTTTTTACATCTACACTTGATGATTTATGTGTCCAAGGAATCATCGTCGCAGGAACAAAACAAGCGCGACCGAAAAGAAGATCATCTGAACGGTAGAGGCTTGTTGAATTAATTCTTGATGACGTGTAGTTATCTGGAGTGTACCCACCACCAGTACTATAAAAGTTTTGAGGAAAAATTTTCTGAAGAGCAGAGTAGTAATCATTCCCGCATGTAGTACAGCTTGAGAAGGCACCATCGTTCGTATAGATATTATAAGTAGTATCTTTTTTGACTCTAACCATTTTCGCTGGACGAGCGGCAGTCGATGAACCTTGAGTCATCGAACCAAAAATTTCATTAAATCCGACTTTCGTTGCGAGGTCTAAGTTATTAGGTTTAAGTGTGTCACCATTGACGTATTTAAATTCTGCCCCTTCTTGAGCACTACCTTGTGAATAATTCTCATCGTAACTAATCCCACCAGTATCATAATAACGATGAGGAATATTGCGACTTGAGACATAAACTGTTTGATTGACCGGAGGAGTTTCACTTGTATTTGAAGGATAATAACAGTCATACCCAATAAGGGTTGTTCCATCAGTACCTTTTTTCGGCGTTAAATTACATTTTCCTGATGAAGTGTCACAGCCACACATCGTGTTTACAGAAAGTTGATTTTCTTTTCTATAACCCGTCAGACCAGCAACATTTGTTGCCCCTGAAACGTAATAAGTAATTTCTACTTTTTGATTGGGTTGAACTGTTTGATTAAAAGCAATCGTTTTTGTTCCAGCATTAAGTATCCATACATCATCTTGAGCAACAGTCAGCTCACTTAGCTTAACAATTACATTATAGTTTGTAAGGTCAGCATAAGAAGGAAGACCAAAGGTATTCCCACTAGGGTGATAATAAGTACTCGAAGTATTAGTGATCCCTTGAATATAAGTTTTTTTACAACGTGCTAAACTCGAACTTAATTGCTCACATGTTCCATCCACTCTGAAAGAGAGATAGAGATTATCATCAGGACCTGTGACATTGGCCGTGGTTTTGAACTTTACTGATTGAGCATTAGTTAAGTCGTCATTTACTGTAGAGATGATATCAATCGCATTTGTATTAACTGGAGTGACTAATGATTCGCCTTCCTCATAAAGGACTTGTCCTGCGTAGTAAACCTTCGTGATATTGTTTTTATTTAAAAAACCAGCAGGCATAAATGAGGCAAAATTGATGTCGTCTTTCTTTACACCAAAGATATAGCCGGCTTGAATCTGGGCCTTAATTGAAGGATATTTAACGGTACAGTATGAATATTCATCCTGAACTGGATTTAAACAATTATAGAGTTGAGTTTGCTCAAGAAGTCTTACTTGAGCTTCATAGGCTGGATCTACTGTGCTTCCACCTGTATCAGGATCACCTGGAGTCGTGCTTTCACAAACATAATAGTACTGAGGATATGAGGTGAATCTCGATGGATTATTTAAAACATCTTGTTGAGCAATTTGGAAAGCGGCATCGAGAAGATCAATTCCTGTTTTGACTGCACCATCAGTGACACATTGATTTTGTAAACAACAACTATAGCCTCTGGCCACACAGGCACTGTTAGCAATACAGCTTGTTCCTGTTGAAGTTGAAGAGCCACCCGATATGGTTAATTTTAAGCTCGCAAGATTAAGTTGAGGAACCGCTTCACCATTTACATAAAAGAGTCTTAAAGATTCACTTGTAGCTGAAGTCGTACAACCTGAACATACAGTTTGAAGATCAAAGTTAATTGTCACACCCGGAGACTCTGCAGAAAGAACACTTGTTAAATTAGGAGTGAGACAGTCATTTTGATTAGAAGTTAATTGAGAGGGTTCAACTTGTAAGTAGTACTCAGTTGTCCCTTTAGAAAAATCAGTAAATGATTGGGCCTTCGCTGTCACAAGAAGTGATCTGCTATAGGCCGTGTATTTTGCCACAAGACAAAATCTTGTCGTATTGGGAACTGTTTTTAAATATGTCGAAAGTTCTGCTCCACGAATAAGAAATGAATCATTAAAATCCACAGCGAGAACTAAATTAGAGTTTGTTTGTGTTGATCCTTCTTGAATAAAAATTCCAGAAAGAGGGAATGTCGGATTATTTGTAGAAGTTGTACCTGTTCCACCAGTAGTACCAGTTGATGACAATGCTTTATCAGCTTTTGGTGTTGCAGAAGGCATACATGATGAAAGGATCATCGTTGAGATAATCAATAAAGCTGAGGCCATTGAATAAAAAAATCTTGGTACTGTTTGCATCCGTGTAAACCTTCCTCATGGTCTTATCGGTAATAAAAACTAACGTTTTTAATGATTTAACTTCACTAGGTATAGTTTGCCCTATATCAATATCTCGAAGGAAGCAGGGTTTCTAAGTTACTGATATTTATGATAACGAAAAACTCCTGCATCTATTGTCCGACTCAATAACTTTGCAGTTTTTCCAGAAGGAGCAATAAGGCCGCCTGAGAGAATCGGCCTTTAAGTTGCTCACGGTCTCCAAAGAGGACTAGTCGACTGGTGCTCGTACCATTTTTATCGGTAAGCCCAAGACAAACAGTTCCCACTGGTTTTTCATCACTTCCGCCATTTGGCCCTGCAATACCAGTGATTGAAATAGCGATTTCTAATTTAAATTTTTGATAAAGACCTTGTGACATTTCTGCAGCAGTTTCTTCACTGACTGCACCAAATTGTTTAAGTGTTTCTGATTTTACTGACAAAATATTTTCTTTAATGGAGTTGTCATAACAAACAACACTTCCCCAAAATGCTTGCGAGACTCCTGAAACATTAGTCATTCTGTGAGAGCACAGTCCACCTGTACATGATTCTGCAAAACCAAAATGAATGTTATTCTTTACAGCAAGATCCAAAATAACTTTTTCAAGTGATCTTGTTCCAACTTCCCAAATATAGGGAGCGAGTGCTGAAGAAGTAAGAAGTTTAACCACTTCAGTTTTTTTCTCATCCAATTCTTTTTTACTCTTCGCCTTAATATGAGAACAAATATCTACACTCATAAGTTGAGGAAGACTTGAAACTGTTCCGTACTTTTCAAGGTCCTGCCAAAGAGTAGGAACAACTTCACTGAAAATTTTCTCTTCAGGAATTCTTTTTGTTCTGAAAGTAAGTGTCTCTGAAAAACCGGTATCCTCGAGGTAAGGATTCATTATTTTTTGAAAATGTTCGGTAATTATACTTTTAAATTCTTTAGGAACGCCGGGCCCTGAAAAAATAAATTTGTGATCAGAGGTTTGGTAATAAAAAGCGGGAGCGAATCCAGAGGGATTCCATAGTGGAGTAAATCCTACTGGTAAAATTTCATAGACATGTTCGTTGGCAAGTTCACGATTAAACTGTTTGTAATTTTTTTCAGCAACGATTCGTGCTTCTTTTGATTTTTCAAGTTTAAGATTAAAAAACTTTCCGATAGTTGTCTTGGTAATATCGTCAAGTGTGGGACCTAGGCCTCCAGAGGTAATGACGACATCACACTTCTCATAAAGGTCATGAAGGCCCTTAATGATTTCATCCTCTGTGTCACCAACCGTTACTGATTTATGAAGTTCTAGATTTAAGGTTTTGAGGTGGTTTGCCAGCCAAAAAGTGTTAGCATCGGCCACTAAACCTTTAAGAACTTCAGTCCCTACAATTAAAAGCCCAAGTTTCATGTCTAAACCCCAGTAAAAAATAGCAGATTGTAAGGACAACTATAGACTTTAAATGGGAGACAGGCCATATCTATGGCCTATGCCTGATATTGTCCCTAAAGTGGTACACGCCCCTACGAGATTCCCCCAAAAGTCAG
>DZBG01000176.1 GCA_022729855.1 Bdellovibrio sp.
GAATACTTCGATATTTTTTGTCGATCTCAATATTAAATGAATACTTTCTCGCTATACCGAGACCACAAAAGTCCTTGAGCCGGAGGTGAGAACGAGGCGTCCTTTCGCCATCGGCAACTGCCGGTTCAACAAGATAAATCAGGCCTGTCAAGGCTGCGTAACGAAGTGAAGCACCCGAAGGGCTTGGCCTTGATTGGCCTGATTTATCTTGTTATGAGGATGCCATCATAATGGATCTCCTGTAAAATTGTAGGGCAAAGACCCACAGATTCTGCTGAGGAACCGGGTAAAAAAATAATGAAAAATGAGAATGAATGGAAGCTACGATCTGCCATTTCTGGCGAAGCATTTCTTCGCATAGTGGTTGGCCAACAAAGCCACAGGCCCCTGTGACAAGGACTCGACTCAAGTTAACACCTTGCAATAACATCAAACCCAGTTTGTCAGTATCCCCCGTATCATTCTCAGCCCGAGCTTGAACGCTATCATATTATTCACATTGCCGCCCTTACTAACGCCGGTCCTTTTATGAAATGTTATCGGACATTCAATGACCTTTAAGTTATTTTCCAGAGCGCGATCCAAAAGATACGGATTGAACTCAAGGTTGACAGTTTTGTCCAGCTTGGGTAGCAACTCTCTAAGCACCCCATTACGACAGATTTTATATGTCGTGCCGACATCGGTGAACGTGGCATTTCCCAAATGTTTAATCTCAAGCAACTTGGCCACAAACAGATTTCCGTAAAACATGAAAGTGCTCAATTGCGTATCTTTGTCTCTCAGTTGCTCCACAATACGAGTACCGTTGACGATATCCGCATGCGATATATAAGATAGGAACTTGTCTATGTCATATGCAGAAAAGGTCATGTCCCCTTCACAGAGTACAGTTAAATCCGTGTCATTAAATTTGATCCCTTCACTTAAAGCCCGATGTACACACGCACCATATCCTGGAGTGGTTTCGTTGAATACTATAGCACCTGCCTTCTCAGCCCTCTTAAAGGTGTTATCCTTGCTATTATTACTGACAACAATCACTCTCTCAACCTGCGGATGTGATAAGAAGTCTTTTACTGATGGTGCAATACTCTCTTCATCGTTATATGCGGTCAGAACGACAGTCACCATTTTGTTGTGGGGGGGGGCATAGAGGATATAATCATTAATTCTCTTTTTAGGATAAAGTATGTACAAATCAACCAAGATAAAAGATATACCGATCAATACTGGTATGCCACTATACCAGACCAAAGCCTGATTAATTTGCAAAGCAATTGCACTATCAAATATAAATCTTCTAGGAATTGCTAACAAAACGCCGAATAGATAGCTGATTACTCCGACTATTGAAAAAACCAAACCATAAAGAGCCATTTTCTCACGCTTCATAAATTCACCTTTTCTTGAATACGAGCAACATCTGTTTAGCCATTGGTCGGTAAAAGGAAGCTAAATAGATTTTGGTCAAAAAATAACTTTTTGGAAGCCTTGATTTAAGAGAAAACGGCAGAAACTTCGGTACAACAGCAATCGATTTGAATCCATTAGCTTCAAAAAAATCACGTAACGATGTGTGAGTAAACACCTTCTTGTGGGTAAAATCATCGAAGTATTCTTTGTAGGCATATCTGTAATTAGGCTGAATCAGGATCACACGAGCACCGGCCTTCAAAATCCGGTTAAATTGTACCAAGGCCCGTTGCAATTCAGCATCATCGAGGTGCTCTAGAAGATTACTGGCAAACAGAACGTCAAGAAAGTCATCCGGTAGCTCTCTCAGGCTATCAACGGATTTATTAAAAAAAGTTACCCCCTCAGCACAATATTGTCTTCCGGTGGGATTGATATCCACGGCATATCTTACTGGTGCCTGTATGTTGTTGATGAAGTCGCAATACCCAGAGCCCAGATCGAGAATGTGATCATTCTGTTCGTCAACATATTTTTGTAAATATTCCGTGATGGCCTTCCATACCCGTGAACGGCCGTCGTCAAATGTATATCTCGTATCGTAGTATGTGCTCATCACCGTCTCGTCTTGTAGACAACAAAATTATCAAATATTCGGTCGACATCACAACAAGAGTCAAGGCTGCGCCTTAATTCCTCATAAGCATCAATCCTATCTTCTCCTATACCTTGGGTAACCACGAAATATCTGACTTTTTGAAGTTTGATAATGTCCTTTAATTTCGACTCAAGAGATGGATCAAAAATATAGCCATAATTCTCAATATATCTATTATTCACATAGTAGCCGACATCCTTCATGCTCCAGATAATCTCCGTAGGATAAACTTGTGATTTCAGATATGTAATGGTTTCATCCATGCCGTTTTGTCCATACTCGTATTTAGTAGGATAGTATGCGACCGCCTGATTTATGCTGATACCAAACTGCACACCAATTAGCACAGCAAGCAAAGCAGAGGCGGCATATCTCATGATTTTCAGGTTGGAAGGCTTTTGGTTAATCAAGCCGATGAATAATGCAACGGCAACCATGCTAACAAGAAAGGAAAACGAAACTGCTCGCCCCGTGTAGAGCGCCGAATCCTTTTCGATAAAGCTCTGGTAACTAACGATGGGCACAAACACCACCCCAAAAAAAAACCAGATCCTTCTCCCCTGATTATTCTCACTTTTTGACAACTCCGCTTCTTCTGAATGACCAAAAGTGAGCCGCGTGGCCAAGCAGTAAGCAATTGGCAATATGAGCAAGGAAAAAACAGGATACGGGTATTTAAAAAAATGTCCAAATGGTGAAATCAGACTCAGGTAGAAAAGACCAACAAACAACCCACATAGCGAAAGAATCATCAGTAGTTTCTCGCTGAGAGTTTTATGCTTCTTCGAAATTATAAAATATACCGAGAGTACCAAGGCAAATAAAAATGGGATCGTCAGCCAATGACTAAATTGTCGTATATAAGAAAAATTTATTCCTATCTTTTTTATGGTTGAAATGATGCCGCTCCCTCCGCTTGTCCCCTTAGTAAAGGAGTGAAGAAGAAAGTGAAACGTATAATCGAAAGGT
>DZBG01000076.1 GCA_022729855.1 Bdellovibrio sp.
CTGAAATCAGCAACTTAAATGTGGAGTTGCACTAGGAAAAATTTTTCGGGGATTATTATTTGATGAATATTTTAAAAAAATTTACTGAAATCCCAAGTATTGACACTCTGATAGCGCTAAACCCCAGTGTTCGCGCCTTTGTCTTCGATATGGATGGAACTCTCTTCCAATCTGAACCTGTTCACGCACTCGCTCTCCAGACACTGGCCATAAATTATAAAATAACCCCTCCCATCAGTCCTGAGGAAGTTCACAGGCTTTTAGTGGGGAAAGCTGATCATTTGGTTTACGACTTAATTAAAGATTGGCCAGGTTTTCCGACAGAGCTTAGTCTTCAAAAATTTATTTCAACAAAAAATGATATTCTTATTAGTCTCATTCCTCAATTTAAAGCACAGATGCTTCATCCATCAATGGAGCTCATTTTAAAAGAGGCGAAAAAAAGAAATCTTCCTTTCGCTCTTGTAACATCAAGTGAGAAAGTGGTGACCTACAGAATGCTTAATGAGATTGGAATAAAAAATGATTTTATTTTTATCCTCACTCGAGATGACTGTCCACTTCACAAGCCTCACCCATGGCCATATTTAAAGGCCCTTGAACTATTGGGTCTTAAAGATAGTGAAGTGATTGTTTTTGAAGATTCACAAGTCGGAATGGAAGCGGCCTTAACTGCCAAATGTCCGACTGTGCAAGCGGCTTGGTACTAGGGTTTAAGAATAGATAACTGCCACTGACGATCTGTAGAATCATCATTTTTGATCTCTACAAGTTCAGGTGTTGTTTTAAATTCTGCATCGATTTCATTTGAAACATAAAACTTATCACCGAGCACTGCGATTAAATTATAAAGACCTTGATGCTCTTGCATATCAATCATGAACTTAATAAATAAGAGTGGTACTGGGCCATCTTTGGTACCCAGCTTATCGTAGGTACTCATCTCAACTAAGGCTTCGCGTCCCATATAAGTCTTAAGAGCGTTCGTTAATTTTTGAATCATATTTAAACTAAAAACATAATCATACTTAAACTTAATCATATCCACTTCAACCCGCTCAAGGTCTTGAGTCTGACGAACTTCCGCCGCCTGAAGGAAGGCACTCTTCATTGGCCCTTCAATCTCTTTGAAGACTTTTTTAGGAGTAGGTTTTTCAATCACAACTGGAGCTGCCGCAATTTTTGTCTCAGTGACTTTGGCCTTTACTGGTTCTGGTATGGCCTTAGCTGCAACCTCTACTGGTTCAGGTGTCGCCTCAAAAATATCTGTAAGTCCCTTATCAGCAAACTCTTTTAGCGCCCCATAAATAAAGGGTCTTCCCTGAGGAAACCGATTCCCATAAAGAGCAGTCAGCTGACCTGGAAGGGCCAGTCCAATCAGTCTGAGCGAGGGTATCTTACCTTCATGATTAATCATGAGTTGAGAGAATCGTCGAAGGCACCCCACTCCCATTCCTTCTTTATTAAAAGTATTGATAAAGTTAGAGCGCGAGAGTTGGTAGAAAATTTGAGGAGCAGAATTAGCGCCATAGAGCTGGTCCACTTCACTACAAATATTGACGATATTTTCACTATCAGTTTGGCATAATGATTTAAAACTCTCCTCGTTAGAAGAGCAGTACTGAGGAGATTTCTTACATAATTCTTCTACTCGGTAATGAGATAATAATTTCTCACTAGTTTTGGTTTGTTGCCATTTTGTATAATCAAAATCGGGATGAAACTTTTCTGGATTTTTTTTGAAATGCCTTCTCCAAAGTCCTACAACATTTTTCATCTCGCTTGATTTAGGCTGACATTTTTCGAGGACTTTTGAGAGTGGAACGTCACAAGATTTTTTCCACTTGAACTGTTCTGAAAGAGCTTGAAGATGCCAGTAATCCTCAATCAAAAAACTAAGACTTAAGAGACGATATCCATAACGGATATAATCATAGTTCTTCCCTAATAAATCATTAGGACAAGTCATCCCTGCATTAAGTTCTGATTGTAAAAAATTTGTAAAATAGTTGGCATCATCAAAGGTGTAATTAAAAAATCTCTGCTCTTCAACAGCATCATCGACAAAATATAATTTACCGGAACTATCGTTCTGTTTTATTTCAGGAAACTGCCCTCGGTAGAAGAGATCAATATTCTTTTCACCGAGAGTCGCCTTCTCATAAAAACTATCCGCAGCAAGAGCGGCCAAGGCATGACACATGAGAAGTGCAAAGAATAAGGCCTGGGACATTTTAATTATCTTCATTGATCAACTTCAGTAATGAGTAATAACAACAGTTTACCTCCCCATATTCTAGGTTAAGTAAGGCTTATTACTAAGACCCCGAAAAAATTTCCTCATTTGGGCCTTATCAGAATCTCTATGCTATACTGCATCCAGAGCTAAAGTTGGGCATTTATATGACCGACAAGTTCTATAAGGATTACTTGTCTTTCCAAAGGAGACATATTGGATAACCGTCAAAGGCGTCCGCATCCAGGCCCCTCACTCACTTTCATTTGACTTGAAGGTTAGTTGAGGACTAAAAAAGACTCAACGAACTAAAGAGGTTTATATGAAAGCTCCTAAAGAATTACTTGTTTTAAAAACGACAACAAACACAGTAGAGGCCACAGCAACTCTTGCAAGAAATGCTAAAGGTTCTCGCCCAATGAAGTCTATGGTAGCTGTAAGAAGTTTTCGTCCAAAGACGGCAACTCAAGTTGCAACTGCAGTGACTGAAGTAAGCAAACAACTACAAGCGCGCTAAAAAGCTCGCTCTAGTTGTTCAAGCTGTGATTTTTTGATCCTATCGAGATCTTCTAATTTCTTTTGGTGAAGAACACCGAGATACTTCTTTTTGATTTCAAAACTTTTCTCAATATATTCAGAATAGCCTTTTTTCATTTCACGAAAGCAAACTTGTTTTTGATCTCGTGACGTGAGGATTCCATTCACCCCTGCCACTTCACCAGAACAAATAAGCTTCTCTTCTTCAAGAATATCATTCACGACTTTCATAATTCTATTAAACTTGTCTTCAAAATCACCATTGCTCTCAATTTTAAGATCGCTCAGTTTATCGAGCTCAACTTTAATTCGGCCAGGCCCTGCGGCACTTGTTTTGTCTCCGAAATTCCAAAATTGAGCATGAGCAAGATTTATTGAAAATAAAAAAATTAAAATAGTTCGGACCATACAGTCTCTCCTAAAAATGCCTCCATCTCAGTCACAAAACGACTTAAAGGAAACCCTACAACATTAGCGTAATCACCCTCGACTTTAGAAATAAATGTCAGAGATGGTCCTTGAATTCCGTAAGCTCCGGCCTTATCAAGGGAGTCCCCTGTGGCCAGGTATAATTTCATCAGGTGTTCAGATATTTTATTAAAACTCACAAGTGATTCTTCGACAAAAGAGTGAGTCGAAAAATTGGCTCCGTCTTTTTTTATAATATGAACCGCCGTAAAAACTGAATGTGTTCCATCAGCAAGTTCAGATAAAAAGATACGGGCCTCATCAATATTGGTGGGTTTTCCGTAAATCTTTCCCTTCTGGGCCACCACTGTATCTGCAGAAATAATAATCGCTCTCTCAAGTGTTGTGGACTCGGCTACCACAGTCCCTTTTTGAGAGGCGATATCTGCGGCAAATTTACCAGGATCAGTCTCCGCAGAAATTTCATCAGTGTGTTTGGTGAGAATAGTAAATGGAATTTTCAAATGTCCTAGTAGCTCTTTTCTTCGAGGAGAACTACTGGCCAGAATGAGATTAAATTTATTTGTCATTTTTTAATATCCAAGCATAGAACTGTAAATCATTCATAAGACGACGCTGCTGCGCCTTCTCATTAAATTTGTGTTTTAATGATTTTACATAAGTTTCTAGTGCCTTGACATAAAATTTTTCATCTATAATGAGAGGCTTGAAGTCACCCTTCACTATGAGCTCTTTCACTAAACGGTCCAGAGATTTTAAATTTGTTGTTTCTACACGGCGAGTATATTCAAAAAGAAAGGCCATTCTGTCATTTAAGTCTTTATCCCAAAGACGGTAACCAAGATCTGTCGCCAGTTTCTCTTCATTTCCAAGATTTTGCAAGATTGGTAGAGTGTATTTTTCAACCCAGATCTCTCCTGCCAGCTCAATACTTGCAATACGTTTTGTCACAAGTTCCAAGATTGATAAATGTGGTGAAGAAGCGGCATCTTCCTCAGCTGATTTTCCTTCAGCTTCGACCACTGTCCAATTGGCAGAACTCACCTCTTGAACAGTCTCATTCGCATAACCTCTAAGGTGCAAATTAAACTGATGAGGAATATTTTCTTGAACAACTAAGTCCTCACGACGTTTAAAATAACCTTTATCATTCGGAAGGTAGAAAGCATCAAAATCAGTATTAATAACATCTAAACTATAATTAGGGGCCACCACAAAAACGTGGTTACTCAATTTCCCTAATTCTTCTTTGTGAGATTTTTTAAATTCATTAATTTTAGCAAATAATTGTTCACTGGCCTTAGATGTTCCCTCTGAGAGATTAAGAAATCTTTGAAGCTCATCTTGATTCTGATAAATCGCTCTTTCGAAATGATCAATATTCGCCTCACGAACCATGAGTGGAAGTGAGACTTGGTCAGTCTGAGGAGCAGCATCATAAGGGATATTATCATTAAGCCTGTGGTGCCAATAAAAATGCCCTTGATTTAATCTCACAACAAACATCGCTTCATTTTTTGAAAAATTAATTTCGTTAAATGAAACTGAAGTCTCCGGTGACATTCTTACTAGTGTTCCATCCATCATAAAGATCCATAAGAAACTATCTTTTCCTGTTTGGATCTCATCCCCTTCTTTCACTTGAGAAAGATGACGGATTTGAATGCCCTTGGTTCCGCGAAAACTCTGACAAGTTCCAACGCACTTAAGGACCTTACCAATAAGTTCTTTATGATTATTTAGCCTGATTCTAATCTTCCAATCAGGGACTGAGTCTTTGGCCGCGCGGTCTACTAACCAGCGATTGATATCTAACCACTCCTGAGGGTCCTGTCCTTCCCAATCAATAGTTGAGAACTTCTCACCTTTCAGAGGCTGGCTGTCTTGAATAACTGCTTTCTCTTCTACTTTCCAAGATTCTTTTTGATGAAAATCTTTTGTCGTAAACCTCTGAGGTCCTTCAATTTCTTTAAAAAGCAGAAGCTCCTCAGCTGAGGCTTCCTCTGGAGCTCCTATGGCCCATGACGGCATGACCGACAGAATGAGTAAAATAACAATTTTCTTCATAAAAGCTTCTCGGCATAGGAGCTTTAAAATTTACGGTTTCCCCTCTCTTTGCTAAAATCAGGAATCAATTTTCCCCTTAATGAGGACCGGATCATGGAATCAAAGACCGAACAGGCACCAAACGAGCAATTTTCCTTTGTCGAAGCAGAAAAGTCAGTTTTAGCTTTCTGGAATAAGGATCAAATTTTTAAGAAATCACTTGAGAAGACTAGTTCTGCTAAGCCCTATATTTTTTATGATGGTCCTCCGTTTGCGACAGGTCTTCCTCACCATGGTCACTTAGTGGCCTCAACTCTTAAGGATATTATTCCTCGTTATTTTACGATGAAGGGATATTACGTTTCTCGTCGTTTCGGTTGGGACTGTCATGGTCTTCCTATCGAGCAAGAGATTGATAAAAAATTCGGAATGTCTGCTAATGATTATGTCGCTGAACATGGCGTGAAGAATTATAACGATCAGTGCCGCGGAATTGTGGATCGTTACGTCAATGAGTGGGAGCGCACGATCTCTCGCCTTGGACGTTGGGTTGATTTTGAAAATGATTATAAAACCATGGATATTAATTTCATGGAATCAGTCTGGTGGGTTTTTAAATCTATCTGGGATAAAAATCTAATCTATCAAGGAAATAAAATCGTTCCTTACTCTCCAGCTCTTCAAACGGCTTTATCAAATTTTGAAGCGACTCAAAACTATCAAGATATTCAAGACCCTGCAGTGACAGTTCTTTTTAAAGTGAAAGGCGAAACTGATACATATTTAGCAGCATGGACGACGACTCCTTGGACTCTTCCGTCTAATCTTTCACTTTGTGTTCATCCAGAGATTGAATATGTAAAAGTAAAAGATCTTGAAAAAAATATTTTCATTATCATGGCGAAAGCTCGTCTTGAATCTTATAAGAAAAATTTAAAGTGCGAAGAAGTTCAAACTTATACAGGTGCTGAACTTAAAGGGATGACTTACGAGCCACTCTTCCCTTACTACGCTGATCTTGCCTCTAAGGGCTATTATATTGTTTTAAATGATGAGTATGTCACCACAACTGATGGGACAGGTATTGTTCATCAAGCTCCGGCCTTTGGTGAAGACGATAATCGCGTAATGAAAGCCGCGGGCCTCACAGAAGTCATTCTTCCTATGGATGCTGCAGGAAAATTCACTGCAGATATTACAGCTTTTAAAGGCATGTACTTTAAAGATGCTGACAAAGAAATTATTAAGAACTTAAAAGATCGTGGGCAACTCTTTCATCAGTCGGTACTCGTTCACTCATACCCAATGTGTTACCGTACTGATACTCCGCTTATGTACCGAGCTATGCCTCAGTGGTATCTTGCTGTTGAAAAAATTAAAGACCAAATGATTAAGGCCAATGAGCAAATCAATTGGGTTCCTTCACATATCAAAGAAGGACGTTTTGGAAAATGGATTGAAAATGCTCGCGACTGGGCCATTTCTCGTACTCGTGTTTGGGGAACTCCACTTCCTATCTGGATCAACGACACAACAGGAAAACAAATTTGTGTTGGAAGTGTGGCCGAACTTGAAAAGTTAACAAATACAAAAATCACAGACCTTCACCGTGAGTCAGTAGACGGACTTGATTTTAAAATTGCAGGAGAAGAAGGAACTTACAAACGTATTCCTGAAGTTCTCGACTGTTGGTTTGAATCAGGCTCAATGCCATACGCTCAACTTCATTACCCATTTGAGAATGAAGAAGTTTTCAAGAATGGATTCCCTGCTGAATTTATTGCTGAAGGTTTAGATCAAACTCGTGGTTGGTTTTATACCCTCACTGTTTTATCTGCGGCCCTTTTTGATAAACCTGCTTTTAAAAATGTTATCGTGAACGGAATGGTTCTTGCTAAAGATGGCAAGAAGATGAGTAAGCGTCTAAAGAATTATACGGCACCAGATGAACTTCTTGAGGCCTATGGAGCTGATGCTTTAAGATTATTCCTTATCAATTCAGGAGTGGTTAAAGGTGAAGAGTTAAGATTCACAGATGAAGGTGTGAAGGACATGGTTCGCCGAGCACTTCTTCCTTGGTATAACTCATTTAAGTTTTTTGAAACTTACGCCAAAGTAGATGGATGGAATGCTAAGACTCATATGAAGCTTGGGGACAATATTCTTGATCGCTGGTTATTATCTAAACTGCAAACCCTTGTGACAAATGTGAATCAAGAAATGCAGGCCTATCGTTTATTCAATGTGGTTCCAGAACTTCTGGGCTTTATTGATGATTTAACAAATTGGTATATTCGCTTAAACCGTCGCCGTTTCTGGGAAGATGGTCTCACTCAAGATAAGTGTGAAGCCTACTCTACTCTCTACACAACTCTTGAAGCGATCTCAGGCATGATGGCCCCCTTCACGCCATTTCTTGCGGACCATATCTATCTGAAGCTCAAAGATTTTGGAGCTCTCACAGAGTCTTCAATTCACCTTTGCGCTTATCCAGAAGCAGATGCCAAGATGATTAATGCTACTCTTGAGACTGCCGTAGATCGTATGCAACAAGTGATTCTTCTTGGACGTCAAAAACGTCTTCTTGAATCAATCAAAGTGAAAACTCCCCTTTCTGTTTTAAAAATCATTCACCAAGATAAAAATCTTCTGAATGAAATTCAAAAATTAGAAAACTATATTCAAACTGAGCTTAACGTAAAAGCAGTTGAGTATCATACGGATGAAGAGAATTATATTCGTCTCTACGCAAAACCAAATCTACCTGTACTTGGGAAGAAGCTTGGGAAAGAGATGGGTCTTTATACGAAGAAGATTGCTGGCATTGGTTATCAAGAGCTTCAACTTCTTGAGAATGGAAAATCAGTCCAAATTGATGACAAAGAATTTACATCAGAGGAAATTCTCACTTTCCGTGAGGCCAAAGCTGGAACTCAAGCGGTGACAAATCGTTTCATCACGATTGATATGAATTGTACTCTTGATCAAAAACTTATTGATGAAGGTCTCGCGCGAGAAATCGTAAACAGAATTCAGAAAACAAGAAAAGAGCTGAATTTTAATGTTGATGACCGCATCAGTATTAAAGTTTTCACTAATGATCAGCTTGGAAAAGTCTTTACTGAGTTTAAAGATTATATTTGTTCAGAAACTTTGACTAAAGAAACTGAGCTTGTGGCCTCTATCCCTACTGGCGCTCTTAAGCATGAAATTGATGATATGGAATTTCACCTTTTGGCCCAGAAGAAATAATGTTTGACATATCAAACACAAGGATACATACTAGAACCTCGTAAGAA
Source organism: Bdellovibrio sp. (assembly GCA_022729855.1). Lineage (GTDB taxonomy): Bacteria > Bdellovibrionota > Bacteriovoracia > Bacteriovoracales > Bacteriovoracaceae > DZBG01. Next base: position 8,548 of record DZBG01000076.1, read on the forward strand.
CCCGTCATCATAAGCCTTGGAATTTTAAGTGGATCGGCCTCCGTCTTAATCTTCCAAGGCTTTTTAGCAAATCACTCAAGAATTCCTCCCGAACAACCGATAGATCAAGTAACTACGGTTGTTTCATATCTAAGGGGAAGATTATGAATTGGAAAGAATTCTACAAAGTCGATATTTATAAAGTAACGACGAAGGGTGAGTCTCTTTTCTATCAAACTTCAATCTCAACACCGGACGATATCCCTGTGCATGAACTCTTTATGCCTAAGTTTGGGAATCTCGAACTCTCGAGTACTGAGAAAAAAAAGTTATGTATTAATTCCCGCAAGATTCTTCACTGCCGTCACCTTCTCGAGGGAAAGAGGCTCAAGGCTTGGGCCCGTGAATTTATCGCCAAACTAGAAACAATCAAAGATGAAGAAATTGTTTTAAGAACTTCAGGATCGGGAGTTTATTTAATTCTCGCCACCATTGAACTTCATCCAAAACTTTCTAAAAAAGTAACATGCTATACTAATGAAATTCCATTCAAAATTAGTAATAAAAAATTCAAACCAAATCCCAACTGGCAGCTTGTCTATGGGCCAGAAATAAACAGCTTTCTTGGAGACTTCCCAAGTTTATGGAGAAGCTCCCCTTACCTCTCGCTATTTAAGCAATCTGAGCTTAAAAAAGCCGCTTAAATTTGCCTTGATGTTGTCCTCTCTGCCATACTAGGAGCATGAAGTTTATCGCTCTTTGGTGCTTAGTATTCTCATTCTCGGCCATGGCCCAGAAAGAAATTTCACCACAACAATTTCAGTCTCAAGTAAAACCGCAATTATGGGGAATCGTCTCTGAGTTCTATCAAATGATTGAGCAGTTTCCGGATTATCCAAAAGGGTTCAACCGCCTTATTGCTTTAAGCCGTCAGTTTGAAATTGAAAAACAATCACTCATCAAAACATGCCCGAGATATATTATTCAAGATTGCCTTCCGACAATTGAGAATATGCTCAAGATTACTCAAGAGCTTGATTATCAAACCACTTCTTTTTATGGAGCACTTAAAACAAATGAGGAGCCTTATATCAGTGGTCTTACTGGGCTTCGTTTTATTGATCTCTATCAAAGCCAATTATTTGAACTTAAAAACAGTCTAGAGTTTGCGAGTTTTACTTTTAGAGCTAAGAAATCAAAGATAAAAATCACTCCTATTGTTCTCACTTTCGATAGGATGAGAACCTATCTCTCGCTATGTGTTCCGGAATTTACTCCTTATGTTTATAAGAAAAACTTCACACAATTTTATATGAATTTTATTGGTCCCGTTGAGCGCTATCTCGGCACTCCACTGGCCCATACTTTTTTCTATCAAAACTTAAAAGAGTTTAATTTCAGTTTAAATCTGATTCATCAGAACCTGACAAAAAGAAGTAAAAAAACTCCTGTAGGAATGGGAAGTGGATTAAATAATCTGCAGTACCGTTGGAATCAAATCATGCGCGTTTATTATTAGCTAAAATAAAAAAGGCCAGCAATGCTGGCCTTTCTTTTTAGTACTTAGTACGAGTTCTTGATTTTGAAATAGTTTTAAGACGACGCTTTTCAGCGTTTTCTAGCTTTTCTTTCGTTTTTACAGAAGGTTTCTTAAATTCTGAGCGAGCACGGTATTCTTTAACGATTCCGTAGGCATCACAAAGTCTTTTGAACTTCTTAAGAGCACGTTCTGCTCCAAATCGATCATCAATACTTATTTCGATATTTGCCATACTCAGTCACCCCCTTTTTTTTAAACGCTAGAAGCTGTCAAACAGCTTTTTATTATTTAAGATAAGGGGTCAACTATAGGGTCCCTAATGACCTATGTCAACGGAGGTGCAGTGTGTCTAATCAACTTGGTTTAGGATTCAATGATGAATCAGTTGAATCGCGTCCTCTAGCGGCAATTTTAAGGCCCGATAGTTTTGAGAGTTTTGTGGGACAAGAGAACTTAAGACCTATGCTTAAGCATCTTCTCACCTCTCCCAGACATGTGATTTTTTGGGGGCCACCAGGAAGTGGAAAGACCACGCTGGCCCATTTAATTTCTTCTCAACTCAAGCTTGAAATTTTTAATTTCAGCGCGGTGACTTCGGGAATTCCTGAACTCAAAAAAATCATTGCTGAAATTTTTGATTTAAAAAAAATCTATAATAAACAAAGTATTCTGTTTATCGACGAGATTCACCGCTTTAATAAGTCTCAACAAGATGCCCTTCTTCCTTACTTAGAGAATGGGGACTTCCTCTTTTTTGGGGCCACGACGGAATATCCTCAAACCTCACTTAACCGCGCACTGATTTCGCGAGTGAGTTTGATTGAACTAAAGTCTCACTCAAAAGATGATTTAGTAAAGATTCTGACCACTGCCCTTGATCACTTAAAAAGAGATGATCTTAAAGCTTATATTCCAGATCTGGCCGAGTTCTCAAATGGAGATGCCCGATTTGCTATTAATCAGTTCAGTATTTTGAGCGAGATGCCGGCCGAGAGGCTTGAGAATAAAGAACATGTGCTCAAAGAATTATTTGAGCATGCTCGCCAATATGATAAACAGGCCAATCGCCATTACGATGTGATTTCAGCTTTTATCAAAAGTGTGAGAGGCTCAGATCCTGATGCGGCCCTTCTCTACCTTGCTATCATGCTCGATGGTGGTGAGAATCCTGAGTTCATCGCTAGACGCTTGATGATTCTGGCCAGTGAAGATGTGGGGCTTGCGAACTCTCAGGCCTTACAGGTCACTTGCAACGCTCATTACGTCGTCAAAAATATCGGAATGCCTGAAGCACGAATTACTCTTTCTCATGCCACCGTTTTTATGTGCCTTTCGCCAAAATCAAATTCAGTTTATCTAGGGATTGATGAAGCTCTCTCATACGTAAGAGAAAATCCAACTCTTGAAGTTCCAGGTCATCTATCAAGCATTGGTCCTGAGAAAAAAAATTATAAATATCCTCATAGCTATCCACAGGATTTCACTCCTCAGGACTATAAACCAAAAGATCATAAGATTAAATTTTATCAACCGAAGCACAATGGCTCTGAGAAGATGATCATTGATCAGTGGACAAACTTTACTAAATCCGCGTTTAACTAATTATCCTGCGATACTCGTTTCTGTTATTTCTAAAGGAGACATATGTTTATTGATGATAATGTCTTTAACGATAGCACTGTCTAATTTGTCTGAAATTTCTTTAGCTAAGATATCTCTCACTTTTAGAAATATTAATTTTAATTTTTCACTATGGATTTCTAATGGCTTTTCTGAATCCTTTTCCCAGTTATGCAAAGTAGATTTTGAAATCTCAGTAAGCTTTGCCAAATCATCAAGGCTATAATTCATAAATCGTCGCAAAAACTTTAGGCGTGCTCCATCTAAATTTTCATGTCTTATTACCAAACTAAAAGCGGCCATATTCATAACTGATTTATGATTAATCAAAGCATATTCGTATCCACGGTCTTCAACGATAGCTACGTCTCTCAAAATAATTGGAAAACCTAATTCTTCATAAGTGTAAAACTCTACAAGCTCTTTAATTTTTTTACTCATCATAAACCTTCTTAAGGATAAACATGCATTACAGTTACAATAACAACATCTGGATAAGCTTCGACATCAAACATGACTCTTATATCACTACCATCCACGTCTTTGTTTCGAAGAGCATAGACCCAATGTGTTTTTTTATCTGTGTCATGGTCCTCTTCACGTGAGCCATAAAGAATCACATCTCTTATTTCTAGAGTGCCTATAAGCCTTTCCGCAGATCTTTCTTTTCCATGAACTGTGGATAAACGAACTTTTCCCGCTTTCCATGCTGTTTTAATAAGTTCATGGATATCCGTCTTCTTCTCAACTGACATATCGGTTTATCTCTCTCTTATATTAATAAACCCGAAAAATTTTTCCTAGTGCAACTCCACATTTAAGTTGCTGATTTC
>DZBG01000177.1 GCA_022729855.1 Bdellovibrio sp.
TCTTTTGACTTAAATTATGACCTAAAGTGTGTCGATTGAGCCCGGACAGCACATCACCAATTTCATAGCGTCCGTTAAATCCTGTGATAAGGCCTCCAATCTTTTTCTGGATGGAATCATCTTTTACGACATACAGGACAGAATCAAACTCACTGCTGGTCCTGTAACTTAAAATAATCTCCCGATAACGCATCTCAGACTTGACGGTTAATTCAAGCTCCAAGACCATCTTTTTATTAGTCCTTGGATCAAAAAGAACGGCATCAGGAATTCGACTTTGAATTTCCTTGGACACTCTTGTAACTTTCCAGTCCCTTTTTAGAGCTCGCAGCACATCCGTGAGTAACAAATCATGGTAGAGACAACTAAAATTCAAGGAAGCAGGATTTTGATTTATGTCCTCCGCCATTTTAAAATCCTGAAGCCGTCTTAATCCATCTTTCGTCATCACATAAATTACTCCTAGGAGTTCACCTTTTCGGTGATAGGCGACTAGATTTACATTTACTGCCTTAATAATTTCAGCTCTGATGAGTTTTGATAATCTGTTGTAGACCGTAGGCCTTTTATTCTCTGGAAAATGTTTTTCATGCACTTGGTAAAAACTTAAAAACTGATGGTCGTAAATATCTTTCATTACTTCTAAGTCACGAACGGTTAACCTTAGATTGGTTTTAATCAATCCTTACCTCCTATTGATTGAAACTGAATGACCTCTGTAATATTACCTCTTGCCGTCGGCACATGGAGCACTCCACGCCCGCGAGTAAAGCGTTTAAGGTCATTGGGGTGGACCTTATAGGATTCCACTTCTCGCATGGAGCCTCGGCCAGTGGTTTTGTGACGCTTGAAAAATCCTTCTTCTTCCACTTGTTCAGTAAACTTCTCTTCCGTAAAAGTTCCCATGTGCCGAGCAAAATAGTCTGCCGTCTCTGGATCATTTAACCCCAGGATGCATTTGATATTGGTGTTGGTAATGACCGACATTGCAAAGTCTGGCGATACTTTTGATAAATCACTCATGGACTGATGGGAAAGATGAAGGGCCACCTTGGCCGACCTTGCCTTGTTTAAAATACTCACAAACCCTTCGTAAGCAAACTCTGAGAACTCATCTAAAAAGACCGAGCAAAAGTCATTAAATCGTCTTCCTTCACGATCTCCCACACAATAGGCCAAATCTTGAAGAACCAGCTTTCCTAATTGATGACCGATTTTTTGATACTTTAAAGTCGGGATAGACATCATGAGAAGTTGAGTCGGTTTATCTGAATCCATCACATCAGCAAGGCTCACTTCATTTTCCCCGCCATTAACAAAGGCTGCAATTTCACCAGTAGCAAATGGGGAGAGCTGACTTGTGAGTCCTGCGAGTTTCTTCATTCGATCATTGGCCGGAGTTTTAAGAAAATCCATAAGGAGCTTTTTGAGCACATGCCCATCAGAGAGGTGCTTAAGCTTATCAGCTAAAATCTTTTCATCAGTTAAAAGCTCATGAAGCAGTTTAAAGGTTACAGCTTCTTTCACTTCAAAAATAAGTCGCAACAGATATCCACAGATATCGTATTGAACCGCCCGATAAAAAGGATCATCAAACTCAAAAGCACTAAAGATCCGGTCCACAATCTGCTGAGGGGTTCCAAGCCTCAAGGGGTTAATCTTGACCGAGGCATCTGGTTTATCAAGATCAAACTCATGCACCCACACATCTAGTTTTTGTGTTGAAATAGAGCCTTTAAGCTTGATCGGTACATCACGGCTCCCTTTACCGTCGATCAAGATCACGGATTTTCGTCGGTATAAATCCCTAAGCGTCCAAGGAATCACGACACTCTGAGTTTTTCCCCGTCCAGTGGTTCCAATGATCTGCACATGGGTGCAGCGAAGTTCATCAGAGAGATGCAAATCAACTTTGTCATGTGTAGTGCCCACGAGAATATTCTTTTCTGTTTGATCCCAGTGGGGAGAAAGCAGATCCCCACGATCTTTAATGCTTTTAGTTTTCTTACTCATTCGATGAATAATTAAACCCAGAAGAACTAAAACAACTCCCCAAAGTGCTAGATAAATCTCTTCATAATGATTCACGTACCAGCCTGTGATTTTCTTTTGATTCTGAGTCCACCAACCGGCTAGACCCATAGCAATCATTATTCCACCGACAACAATAGCATCAGGGCCTGATTGTTCACTGCCTTTCTTGTGACTATTGGACATAGTTTAAATCTCCTTCTTCTTTTTGAATGATCCAGCATTCGACCATAAAACTTGGTATCCAGTAGCTTTTGGCCTTGTCGATGTTCTGTAGGTATTCGGCCCTGAACTCAAGAGCATGGGCCCTTGCAAACTTCTCATCACCTGTATAGGTATAGAGAATATTAAGGGCGAGAGTCAGAGGGCCAGTCCCCATAAATCCCCAAGACATTTCATCAAACTGACCGATGTGGGCCTTGATGTTGGTGTTAAAACGCTTGTCGCTAATGGCGGCAGACAGATAAACGTCTTTTTGTTCACCAACTTTTAATTTTTTAAGGACTGGATTTTGTTTGGCATAAAGATACTCGCGGTAACGTAAAGAAACTTGTTTGAGAAAATGAGGCATAGAACTCCGTTATTAAACTTCAAGCGTAATTGCCCGAAGTTGGTTAAAGAGGTCTGTGCAAAATGTAATTGAGGATTTTAAAAGATGGGCACTTTCATTCAAGATTTTAATCGTCCTCCTTGGTTAAGTGATACTCCAAGAATGAAAATGTGATGGGGAATAAGTAGAAGTACTTGCAAAAATATTTTTTTCTGCTAAAGTATAAGGAAATCTCGTCGAAAAGATTCCAAAGCATTCTCCTCATCTCAAAAAATACACAGACCTCATCTATAGGAACCTTTACAGGGTTAGTTTTTAATTAAGTCTTTGATAATTCATTTGAAATTATTTTTAAAAAAATTCTTACACCTGATAAACTACTAGGGCGTGTCCTCATTTGCCAACCTTCATCCATATGAGGGAGCATGCAATA
>DZBG01000077.1 GCA_022729855.1 Bdellovibrio sp.
AATTATCTATTGGAAATCCTTATTGGGCGAAAGAATTTAGATGCGTAGGCCCTGCACTTGCCCTTGATTATTTGAATAACTACTTAATATTTCGAAGACCTGTTTCGCGATCATGAGTCTCTCCTCTGATTGGGGTTTGACTTATAATGCACGCAGAAGTTAGATTTGAAACTACTATGGACTCTATACTTTATATAGGTAAAAACAAATATGCCAATTACATTCAAAGATCTTGAAAACTTCCTGACTGTTTCTCAATCAAAAACCTTATCGGAGGCTTCAGAGAAATTAGATATGGCCCAACCTTCTCTTTCTCTCGGAATTAAGAAGTTAGAAACTGAAATGAAAGAGTCCCTTTTTATTAGAAGTCGTGAAGGAATCAAGCTCACTCCTCAAGGAAAGATTCTTCTCCCTCTGGCCGAAGAGGCGATGCGAGTTTTAAGTCAAATTCAAGGTGAAAAATCTAATATGAGATTTAGGATTGGTTGTCACGCTTCAGTGGGAATGTTTATCTTAGGCGACTTTTTAAAACTCATGCATAAGCGAGCTCCCAAGATTGATTTTCAAATCATCAATGGATCTTCGAATGAAATTAATAAAATGGTTGCTCAAGGTGAGGTGGATTTTGCGGTAGTCATGAATCCACTTGCCATTCAAGGCCTTATCACAAGATTCATCGGAGAAGATGATGTATACGTCTGGGAATCAAAAGATAAGTATCAGGAGCGTTTAATTGTGAACCCTGAGATGATTCAGGCAAACTCAATTTTATCTCGTTGGAGGAATGCACCTAAAGATAGGATTGAAGTGAAGAATTTAGAACTTGCCGCCAGTCTTATTTTTTCAGGAGCGGGAGTGGGAATTCTTCCCTCTCAGGTAGTAAAATCTCAACGCCTGAGTCTTAAACGAGTTCCCCAAACTCCCTCGTTCAAAGATAAGTTGGCCCTTGTCTGCTATCCAGAGATGATCAGATCCAAAGAAGGAAAACTGATCTTTGAAGCTTTAAAAGAATCTTTTAAAGCTTAGACTCAAGATCGGCCCACTCTTCCATGAGTCCTTCTAGTTTCTTTTCACTCTTCTCTAACTGAAATTGGAATTTTTCCATCTCAGTTTTAGACTCTTTAGTCATGGTGGCGTAATCAATTTTCTCAAGAGCGGATTTTAGAGTCGCTATATGAGCTTCGGCTTTCTCAATTTCATCAGAGATTTGATTATAGCGATTTCTTTCTTTATTACTCATTCCTGCTTTGGCCTCAGTTGGGGCTGCTGCTTGCGATGATGAGTTTTTATTCCCTGAACCATTTTTCTTTTTCATTTGTTCTTCAAGGTGGATGGCCTCAAGGAACATTTCAGCATGAGAATAACCCGCTTCAAAATGATGAAGCTCTTCATCATGGATAACCCAACATTTATCAGTCACATTATCAATAAAAGCGCGATCATGTCCTACGACAATAAGAGCACCAGGATAATTGCGAAGTTCCTCTTCTAGGATTCCAATTGTCTCTAAGTCCAAGTCGTTGGTAGGCTCATCAAAGATCCAGAGATCTCTGGCGTGCTTCATAAACTGAGCTAATTGAAGACGATTTTTTTCTCCACCTGAGAATGTATGAATTGGTCTTTTAATTTCATCAGAACTAAAAAGAAATCCTTCGAGGTAACTTGCGACGTGACGTTTGTCTCCAGTATTTGAGATAACAAAGTCAATTCCCTCTCCAATCATATTCCATGGAGTCTGGTTATCATCCAAAGACTCACGTTTTTGAGAGAAGTAACCCATATCAATTTGATCTAATCTCTTAACCGTTCCAGCAGTGGGCTCAAGCTCTCCGAGGATAAGCTTAAGGAGTGAACTCTTCCCGACTCCATTGCGTCCGAGAAGGGCAATCTTGTCCCCCTTGGCCACCGAGAAATCAATTCCCTTAAAGAGAGTGCGGTCTCCAAATTTAAGAGTCGCATCTTCTGCTGAAACCAAGATTTTTGATTTTCTTCCTGATGATTGAAGATTAAGACTCACCGATTTATGGGCCTTGGATTTAAGTTCAGCAATCGTTGAATTTAAATTTCCGTAGTCTTCAATACGCTTCTTACTTTTTGTACGACGAGCTTTCGCTCCTCTCATAATCCACGCAGATTCACGGCGATGAGTATTGGTTAAGCGATCCAATTCTTTTTCACGGCGTTTCTGCTCATCTTGAAGATAAGTCAGATAAGCTTCATAGGTTCCAGAAAAACTTTGAAGCTTTCCTTGCTGAATATGAACAATACGATCAACGACATTATTAAGTAGTTCTCTATCATGGGAGATGATCATAAAAGTTTTGCGTGAACTCTGTAGTTCTTCTTCAAAATCTTGAATGGTTTCCAAATCAAGGTGATTGGTAGGCTCATCCCAAAGGATGAGTTCTTGAGGAGCTGAAAGTCCAAGGCTTAAGGCCACCTTTCTTTGCTCTCCACCAGATAGAGAATCCATACGGCGGTCAGTATTATCAACTCCAAAAAGTTTTAAATAGCTCGTATACTGACCTTCAATACGGTCCACACCTAGTTTGGTTTGCTCCTCATACAGATGCCCTTGCTTATCGATCAACTTTTCGAAATTTCCTTCACCTGAAGTGAGTTTTTCAGAAATATCATCCAATTGAAATTTGATATTTTTAAAAGTTTGGTGAAACTCATAAAAGTATTCGGCCACATTCCATTTATCTAAGTTTGGTAGTTCCTGTGGAACATAGAAATAGGTGAAGTCTTTATTTTTATCGTAGATGAATGGTGGAACAGTTGTATCAGGTTTGGCGTCCCCTGCAATAATCTTAAAGAGTGATGATTTTCCATGGCCATTAAGACCAAGAACTCCAATTTTATCCCCTTGATTCAGGGTAAAAGTCACATCTTTGAAGATCACTTTATGGGGATATGAAAGACTCAAGTTTTGTAGTGTAATTAAGGTTGTCATAAGATTTAGATTACCCTTTTATTCCTCTTTTAGTCTTTAAGAAACTTCATATAATTTAGCTATTACCTACCATTACTCATGAGGAGTTTTGTCTTGAAAACATTGTTTATTTTCTCTCTCATCTTTTCATTTTCTGCCTTTGCCCAGCTTGATGAATCATCGAGTTTTGAGCAGTATACCGAGGCATGTCAACAAGGTGATGAAAGGGCCTGCTCTGAGGGTTGGTATAATAAAGTCACAAGAGAAATTGGTCTTAATGAAAGTGGAGAACCCACTTTAAATCCTAAGTTTCTCACTAAGCTTGAAGAAGTTTGTAAGTCGAGCGCAACAATGATGTGTGATGCCGGTCTTAATATGCTTTCTGTTCCACTGGATAATGCCAACAAAGAACAGGCCCCTGGAAATGAGAAGGCCAACGAAATTTATAATACGTATACGGTTTCTAATTGTACGGCGATTGTGAAGGCCGGCGGAGAATCTTATTTCTGTACAGGAATTCTTCCAAAAACAGACAACAAACAACTCTTCATCAATTTTGTTTTGGATTGTACCAACAGTAAAGACAATGCGATCTGCGAGAAAGGTCTTAAAGGGGCCGAGCAACTTAATGTGACAGGCGAATACCTTGATAATATTTGTAAAGAAGAAGGTATTTTAGAACTCCCCGTCTGTGCCGAGAGACTTCAGTGGAAAAAAAATGATGAAGCAAAAAGAGCTGAGTCAGATAGCTTTTTCACAAAACTCTTTGCGGGGATTGGACTTATTGCTGCTCTTTTTGTTGGGGCCTTCATCTTTTCCACAAGATGTCCGTCTTGCAAAAAGTTTTTTGCCCTAGAGACCATTGGCAAAGAAAATCTTGGGACTCATTTTGATGGAACAGAAACTAAGAATATGAAGACTGGAGAAATCAGAGACCAAAACTACAATACAGTTGCTACCATTCATAAAGACGTGACCTTTAATGTTTTCAAAACAAGATATAAGGTCACTCAAAGATGCAAAAAATGTGGATATTCATTTAAATTCGATAAGGCCGAGACTAAAAAAGTAAGGGCCTAACCAAATAACTTATCCTGAAGTTCAAAGAGCTTCATCTTAGACAAATAGTTTTTGATGAAGTTCTTGTTCTCAGGTTTGTACCAGAAGAAGAATGTTCTCTGTTTTGTTTTATCATCTAGGCTGATCGCCGTTTCCACTTTCTTTAATGTATACGGATGGTAACCAGAGTAATAAATCTCTGTAGCCACAGTCATTGGTGTCGGAGTGAAATCTTGAATCTGCTCAAGCTTGTAACCCAGCTCTTTTGTCTTGGCCGCGAGATTGGCCATATCCTCAGGCTTGCACCCAGGGTGAGATGAAATAAAGTATGGAATGATCTCTTGTTTGAGTCCGTGCTTGCGTGACACTTCTTCAAATCGATCCTTAAATTTTTTGAAATAATCAAAGCTCGGTTTTCTCATGAGTTTTAAAACATGATCCTCTGTGTGCTCGGGGGCCACTTTCAAGCGTCCAGAAACATGGTGAGTAATAAGCTGCTCAACATAGGCCTCATCCTCTTTTGGGTGAGTCGAACGTGGATCAAACATGAGATCATAACGAAGACCAGAACTCACAAATGCTTTTTTCACTTTGGGATGTTTTGAAACTTCTTGATAAAGCTCAGTCATCTTTTGTGGGTTCGTATCTAGGTTTTTGCAAATCTGAGGGAAGATACACGAGGGAGCCGCACATTTATCACACACGGCCTGATCAATCCCCTTCATCTGATACATATTGGCCGATGGGCCGCCTAGATCAGAGAGATAACCTTTAAAGTCTGGCATCTTGGTAATTTGATCGAGCTCTTTATAAATTGATTTCTTAGATCTTGAAGCAATCATCTTCCCTTGGTGAGCAGAGATTGTACAAAAGCTACATCCACCGAAACATCCGCGATGTGTATTCACTGAGAACTTAATCATCTCAAAAGCAGAGATGGGACCTCTGTCTTTGTATTTTGGATGCGGAAGTCTTGTATAAGGAAGATCAAAAGAAGCATCCACTTCTTTTTCTGTCATGGTTTGATAAGGAGGATTAATAACAATTTTTTTGCCTTCAACTTTTTGAACAAGACGTCTGGCATATTGTTTATTGGATTCCACTTCTACATGCATGAAATTTTTTGTGTAAACCAATTTATCAGCAAGGCAATCCTCATGAGAGTTCAGCTCATAAGTTTCCCATTTTTTATTTTTTGGCAGTTCTTCATCTTCATCGATAAGAATCGCTGTCTGTGGAATTGTTTTAAGGTTTTTAAAAGGTGTTCCGCGCTTTAAGTATTCAACCACGTCGCGAATAGGCTGCTCCCCCATTCCGTAAACAAGAAGATCAGCTCCAGACATGGTGAGAATATTCGGAAGAAGTTTGTCTTCCCAGAAATCATAATGAGTCACTCGTCTGAGTGAGGCTTCAATCCCACCGATCAATACCGGTGAATCAGGATAAAGGTCTTTGAGAATTCTTGTATAAACAGTTGTTGCGTAATCTGGTCTAAAATCAGGAGAGCCACCCGGAGTATAAGCATCAGTTGAACGCATTCGTTTTCCAGCAGTGTATTTGTTCACCATGGAATCCATATTTCCAGAAGTCACACCAAAAAATAAACGAGGCTTTCCAAATTTTTTAAAATCTCGAAGATCATCACGCCAGTTTGGTTGCGCGATGATGGCCACAGTAAGGCCCAATGATTCAAAAATTCTTCCCATGACTGCCGCACCGAAGGCCGGATGATCAACATAAGCGTCGCCAGTGATAAGAATCACATCAAGCTCATCCCAACCACGCTTCTTAGCTTCCTTCACGGTCGTAGGAAGCCATGCGGTTATGGGTAATTCATCTGGGTTAATCATTTCGTCTTTCATAGTGGGCCAATCTACTCTGAATAAGAGCGCCAGACAATCAAACTAGATAAAAACTTCATGGAGATTGGTCAAATAAGGCCCTCTTTTATCAACCACTTAAGGATATTAGGCCATTCCTGTCACAAAACTTGAAAAGCCTTCGTTCTTATAACCAGGAAAACAACTTCTAAAGGAGATTTATGAAGACCTCATCATTAAAGAAAATCGTTTCATCAACGGTTGTGGCCGGAGTGGTAACTCTTGGAGCACAAATTGTAGATGTAACGCCGGATAGCTGGAATGCCTATGCGGATGACCATACTAAAACAGAAGAAATGAAGTGTGGAGCTGGAGGTTGTTCGGCAGAGGTTCAAGCAGCAAAAGCAAAAACGAAAGATAAAAAATGTGGAGTAGAAAAGAAGTGCTCAGCAGACAAAAAATGCAGCTCTGATATGAAGTGCGGAGTTGAACACAAGTGTGCAAGCAAAGATGCAAAGAAAAAGAAATAAGGTTAATTAATGAAAACTCTAGGGGTTGGGATTGGCCTGCGTCGCTCCCATCATAAAGATTTTTTAAATGGATTACCTCAAGTCGATTGGCTTGAGGTAATTTCTGAAAATTTTATGTCCATGGGCGGCCATCAGGAAAATATCCTGAATAAGATTTTAGAAAACTATCCTGTGATTTGTCATGGTGTAGAGCTATCGCTGGGAAGTCTTGACCCCTTAAACCCATATTACCTTAAGTCACTTAAAAGCCTTATCGAGAAAACGAAGTCCCCTTGGTTTTCTGATCATTTGTGTTTTACCTCAAATAATAAAGTTCATTTCCATGATTTGATTCCCACTCTCAGGTGTTCAGAATCGGTGGATCTTATTTCAACTAAGATCAATCATATTCAAGATAAAATGAAGACCCCATTTGCCTTAGAAAATATTTCTTATTATGTAGAGTCTGCCCATCATGAAATGAGTGAGCCTGAGTTTATCCAGCAAATTGTAAAAAAAACTGGCTGCTATCTTTTATTAGATGTGAACAATGTTTTTGTGAATAGTTTTAATCATCAATACAACGCTCTTGAATATATTAAGTCCTTACCACTCGATCAAGTAATTCAAATCCATCTCGCCGGACATTTTGATCGTGGGGATGTTCTCATTGATACCCATGGAGATTTTGTGAATCAACAGGTATGGGATCTTTTTTCTGAGACAATCAAACTTTTAAAACGTCCTGTCTCAACATTAATTGAGTGGGATAATGATGTACCTGAAATAAATATTTTAGAAAGTGAAGTCTTAAAAGCCAAAAATATTCTAGGAAGTATTTTATGAATTTAAACCAATACCTTAACTCTTGGGAAAACTACCTTGTTGGTCATGATAATGGTGAAAGTATCTCGGCCAATAATGCCCGAGGTCTTATTTATAAAGAAATGGTCTGGGGCCACTATGAAGGGACCTTGGAGAAAATGTTTCCAAGACTTCTGAAATTCCAAAATTTTGATTGGGCAGATGTGGCCCGGGAGTACTTCACTCTCTACCCTCCTACTTCATATGATCTCAATCAATTGAGTTTTCAATTTCCGGATTTTCTCTTACTGAAGGCAAATCTCGAAGTTCTTCCCTATTATCTTTACGAGATTGCACTCTATGAAATTGCTGAGTTTCAAGTTTATACATCACATGAAAAAAGTCCCGATGGTATTGGTGTTTATCTGAATCCGACCTGCCAATTTTTAGACTTAAAGTATGATGTGGCAAAGATGATTCAAACCTCAGAGAAGAGTGAAATCGAGATCATCAAAAAGCCTAACCTTTTATGTATTGCAAGAAATCATGACGGACTTTTAAAATTTATCGAACTTAATGCACAAGCTTTGGAACTCCTCCTTCCGCTTGAAGATGCTCCATTAGTTGACCCAATTGATCCTAATGATGAAACATTTAAAAAACTCGTCGCTGAAGGTATTATCATTTGGAACAAATAACTAAAGTGCTTATACTTTGGTTATGAAAAAACTTATCTTTGTTCTTGCAACTCTTATTAGTGTTCCTAGCTTTGCCTGGAACGGATCTGATTTTAAGAATGAGATTAGCTCTCCTGTTACTACCACCCCCGCAAAATACATTCTCATTGGCGGAGCTTCACTCACTTTACTCGCCACTATATTTGAAGAAGAATTCGATCGTGGACAAAATAAAGTTGTAAGAAACAGACCTCTAGGTGATTTTTCTAATTACGGCGATATGGCTGGTCAACTTATTCCTAATGCAGCTTATGTTCTCGCCAATATGTATCTTGGTTACCGTGGTGATGCAAAGGCCTATGAACGAGCACTGGGCATGTTTAAGGCCACGGCCTATGCAGGTGGTGTAACCACTGTTCTTAAATACACCATTCGTGAGCCAAGACCTCATGATCACTCACAAAGAAATTCTTTTCCTTCAGGACACTCATCTACTGTCTTTGCGTTTAGTGGATATGTTTGGGCCGAGCACGGATGGCAATGGGGAATTCCTGCCATGGGTGTGGCCCTACTTACTGGCGCGAGTCGAATCAATGACAACAAACACCGCACTCACGATGTTTTAGCAGGAGCTACCATTGGGCTAGCTTTTGGTTTTGGAATTCAAAGCCTTCAGAGAGATTCAAACAATAAAATATCATTTGCACCCATTATCGATACTCAGACTAAAGGCCTAGCTGCTTACTTAGAGTTTTAGTTTTTTTGCAGGAAGTGAGATAAACGCCAAAGAGATTAATACAATTAATCCTCCACTCACTTTAAGTAATCCTAGTTTATCACCAAGAAAGAAGACTGATAGTAAAACTCCAAATAATGGTTCAGACAGACTCAAAATTGAAGCTTCCCAGCTCTTGATTTTTTTCAGTCCATCCATAAATAGTACCATCGCTCCAATTGTGCTCACGATGGCAAAAAAGAGAATCAAACCATAAGAGTCTTGAAGGACTGCAAAGTAGCGATCAACTCCTGTAAACGAAAGTGAAACTGCTAGAATAGCCGAGGCAAGTTGCACATAGAAGATGGCAGTAAAGGCAGGAGTTTCTTTAATATAAACTTTTGAGAGAACAATATAGAGACTGTAAAAGACAGCCGCTAAAATTCCGTAGATCACGCCTTGAATCTGATGAACTTCAATATCACCATAAACCAGCATCACTAAACCAATCAGGGCCATCACAAAATAGAAGGCTTTCTGCTTACTAATTTTCTCTTTTAAAAAGAAGTGTCCAATCAAGGCCACCATAATAGGATAGGTATAAAGAAGAAGCACACAAAGTGAAGCTGATACTTTCTCAAGGGCCAACATAAACATGATGGCCATCATCGAATAGCCTCCCACACCAAGAGCACCAAAAAGAAACATGTTTTTGACACTGGTCTTAAGTAAATGAGGCTTAAAAAGAATCATAAAGACAAAAAGTATAAGTGTTGAAATAACAAAACGATGTCCCAAAAGTTCAAGCGAGAGGATATGTCGTTCAAAGGCCATTTTTCCAATAAGACCAATAAAACTGAACATAAGACCAGAAAGAACAATTTGAATAATACCTTGAGTGTGCTTTTTCATTAATTTAACTTTTTATTTATAACGTTTATCTAATTTGAATTTTTGAGGCGTATGACCTTCAACTGTGCTGAAAAAATTCGCAATGGCCTTCATATCTTTATCAAAGTCTGTAGGATAAATCACCATTCCAAGACCATATTCTTTCTTTTTATAATCAGCATAGCCCAGAACAATAGGGACTCCGGCTTTTTGAGCTATATAATAGAATCCGCTCTTCCACTCATCCACAGGACTTCTTGTGCCTTCAGGTGAAATCATTAAAACGAAAGGATTATGCTCTTTAAATAAATTGGCAAACAAATCCGTTGAGCTTGCCACTTTACCCGTTTTAATAAGTCCACGATTCACACCAATGCCACCCATGGCCTTAAACAAGATTCCCATGGGAGGCTTTAGCCATTCGATTTTGATAATAAATTTAGCATAGGGCCTCAATTGATAAGAGACACCCATGGCCGGAAAAAAATCATAATTAGAAGTATGAGGAGCACCTATCATCACAAATGACTTTAAATCATCTGGGATATTTCTTACAAATCGCCATCCAGTCAACTTCAGAACAAGATTGAAAAAGTTAAGGAGCACAAAACATCCTAGTTAATTTTTAAAATAGTATAAATCTTAGTGGGATCAAGTTCTAATTCATCACCCTCAGACAATCCAAGCATTGCCTCACCCATGGGTGAGATTGTTGTGACAACATGAACTATCACTGAACCAAACTGTAGCTGCACTCCCCCAAAACTTGGTGAAACAAAATAAGTTCTCTCTTCTTTTCCCATATCAATAGTCACAAGAGATCCTAAAATAACTTCATTGTGTTGTTTAAGATCAAAAGAAAGAAATTCTTCCAGCTTATGAAGATCAAGTTTCAGTTCTTCCACTCGTTTTTTTTGGGCACCAGCTAAATAGCCAGCTTCTATTCCGCGAGTATCATACTTACTTTCTTGCTTAACATCCCCTTCAGTGGCCAGGGCATTAGTGGAATGAAAAGCTTCATCGGCACGGGCCAATTCGGTACGATTCATTTCAATTAATTGGTTAATGATTTTAATCTTGTCCAAAACACATCCTTAACTTATCAGCTCTTTTCATTTTTTTTATCTGGGCCTCACGTTTACTGGCACTCGATCGTGAATCACAGACCTCGCGGTAAACAATCTCTTCTGGCACAGAACCTCTAAAAAATTTGGCACCTTTTTTAGATTCAAAAAGATGTTCCGAAAACCTACGCTCTATATCAGTCGTGATTCCAGTATAAAGGATGCCCTTCTCTGTTTGAATAATATATACGTACCAAGGCTTATCTTTCATGTGCTATCATTCTACTTATCTATGGATAGAATAAAAATACCCTTTTCTGAATTTACATTCACTTTTGCTAGAAGTTCTGGCGCCGGAGGCCAGAATATCAACAAAGTGAACACAAAAGCTGTGATGTACTGGGATATTACTGCCTCTGAATCACTCAGTTTTGATATCAAAGAGAGATTTCGCGCTCATTACGGTAATTATATTATTGATGGTGGTATGGTTCAGATTACCAGCCAAAAGAATCGGACGCAGAAGGCCAATATTGAAGACTGTGTTGAAAAACTACATGCCATGCTTGAAGCTGTGAGATTCCCACCAAAACCAAGAAAAAAAACCAAACCAAAATATTCGGCCATCCAAAAAAGACTTAAAACAAAAAAGCTAGATTCTGAGAAAAAAAGAAACCGAAAAGCTGATTATTAGTACATCAGTCCACAGTCTGGGCACTCGTTAGCAGTAGGTGCAAACTTAGCTCCACAGGCCTGACAAGTCACTTCAGTAGCGTTCGGATCAAAGACCTCTTGGAATGCTTCCACATTAATACTGTGCCCACCTAAGTTCTTTTTGAAATCTTCATGCATATATTGCTGAATTAAATCTTTATCTTCAATGCTTCCCCAAACTTCAACAGTCACTTTGCAACCAGTTGTACAAGTTGCTCCATTGGTTTTTAATTCGAGGTGAACATCTTGTTGCTTAAGTTTAATTTGATGAAGCTTTGCCTCTTGAAGTTCCATCACTCCAAGAAAAATACCTTCTACTTCCTGTTCTGACATATTTACTTCGCCTTTATAATAAGTTTTTCAGAAGCTTCAAGTACGGCTTCCATAATTGAAGTCATATAACCGTAATCAAGTCTTGAATCCATAATATCACATTTTGCGTGGTAACAAGGATCTGAGTCACCACCGAAAAAGTTTTCTGAGACAACAACAGCAGGAATTTTTTTACGCCAGAAAGAAGCATGGTCACTTCTATCAGTACAGCCTTTCACAACATTTAATGGAAGTGAGAGAGTTGAAATGGCAGATTGAAGCTCAGTTGTTAAGAACTGAGAGTATCCATATTTACAATCAATAATATGGAAAGCTCCATCTTTTCTTGAATTGGTCCCCATCATCTCAAAATTAATATTTCCGATGATATTTTCTTTTTTACTAATTGTGGCCACATAAGCATCTGAACCTCTAAGACCCACTTCCTCTCTATCAAAGCCAAGAATGCGAATCGTATAATCATAATTATTTTTTGAGAATTCTTGAGCAATTGCGAGAAGGCCAATTGTTCCTGTGCCATTATCATTGGCCCCTTTATTTCCAACAGAATCAATATGTGAGCTCAAGATCAAAACTTTTTCAGGATTTTTAGATCCTTTTTTCTCAGCAATAAAATTCACTCCACTAGCAAAAGGCTGAAGACTCACTTCAAATCCAATGGCCTCATACTCTTCTTTCAAAAAATCACGAGCAAGATCAAGAGACTCAGAACTTTTACGTTCTTTAATCAGTTTTCCTTTAAAAGCAGTATCTCCAGAAAAAACAGATAATTTATTTCCCAACTACCATTTCCTAGTGCAACTTTTCTTCATCATAACTTCATA
>DZBG01000078.1 GCA_022729855.1 Bdellovibrio sp.
ACCTTATGAAGTTATGATGAAGAAAAGTTGCACTAGGAAATGGTAGTTGGGTTCTATTTGAAAGTAGATCTGACTCAATAATTTCAATCCATCGAGATGAGTTCATATCTTCTAGAGTAAGATTCTCTTGGACTAATTTGATTAATGAACTTTCTGATTTTGATAAAAGAATATCTTTGAGAATTCTTTTTGCTGCCTCTTGGAATTTTAAACTACTGTCCAGAGGAGAATGGTGAATCATTACTATTGAATGTGCTTTTTCAGCAATGACAGCGGAAGCCACTGACATAATATTTCCAGCAGCTCCAATAAGGGCGACTTTTGATTTTTCTATTTGGATATTCTTATCTTGTGCTTCCTTGATTGAAGCCTCTATTGCCAGACCAATTGTAAAAGCATTTCCTGTTGTTATATTTAATCCCATTGGATCAAGATAAAGACCATTACCAGTTACAATTGATGTAAATTGCCCGAGGCCAACTGTCGAGGCACCAAGATCTTTTGAGTATTCAACTGCTTTCTGAACTTTATTGATAATTTTGTATTTTGTCTTTGAAGAGGTAAAACTCTTTTTAAGTTCCTCTGAACTAACTGGAATGGCCATGAGAACCACATCCATTTCATTACCCATTTTATCTTTAAGGGTCTGAGCATGATAAACCTTAAATTCACCAATATCTTTAGTCAGAGCAAGTTTTTTCAAGACAGTATTTGGGCTTACTTCTTTGAGAGAAGGAGAAATTTTTGTTATATGTTCAATATCAATAATATGACAAAGAAATACACTTAATGAACGATCTGATTTCTCAATCTTACTTGTCAGCTCTCCTGAATATAAGTTTTTAACAACTTCCGATGGATAAATTGATCCTAGTAGATAAGAAGTGTTTTTCGATTCAATGGCTTCACAAAGTCTTATTAGACCTGCAATAACATGTTCAATTTCATGGAGTTCTATATAAAGAGATGGTTGAACTCTTAAAGTAAGTGAATTAGAAAGCGAAGGCGACATTCTTATTTCTTCATGATTGAGAAGACATGAACTTAATAGATAGCCTTGCATTTGAGATTCACAAAGAACCTTGAACTCGAATGAGATTTCTTCAAGACGATCAAAGAAGTCCACCGCAAGCATCAGCCCTTTTCCACGAATCTCTTTGATGATAGTAGGAAATTTTTCTTTTAAGTACTGAAGCCTGAATTCAAAGTAGTTTGCATTCTTCATGGCTTCATTTATTAATTCTTTATTATCTAAAATATTTAACACTTCTAGAGCAACAGCTGAAGAAAGATCATCTTCAGCAAAAGTAGAAGAGTGGAGGAAGCCAAATTCTTCAATATATTTTTTTTGATTAATGACTGTGGCGCCAATCTTTGCGAGACCGCCCCCAAGTCCTTTTGAAAAAGTATAAATATCAGCAGTAATATTTGAGTGTGAACCAGAGGCCAATTTTCCTGTTCTAAATAGTCCCGCTTGTATCTCATCAAAGATAAGAAGAAAGTTCTTTTCAATTGAAGCTTTCTTTAAAATCGCTAGAAACTGAGTTGTGAGTTCATGCACTCCTGCTTCGCCCTGAATGGGTTCAACAATGGCAGCAGCAATCCCAGATAAAGAATGTTTTTTCCATTGGATGCTATTTTTTCCCATCGAAAGGTAGATAATGTCTTTTTGATTATCTTTTAAGATAGTTTCAAATTCTTCTTTTAAAATATAGGGAGAAATAAAAATAGTATCTTGCAGATGCTCTTTGCCAAGATAGAAGGGCTCTCTGAATTTTGGATTCCAAGTAACACTTAGACTTCCTAAACTTTTCCCGTGGTAGCTTCTTTCTAAAGCAATAAATTTGGGTTTTTCTCCAAATTGTCTTTGATTAAAAGTGTTCACAAGATCACGTAAATCATTTAGATCTGTTGTTTGTTGAACTTGGTGAAGTAGGTAAGATTTTCTTTCTTCATGACAATTCAAATCGTCTAAGCATGACAATAATTCTGTTTTTAATTTTTTTAAAACTTCTGAGCGTTTACTTTCTTGTATGAAACGTGATTGCATTTCAAACTGGTTCATCTCTCTTTGGAGTTCTTGATCAATTTGTGTTAAATGAACTTGATATGAAAGTAAACTGTGTTTTAAGGCTGCTTCCACTGCTTCTGTTCCAGAATTTGATAGAGTTGAAACCCAAGGGCCTTCTCCTGTTTCTGTTTGAAGCATCTCAGATATTTTTCGTGCTAGTTCACCGGTTTTATTTCTAAGACTTCCTTGAGTAAGGCTGGGCCCAGATTGATCAATGAGATTTTTATAGAGTTCAGATAAATGTTTGTTTTTGTGACCTAATAAGTTTGCTCCATATCCACCAGTGATATCTAGAACTCTTCTTGATTGATCATTTCTAATATAAGTAAGCCAGTTTCCAGATCCATCAATATAAGATTTGTCTAGTTCCATAGCAGAGAGGAGTTTAGCGGTTAATGGACGAGCATAAAGAAGGTAGTCATGACTACCAACCTGATTATGAAGGGGTGAATGAAGTGGCCTGAGCTCGATTTTGTCCATAAGTAGAGCTTTAAAGAGCAATAGAGGTGCCATGTTCCTATGATGGGTATTAAGTATTTGGAGTGGTGGGGTGATGAAGTTTTGGTGAAAGTGTCTAAAAAATAGACATTTGACTGGAATGCTTAAGCTTAAAGTCCTCAGAGTATTTAGCAAGGTTCCGATAAATTTAATTGGAGATAACCAATTATGAGCAATATCAAATGGACCTATTATCAGTTTAAGAAAAAGCACCAGTACCCAGTGTACGTAAGGCTTCATCCTGAGGTTGAGATTAGTAAGTTAACCCAGGTACTGAGTGAAGTAGGCTTTGATCTTTTGTCAGATCTCGAAGTCCGAGGTATCTCTCTTCAGAAGGCCGGAGTTAAATTATTAACGATTCAAGAGGCTTCAGGAAAAATTCTTCAGCAATTACAGTCAAGTGATTCATTAGACCAATATGGATTTGAAAGTCTTTCTGTACATGCAGGAGCTCCAGTTTACACTCATAGAAAAATTGCCCTGTTAATGTCTCCTTCTGGAAAACCACTTTGGGATATGGCCATCGTCACTAATATTCATACTAATGAACAAATCACAGGCGCTCGAGTTGTGATGACACGTTTTCTTGCTATGGCCCTAGCACCATTTGGGGTTATTTCTTACTGGGGAACTGCCAAAGATGATGGAGTCATTATCATGAAACAAGCTCAGTCTTTTGGAGAAGCTGTTTTTATTGATTATAAAAAGAAATTAATATTCTCATCACATGGCGAGAGTTCATTTCAGCATGGCCTTCATATTCATCGCCTAGATCAGAATAAAAAAATGGGAAGTGCTCTTTCACGCGAAGAGCTAATGAGTTTTCTTTCTGTAAGCACATGTTTAATGAGTTTTACAGGTCTGAGTCCTGAAATGAAAAAATCTATCGTTGATCTGTGCATGAATTCTTCAGCTAGTTATTATTGGCAAGACGCTCCACTAAGCAAATCCTTGTCTTATGCCTAAAGCTTATTTAAGCTTTAGGGCATGAATAATACACAATGGTTTGATCCCGTCCTTTTATCTTTAGGCCCTCTTGAAATCCGCTGGTATGGACTTATGTATGTCCTTGGGTTTTTAGTTGGTGGACAGATTCTTAAATACCTGGCCACTGAAAAATTTTGGCCAATTCCAAAAGAAGAGATTGATAAATACGTCACATGGTTAATCGTGGGAATGTTTATTGGTGCTCGACTGGCCTATGTGTTTATTTATAATTGGGATTATTATGGTGACCACTTAGGAGACATGTTTGCTGTCTGGAAAGGTGGTCTCAGTTTTCACGGTGCAGTCGCAGGAATGTGTCTCGCCACTTGGATGTTTGCTAGAAAACACAAATTACATTTTTTCCAAATCGCTGATTGTATGGCAGTAGCAGGAGCTCCTGGTTTATTTTTTGGGCGTATGGGAAATTTCATTAATGGTGAACTTTACGGAAGGGTAACAGACTCTTGGGCCGGGATGGTTTTTCCTGGCGGTGGACCATTTCCAAGACATCCTTCTCAGCTTTATGAAGGAATCTCAGAAGGGCTAATTCTTTTTGCCATTTTATTTTTGATTCATCGTCGCCAAAAGTTTTATGGTGTCGTGAGTTCGGTATTTCTACTTGGCTACGGATTCTTTAGATTCACAGTAGAGTTTTTTAGAGAACCTGATTCTCAACTTGGCTACTATATGGAATATTTCACGATGGGACAGATTCTTTGTTTCATCATGATCTTAGCGAGTTTTGGTATTCTTAAATATGCTAAAATGAAAAATATTCCAAATCCACTTCAAATAAAAAAATAATCTATTGCTGACTGGCCTTTTTCATCTTCTCTAAGAGGGGTGTAAAAGGTCTTTCCGGTTTCATCGTAGTTGGAAATACCGTATAAAAAATGGGAAAGCATGTAATCGTGCAAGCACCGCTATAGACGTGAGTTAGTTCAGTCTTATTCCATTTGTAAACAGCCTCTTCACCAACTTTTTTATATTCGTTTTGTTTCCCAAGGCGATTGATAAGGGATTGATGAAAAATATCGTGCAGAAAATAAGAAGGGAGTTTGGCAAACATATCGAGAACTTTCCCGTCCTGTGCTTGAACTAAAACAGGAAATTTATAGCGTATATGTGAGACATAAAACTTCAAAGTGAGGTTGCCTCCACTTCCGCTCATGACTTCAGGATTACCATATTTTTTTTCTAGTTCTTTAATATCTGCCTCTGGATAGAAATCTTTTAATGTATCCAGTGAGAAATTATAATTAGGTGGCTCGACCTTAGCATGGGTATTTGCTGTAGGGGCAAAGATGAGAATAAGAATAAAATAGATTAAAAATTTGGAGTTCATTTAAGAAATAATAACATAAATAAAGAAATTCAGATCGTTAGACTTGTCCGAGGAATAAACTCAGGTATTAGCAGGAGCAGATTTACCGGTTCAAGTCTAGACCTAAGGCACTGGTCCTATAATCAGGCGGTTGGAAAGAGTCAGCTATTAAAAATTTTCCCCACTAACGTCGTTAAGTTTAAGTAGAATATCCTTAATGTGTTGAGGTAAGATTTTACCTCACGTATTAAGAGTAAAATTAGCATGAGGTTAAGAATGATGACTAAGACTTGGATGCCCCTCTTGATGTTGGCCCTTCTCGGTGCCTGCGCCACATCAAACAAAGATTCGAAAGTAGCCGACTATAAGCCATCAGTCTCTGAAGAAGCTGAGTATTATCGCGTTCAAGAAAATATTATCGAAATGGATCTTCCAAATTGTAAGGGCTGTATTATTGGCTCCGCACATGATGGAACTTTCACTGCTCCACTTAAAATTTATGAACTAGAGGGCGCTGAGCACCTAGGTCTTCGTAATAAGAAATTTGATATTCCTGTGGTTTGGAATAAGCAAGTTGCAGGGTGGGTAAAGTTTTTTACAGGACGAGGCCGCCAGCATTTTCAAAACTACACGCAACGTTCTGGGCGTTATGCTCCCGTTCTTTCAAAAATTCTCGCAGACCGTGGCCTTCCACGTGACTTGATCTATCTTGCCATGGCAGAGTCTGGATTTATGAATCACGCACGTTCTTGGGCCCGTGCTGTAGGTCCATGGCAGTTCATGCCTTATACTGGAAAACGTTATGGTCTCTCAATTGACTACTATGTTGACGAGCGCCGTGACCCAATTAAAGCTTCAATTGCAGCGTCTGATTATCTAAAAGATCTTTATAATCTTTTTGGACATTGGGAGTTAGCAGCTGCTGGATATAATGCAGGTGAAGGAAAAATGGCCCGTGCCATTCGTATGTATCGTACAAAAGATTTTTGGAAGCTGACAAAGGGACGTTATCTTCGTCCTGAGACAAAAAATTATGTACCAAAAATTATGGCACTCGCTATTATCGGAAAAAACTTAGATAAATTTGGTTTCACTGAAATAAAATTTGAGAAGGCTTTAGACTATGAAGAAATCATGGTTAAAGGTAATACTGATTTATATGAAGTCGCTGAAGTTCTACAGATTGATTTCGAAGAACTCAAACGCTACAACCCTGAAGTGGTGAGATGGCAAGTTCCTCCAACGACTGATATTTATTCTTTAAGAGTTCCAGTAGGTGCTAAAGAGCATTGGGATTCTTTTGAAGGGAAAGATCAGGTGATCGCTGATAGTTTTAAAACTTATGTGGCTACAACTAATATGACGCTTCAGCAGGTTTCAAGAAAATTTAAAGTGCCTACTGATGTACTAGCGGATCTGAATCCTGGAATCACAAGTAGAGTAAGCAAAAAAACTGAAGTTATTCTTCCTTTCCGTGAAGACCACTCTCTGAAAGCTTCGATGTATGCTGATCTCTACGAAAAATCACCACGTCATAATAAACGTCGTATGTCATATAGCAGATCTATTTCTTCATATATGAAGAAAGGTAAAGTTGTTCGCAATCCAACTGTTTATTATACGGTGAGAAAAGGCGACACTCTTTGGAATGTTGCTAAAAAAACCGGTGTCCCAATGGGAACAATTATTAAAACGAATGCCCATATTATAAAAAAGAGAATGATTCTTCCTGGCGATAAACTCGCTATCAGATAATCAAAAAAGGCACTCGCAAGAGTGCCTTTTTTTTTATATGCTAGCTCCATGAGTTTTAACCTACGCGCTTTCAAAGATCTTAAAAAAGATCATAAAAATCAAAATCCTCGTCGCCATTATCGTCACCTTATTTTAGGTCATGATTTGAAGGCCGTTCTTCAATTAATTGAGTTGAAGGAGAAATATCCAGAGGACTCAATTCGTTTAATTTCATCAAGACTAATAACAAAAAATACCTTGATTGAAAGTTACGAAAATGGGGTCTCTACACTTCGTGATGAAGAGACAGTTTCTGCCATTTATAAAAAGTATTATGATTTTAAATGCCATCGCCAAATCAATGAGCCTCTTTTTTATAAAGACGGGAAATTTCATGAGTTTAGCGGACGAGCAAAGCCTATGGAGCTGCGTGATGGTGAGGATACATTTAAGGGGCTAGGTTATCGTTATCAAATCTCATCTCTGTTTAAGGCGGAGAATTGGGAAAAATTAGATGAGTATTTATCACAAGCACAAGATGTAAAAGTAATAGATCTTATTCAGAAAACTAATCCTCAAGATTTAGTAGAGAAAGATGAATGGCTCCTTACGACAAAGGACTATAACGAAGTCACTGCTGAAAATTTATATGTTACTATGGCCCCTGGAAAGTTTCTTAATCTAATTCATGATAAGTCGAGTCTATCGACTGAACTTATGGATTATCTTTCAAGTGTGAATGTTCTTCAGGGAATTCAAGTTTGCTGGGAATTAAATAAAGAGCTTTATAACGAAGAGAGAACTATCTTCATTCCTCAGTCGATGACTCATGAATGGGGACACTTTATTGTTGAGTTTGAAGCCTTCAATCACGCCACTCAAACTCAAAAAATGCATGTTATGTTTCTCATTCATGAAGAAGAGCCTCAAGCGGAAGATTTAGCGAGTAAGATTCGTTTGATGAAGCGAGTTGTTGATCGCGTCTTTTCAGATTTTGAAAAATCAATAAAGAAAGAGTTTATTCTTTATTCTGAAGAAATGATTCAATGGGGACAGAAAGATAATTTGTCAGAGCAAATTTCATTTGATTATCCAACACTTAAATTATTAGGTGAAGGTGGGCCATCAAGTGCTCAGTATATGCATCTAGGTAGAAGTCTTTTAGGAACTAATTAAATATTATATAGAGGAGTTATCTATGAAAAAAATGTTTGTGGTCTTTGTGGCCCTTACTGTTTCAAGTTTTGCATTCGCACAGTCTCGAATTATTACGGTAGATGCATTTGATCTTGCTTATTCTGGAGGGCTTAAATTTTCTCATGATAAAGCAGCTTCAGGCGGTGAGGATCGTGACACATCTAACTTCAGACTTAATTTAAACTATGCTCAGAATTGGGATCAGTATGTTGGTGTTATGTGGAAAGGTGAAGTTCATTTTAACCGTGAAGATGTAGATTTCAAAAATAGAGATTCACTTCAAAGTGAATTTGGTGTTGCTGGTGGTGCTATCTATAATTTTAATGCAGAAGATATTAAGAACTCATACATGGCCAGTGCCATGGTTGGAATTGAGCGTATGACAATCAAGTACGGTTCTGATGATAA
This sequence comes from Bdellovibrio sp., assembly GCA_022729855.1. GTDB lineage: Bacteria > Bdellovibrionota > Bacteriovoracia > Bacteriovoracales > Bacteriovoracaceae > DZBG01. The sequence goes on from DZBG01000078.1 coordinate 8,220, forward strand.
TTCAGGATTTAATTTTTCATTGAAACTTGAGGGTGGGAAAAGATTTGATCTTGGCCGTTACTCGATTGCTAATATTTCTTATGCTCCAACTGTTTCTTTAACACTTAAACGTTATGGTGGAGATATCCGTGATGAGTTTTTTAAATCACACAGTGATATTGCTTTTAATTTCTTAAAATTCGATATTCTTTTCTAATCTAAAGAGCGCTGTCTTAATTCTTAAGATAGCGCCCTTTATCTATTTTACATCCTTTGTCAAAATTCAATGCTGTCAAAAAATTGATACCCGTAGAACCAAAGGTTTTGGTCCTACTGAGAGCGATTTATGCTCTTTATATGCAAAAAAGGGTATTTACAAAATTACCGACTATGATCAAACTTTAACATAAGAATAAATTTTTATTGAGTAGTTATCTAAATCGAACAGAAATGACCGACGTCATTTGAAAAAGGAGATTTCATGAAAAAGCAACTCGTACTAGGACTTGGACTTGCAGTTCTCGCAGCTCCAGCATTCGCATCTAAAGCAAGACTTCAAGCTCTTGGTGAAAGTGTAAACGGATCATTCTACATTAATGATAACCGTAACATTTTCCTTAACTCTGCTCAGGTTAATAACCAAAAAGACCTAATCACTTTCGAGTGGGGTACTGGCGGAGCAACTGATTCAAATACAAACAACTCTGCTCCAAACGCAGAAGGTGGAGCTTATAAATCATACAATAATATGGTTTACGGAATCCATTTAGGTCGTGATCTTTCTTTCAACTCTGGTGTTGATACACTTTCAACAACTGCATTTGCTGCTTCAAACGCAATTGATCTATTTGTTGGTGGTGACGCTGGTTTCAAGTGGGGAGCTAACCTTACTTATGCTACTTCTTCTAACGAAGATAAAAATGCAGCAACACTTAAAGATGCTGAAGCTAAAGCAATGGACCTTAACGTAGGTGCAACTTTTGGTGACTTCACTGCTTATGTTAAAGCAGGTCTTATGGGTAACTCTACAGATAAGAAAGATGTTGCTGGAGCTTACGACATCAAGAGAAAGTCTTCATATGAAATTGGTGGATCTTACCAACTTAATGACTACACAATCTTTGGTCAGTATTCTATGAATGATTTCGAAAATAAGAGAACTTCTCCAAAAAACAAATCTGAAAACCAAAGCTTCTTAGTAGGTGCTGGTCGTAATGATAAAGTTACTGAGAAAACAACTCTTTTCACAAAAGTTCAATTCTCTCAAAACAAAAACGACATCAAGAATTCAGCTGTTGCTACAAATGATTCAAAATCTACTTCACAGGCAATCCCTGTAATCGTAGGTCTTGAGCACGATGCAACTTCTTGGTTAACTGTTCGTGGATCAATCTCTCAAAATCTTTGGTCTAAAAACAAAGATACTAAGAAGAAAACAGAGAGCACAACTGCTAACTCTACAGATGTAAATGCTGGTGCAACTCTTAAATTTGGTGATTTATCATTTGATGGTGTAGTTGGAACAAACACTAACAACAATGCTGGTGTAGGCGCTAACACAACTACTGAGAAAGGTATTCTTTCTCTTGATAACTTGATGACTCGCGTTTCTATGACTTACAGATTCTAATTCTTAAATAATGAATTAAAACAGGGGATATTATTATCCCCTGTTCTCGTTTGAATTAGGTCTCAATAGAAAACTAATAAAAGGTAATAAAATGAAAAAGCAAATTGTTCTAGGTCTTGCTCTTGCCGTTTCAGCTGCTCCTGCTTTTGCAACAAAAGCAAGAATGTTAGCTCTTGGTGAGAACATCAATGAAAACATTGGTTCTTTATACTTTTCTGACAGCCGTAATATGTTCCAGAATGCTGCTTATATTAACATGTACAAAAACATGGTAATCACTGAGTGGGGTGGATCAGCTGTAGGAACTGCAGGTACGGGATCAGCAAAAAAAGATACTGATAATAATCCACAAGCAGAAGGTGGAGTTACTTACGGCCACGGTAAATATGCTTATGGTCTCTATTTAGGTGCAGAATCTCCTTATACTAACGAAATTCGTACTTATACAAGAAGCATTCAGAACTCTTCATTCAACCAAGATAATCAAATTGATGCATTCTTTGGTGGAGATGAAGGTGAATTAAAGTGGGGTACTAACGTAACTTACTCTAACTCAAAAGATAGCTCACAAGGTGCAAGACAAACTTCAACTTCAGTTCGTTTTGGTTTCATCAAAAACAAACTTGAAGGTTTTGCTAATATCGCACTTCAGAACCAAGCACGTATGCAGTCAAGAACTGGTGCTGGTGGAACAACTCTAATCGATGGAACTGATAAGTTCCAAGGTAAAAGAGGCTTCGAGTTAGGTGCTACTTATGACCTAAGTGCCGTAAAAGTATTTGGTTATGTACGTCATGCAGCTTGGGAACATAATGCAATGTCGACAGCAGCAAACAATATTACTGCATACACAGGAAAATTTGATGGAACTTACTGGTTGTACCAATTAGGTGCTGGTAAAGAACACAAAATGACTGATAAAACGACAGTATTTACAAAGTTAGAAGCTCTTGCTTTTTACAGAAATGTAAAAGGTACTTCAGGTGCTCTTAATGGAAAGAAAGTTGATCTTGATGATATGAGAATTCCTCTTACTATCGGTCTTGAGCATGATGCTGCTTCTTGGTTAACAGTTCGTGGATCAATTGTTCAAAATATCTGGAGTAAAGTTGATAATAATTACCACGGTAATGATGGATCAATCGCTCCTGCTATCGTAACGACAGTTCGTCAAAACGGAAAAGGTACTGCAAATAACTCTACAAACGTTAATGCTGGTGCAACTCTTAAATTTGGTGACCTAAGTGTTGATGGTGTTGTTGGTACAAACAACAATGGTACAACTACTGATACTGCTGGTGAGAAAGGTATTCTTTCTCTTGATAACTTGATGACTCGCGTAGCGATGACTTATAAGTTCTAATTTCAAGCTTTTATAGCATTGATAGTGAGGGCCAGGCTTAATGCCTGGCCTTTTTTTTGGTGCTGATTCGACACTAGTGAGCTCAATTTTCTATTCACAGCTTACAGCTCAGTTTTTTCTCTACTCAAACAATTGTCCCTTAGTATAAAATTCCTTTAATCAAGGAGACAATAAATGAAAAAAATCGCCCTCGTGGCCATCGCACTCTCATCTTCAGTGGCATTTGCTCAAACAACACTGGGAGATCTTAACTTTTTTCAAAAGAAAGGCAGCATTTACTATCAAGGCAGTATTGGTGAGTCTTCTTATACATTCGTAGATAGTTTATCGAATAATAAAACTGAACTTGAAGGGATGGGATTTAAGAATCAAATCGGCTATGGTATTGCGGATAATCTTAATGTTTTTCTAGAAACGACACTTAAGTTTCAAAATTACACACGTATTAATAACAATGAAGATCACCAAGACAATGGATTTACTAATCCTGGTGTTGGTGCGAACTATCGTTTACTTTCAGGCCCTGCTTATTTTGATGTTTTCGGTAAAGTGAACATGAGAATTCAGGATGCTGAGGTTGGAAGTGGGAGAAAAGATGGTAATGCCGCTTCGGCTCCAGACTTTACCGCTCTTGTAGGCGCAGCTTTTGGTCAAAGAATTGATAATGCTAATGAGTATCGTTTCACAGCTGGAATTGCTCATAATACTGAAGGTGAAGTGAAAAATCTTGGGACATCAGATAAATCTTCGACAGATTCATCAACTGATCTTTTTCTAACTGCAGACTACCAGGTGAGACCAGTTGATACATTCATGCTTGATTTTGGAATCTCTGGAACAAGATATGGTAAGTTTTCTCAAAAAAATAAGGCCACAAATTTAAAAACATCTCTTGATGCTCACTATGAAACAAATTTATCTTTTAAAGCTAAGTTTCTTATCACAGACAATCTTCTTGTTTCATTTTTCATGAATGGTGGGGTTGTGTACCCAGATTATTCTGGAAAATCTGGAGCAACTTCATTTGACCCAACTACCATTTCCTAGTGCAACTTTTCTTCATCATAACTTCATAAGGTG
>DZBG01000079.1 GCA_022729855.1 Bdellovibrio sp.
TCTGAAATCAGCAACTTAAATGTGGAGTTGCACTAGGAAAAATTTTTCGGGTTAATTAAATTCCAATTTTCAAATGAATTATCCCAAGAAGCAGGCTTATTCCAAAAAGAGAGATCGTACTTTAAGAGAGTCATCATTCCTGTTTTACGTAAACTATCCTCTGTCAGGGTAAAATTATTTAAAAGTCTATGAGTATGAAAATCATAAAAACTTCCATTACACATACTTGCTGAACATAATTCAAGCTCCTCTTTCTCCAATTTTATCTCTTCAATCGGGAACTGTGATGAAAGATAAAATTTTCTTGAAAAAGATTCGTATTTTAAAAAGCTGGCCCACGCTATAAACTCTGGAGCCAGATACTTTTCACAATAGGATTGACATATTTTCTGCCAATCATATTTCTTACCTGAAAGGCACTCGTAGGCATTTGCCGTAAGCTCACTCATAAGCATTAAGTCGTGAAGCCATGTTTTATAAAAACCAACGGAATCTCCAGACTTCAGAACATCCTTTAAAAGTGTGCCTGGTTTCAATAGGTCTCTATTGGAAACTTTAAATCCTAGTTTTATGTAGAGAGGACAAGGCCCTATCTCTTCACTAAACTCAACGGAATCTGTATCAATAAATCTTCCATCTAAAGTAAGATTTTCTTGTGAAATAGACCGATGAACTACTCCACAGCTAAAGGCATGGACATAGTGCTCAATGACCTGATTAAGGATACTCTCTAAATTTTTTGTTTTAAATCTCTCAAAAAGCGAAGAGAGCAGAATATTTTTTTCTGATTCACTTATAAAAGAAGGAATTATCTGTGAAAGCCTATAACAATTGGCTTCACGAACAGCGAGCACTAATGGAGTCTTATCTATAAAACTCTCTTCGTATTTAAAAAGTGCATCAGTCCTAACACAACCAAGCTTTGTTCTTTCACTAATAATTTTATCACACAAAAGAGATCGCAAAGCATCTCGAGAAACATACCCACCCCAACTGTGATAATAATCTTCTGCATGGGCGAGAGGATTTCTTCCAATGCCTTTGAACTGATAATTTGTTCCAAGTGCATGTCTTGAAGATCCCTTACCAATAAGCTGTGGAAGTAAATTTTTCTCTGTAAGTAGGACGCAGTCTGTTTTTGATTTATGTTCATTAAAATCAATATGATCTAAAAATGAATCTGATGGTAACAGGTAAGAAACAATTCCTAAAGCTGACTGAACTTGATCAAGATCTAATGCAGACTCTCTTTTTTTATGATAAAGTTCCTGCAAGGTTCCATAGACATCGTTTAGATATCCCGTCTTCATTCTCATTTTGATTTCAGAAATAAAGCTAGCAAGTTCTTTAAGCCCATCAATGGCTTCAGGATTTACGATCCAGGGTGAAATCTGTGCATTTTTTAAATGAACGACTTCGTACTTTCGATAATCAAGATCCCACATTTATTTATTAGACTCTTGTTGGAGAAATCCGAATTCATCAATACTTTTGATAAATTGGCCAAAATCGTATTTTATTTGATCTTCCGTAGAACCTTCAAACTCTTTGAGACAAGCTTGAATGATTTCTGTTTCTGATTTTTGATTATTTAGTTCTTTAATAAAAAAAGCTGCCACTGATTCAAATTTAAAAACTTTTGAATCAATAATATTAACATCCATGGCGTAGACAAAATTATTGGAGTAAGTCAGGACAATACTAGGCCTCAACTTCATCTATACAGTCTCGCCTGGTATACAATCCGGATAAGCAAAATAGTTACCATTTCCTGCATAGTCAAAACAGTCATAGGCATACACATTTAAAGTTCGCATTGCAATTGACTGATCAACTTCTGCGAAGTCTCCTAGAGACTCCTCTACCATGTCTTGAAAGTTAATCATAACTGGCGCTATATATAGGTATTTTTTCATATTCATTACTTTATTTTAGTTTTATTTTTATTTAGATACAACACTCCAAAAGAAGTCTCTGTTAAGAACGTGTCATAAGTAGTTAAATTCTCAATATTTCGGCAAGTTACAGCATTCTGTAAGAGATGAATATGCAAAGGCCCTAAGGTATCATTTTGCCAGTAATTTATGTCATAAAATGACCCAAAAACCAGATTCTCATGAAAAAGAGCATCATACATATTCAGGTAGCACTCCTCGGGCCAAGACGGAAGTTTTGTTACAGCATAGCAAGTCCAGCTTAAATTAAAACCACTAAACTTTTGCTTGAGATCTTCCCAGTCGAGAAACTGATTACTATGATGAGTGATAATCAACATTTCTCGAGATTCATTTTTATTTGTACACTTTAAACAGTACTCGTTTGGTCGCAGTATCCAAGCTGGTAATGTTTCTAATTCAATATTGGCCCTTAATAAAATTTTAAAACCGGGATCCTTATCAAGCCATCTTTGGGGAATTTGATTCCAATATCTAACAGGGAATTTTGTCATGCCAATAATGTCTTGATATGACTTTGAATAAAAGACATTAGATGTTTCATTTAAAAGCTGAACCCAGTCTTCTACAGGATGATTAGCACCAGAGAGGGTATAGAATTTCTCTTCCATGCTCATAGAACTCCTTATTAGTAAAAGTTGAAGCATTCATCATTATAAACTTCTCTTTAAAATCACCTAGCTCAGACCAATCATTAAAAGTCAGAGGCGTATCCTTCCAGCTCTTATTTCTCTCGATTATATCTTCTCCCTCTTTTTCGGGAGAGAGCCATTTATGAAATAAATCCTCAGGGTTAATCTGAAGCCCTGATTTATTAAGCTGAACGGGAACGAGCTGGACATTTCGAACATCATTAAACTGACGAAAGCCTCCCCACTCTGTTGTCACGATTTTAAGTCCACGCTCGAGGGATTCATAAAGAGCAATTCCAAAATCTTCTTCCTCAGCAGTACTAAGTGAGGTGAAAATATCCATTTTACTCACGAGTTCAAATAGTTTTTGCTGCTCTATTTTTCCATGATAATAGACATTTTTATTTTTTCTTTTTAATTTTAAATAAGCCTCATAAAAAATTTCACCGGCATAATTAAAATAACTTGCTGTAGGATTATTTCTCCATCTTGTATTATCTGGAGCTCCCACGATATGAAGTTCATAGTTTGAATGAGTATCCGTGAATTGATCGAAGAGATTTAATAAATGATGAACATTTTTAAAATAAGAAATTCTACCAAAATATATTATCTTAATAATATCACTTTTTTCTTTCTTTTGAGTGTGGCAAAAGTTAGGAATAACATGATATGGGAGGTATAATAAATTTTTCTCAGAGAGAATATTTTTGGCAATCTCAAAAGCACTTTTTGAGCCTAAAACAAATTTTATCTTTTTATTTTTAAAAATTTCTCTGTTTTTTTCAACAAATTTTAAACGAGAAAAGATATCACCATAAAGATGAAACAGAATATTCGCTCCATCATCAATGCTTGAAATTTTTTGTAACAAGTAATCACCTGGGTAATGAACATCTCCTAGAATAATTAACTTTTCATTTGAGTTTGTGGTGAGTATGAATTTTTGCTGATAACGTAGCTTGTAAGAGTTTGACAAGTGCATAGCACTTGGCCACTTTGATTGAATAGGAGAATTAAGCCAGCATGCTTTTTCTTTCATTCATTGCCTCTTAGAAATAAAAAAGGGCCATCCATGGCCCCCATTCATATATCCATCCGTGGAAGACACCTTCCTGGTGGTTATTCTAAATCATCTGTAGGTTCAATTTTAACAGTGTCAGTATCCATTGGGTTAGATTGAGGAGCTGTGTCTTGAAGATCTTCAGGAATCATATTTCCTGTCGTGAATCCAGTGATCACAAATCCGCGTGGCATATAAAGCCCAAATGTTAACCATGAAATTAATTGGTCTTGAGGATTTTTTGGTTCATAGATAATTACTTTTGAAATTCCGTCGTATCCTGCTTTGCGAACTTCTTCATCAATAAATACTTCTTGGTAATCAGGATCGACTCCCCAGAAATAAAATGAACGTGTCCCTTCGATAGTCACTTCTTTTTGATGATTAGGATTTCCCTCAAAACTTACTGGAATCGATTGATTCGAGCGAAAGTGCATCGTTGTGCAACTAGAAAATACAATAAGACACAAAATTGAAAACAATTTTTGCATGAAAATCCATCCCGTCATGACTTGATATACTTTTATTGTTCAGTGAGCTGGGATGCTATGTCAAAATTTTTTTTCGTTTTTTTTTAAGAATTCTTTAGTCGTGAGTAAAAGTTGGAGTTGTCTTAGTGACCATTCCATCCAATGCTTTAAAGTGGTCCGATGATCTTTGTGTAATTCCCTGATAAGAACTCACAAGATCTAAGTGTGATGAAAGCGAGCTGTGATAAGCATCGCGAAGTGATTTTTTTGTCATCTGAAGCGCAATAGGAGGAAGCGATGACAGAACCTCAGCTAGTTTCATGGTCTCACTATGAAGCTCCTCTGGTGCAACAACACGGTTCACAAGCCCCATAGAAGCCGCCTCAAGGGCACTGTATGAAGCACAAGTGAGGAACATCTCACTGGCCTTTGCAAACCCGATCAAACGAATAAGAAAATAAGCACCACCGTCACCAGGAACAAGTCCAACTTTAACAAAGGTTTCAGCAAAACTGGCCTCAGTTGAAGCAACTCGAAGATCACACATTGCTGCAAGATCACACCCTGCCCCTACAGCAGCACCATTAATCATCGCAATAATTGGCTTTCTCATTTCCATAATAGTTTTTGGGATTTGCTGAATTCCATCCATATAGTTCTCGCGGAGCTCATTAGATTCCCCCGAAAACATTCCCGTTTTGTTCTTCATCGCCTTAATGTCACCGCCTGCGCAGAAATTTTTTCCAGCTCCAGTGATAACAACAACACGAATATCTTTGTCTTCATCAGCATTTTTTAGTGCGGCCACAAAGCTTTTAACCATATCTTCAGAATAAGCATTTGAACTCTCTGGACGATTGAGAGTGATAGCAAGAACATGGTCTTTTTTTGCAACTAAAATATCTTTCATTAAATTCGTCCTGTGTTTATATAGGCCTTGTGAAATTTTGAACCAGGATTTTTACCTAGCTTCTCTAAAATATATTGACCCGCTTCGATGAGTTTATCTAAATTAATCCCTGTCTCCATGCCCATGCTATGACATAAATACCAAACATCCTCAGTCGCAACATTTCCTGTTGCTCCTTTTGCATAAGGACATCCTCCGAGACCACCAGCAGAAGAATCAAAAGTTCTAATCCCATTCTCAAGAGAGACAAGAGTATTACTCATCGCCATTCCACGTGTGTCATGAAAATGCATAGCTATTTTAGACATATCAAATTCACTACTTAAGACCTTTAAAAAATTTCTTACTTGTTTTGGGGTGGCCACACCAATAGTGTCTCCCACTGAAACTTCGTAGACACCAAGATCAAAAAATCTTTTTGTGACACTGACAAGTTTTTCAACTGGCTCATCTCCCTCATAAGGACAACCAAAAGCTGTGGAAATATAACCACGTACTTTTATTCCGTCCTTCTTTGCAAGATCAGCTACCTCTTTCATTTTCACAAAAGACTCATCGACTGTTGAATTAATATTTTTTGCCGTAAAAGCATCTGAAGTCGCAGAAAAAAGAGCAATTTCTTTTACTCCAAGAGCAAGTGCAGCTTCATAGCCTTTTAGATTTGGGACTAAACATGGATAACTGATTGTATTTAATAATTCGCTTTTAACTTTTGTAAATAGCTCAGAAGCATCACTCATTTGTGGAATAGCACTGGCCTTTACAAAGCTAGTAATCTCTATTGTCTGAAGTCCCGTCTCTGAGAGTTTTTTGATGAACTCAAATTTCGTCTCTAAAGGAAGAATCGTTTTTTCATTTTGAAGTCCGTCTCTTGGTCCTACTTCAACAATTTTGACCTTATTCATACTTACTCCACATCAATCAGAGTGACTCCACCCTGAACGAGTTCTCCAACCTTGAAGAGGATCTTTTTGACGACTCCATCTTTATCAGAACGAATAGCATGCTCCATTTTCATTGCTTCAAGAATCAACAGAGTTTGTCCTTTAACAACTTTCTCCCCTTCGCTTGCCACAATCTTGAAAATTTTTCCAGGCATCGGAGAAGTTAAACTTCCAGCGGCTGCTCCTGATTTTTTTAATTTTTTAGCACCTGACGAGAGAGTTCCCTCAAGTCCAGCAGCAATGATTTTCACATCACCTTCTCTATTTGGTTTTGTAGAAAACCCTTTAAAACGATTCCCATCTACACCTTGAAGAATGACTTCACCATTCCCACTTGTCACAACCTCAAATGAAAACTTCTTCCCTTCAAGAGTGAAACTAAGGGTTTTCCCATCATTTTTAAGATCTGTTGGATTTAGCGATTCATTATCCAGTAAAATATTTTTCATATTAATTCCTAAAACCAGTAAGAGTTGTCCAAGGAGTCGTAAAGCTTGCATTGCTAGCCTTCGTACTCGCCATTTTCCCCGTCAAAATAAAAGTGGCAAGAAGTTTGGCCTTATCATCAATAGTAAGATCTTTGGGTTTTAATGATTCAGCATGATCTGGGATAAAATGAGTGTGTGTATGGCCTTTTACAAAATCTTTATGACCAAGAATACGTTTTAAGAAATCACGATTCGTTTTCACGCCAAGAAAAAGCACATCATCAAGAGAGCTTATGCTTTTTTGAATAGCAATTTCTCTTGTTTCTCCCCAAGCGATGAGCTTAGCGAGCATGGGATCATAATTCACCCCAACATCAGTTCCATCTAAGAAACCACAATCAAGACGAACATCACGAAGAGTCGGAGTCTCTATTCTCTCAATATGCCCAATTGATGGCATAAAATTATTATCAGGATCTTCAGCATAGATACGACACTCAATGGCCGATCCTTTTTGCTTAATATCTTTTTGAGTGAGATTAATTTTCTCCCCACTTGCTACCATAATTTGATAACGAACTAAATCATGCCCAGTCACCATCTCTGTTACTGGATGCTCTACCTGGAGACGAGTATTCATCTCCATGAAATAGTATTTACCGTCCTGACTTAAAATAAACTCTACGGTTCCTGCTCCTCGGTAATTAATTCCACGAGCAATTTCAACCGCTGTTTCACAAATCTGAAGACGAAGTTCCTGACTCATATTTGGAGCAGGCGTTTCCTCCACGACTTTTTGGTAGCGACGTTGAATTGAACACTCTCTTTCAAAAAAGTGTAAATGGTTCCCATGAGTATCACTCATTAATTGAACTTCAATATGACGAGGATTTTGAACGTATTTTTCGATCAGAACTTTATCACTTCCAAAAGATTTTAATCCTTCTGACTTCGCTCCTCGAATAGACTCTAATAACTCAGAATCCTGATGAACAATTCGCATTCCCTTACCACCGCCACCTGCAGAAGCTTTGATAAGAACTGGATAACCAATTTTCTTTGCTTCTTTGGCCAGATTATCATCAGATTGATCATCCCCATGATATCCAGGAGTCAGAGGAATATTAATTTTCTCTAGGGCCTTTTTTGAACCAATTTTATCTCCCATAAGGACAATAGATTCAGGAGTAGGGCCAATAAAAATAATTCCAGCGCTTTCCACAAGGCGGGCAAACTCTTCATTCTCTGAAAGAAAGCCATATCCAGGGTGAATCGCATCTGCTCCACATTTCTTTGCGATATCTATAATTTTTTTCTTATTTAAATATGTCTCAGAGAGCGCCCCACTTCCTAAGCTGTAGGCTTCATCAGAAAAAAGAGCATGAGGCAGATGTTTGTCATCTTCAGCAAAAATCGTGACGACTTTAATATCCATCTCTCGAGCTGTTTTTAAAACACGAAGAGCGATCTCTCCACGGTTAGCAACTAAGATTTTTTTGATTTTCATTTATTCATCCAATTTGGTTTATCTTTTTCTAGAAGAGCTCTCATTCCTTCTTGCCCCTCTGCCGAAACTCTCTTCTTAGCAATCATGCCACAAGCAAAGTCCTCAGAGTCTTTAAGATTTTTAACCACACCTTTAATAAGTTTTTTTGCTTCTCTTGCAGCTTCGGGGCCAGCAGCAAGAAAACTTTTTTTAATTTCATTAATTTTGTTATCTAGCTCACTCGCCTCAACAACATCATGAACGAGCCCCATTTGTTGGGCCTTGATGGCATCAAATCTCTCTCCTGATAAAAACCAAGCACGAGCATTTGATTCACCGATTTTTGAAATACAGTAGGGAGAGATGACTGCAGGAATTAGTCCTAACCGAACTTCAGTAAATCCCATAAGTGCACTTGGAACAGCAACCACATAGTCGCACACACTTACAAGCCCTACTCCACCGCCTAATGCATGCCCATGAACACGGCCAATCACAGGGGCGGCACATTCATTAATAACATAGAACATTTTAGCGAGTTGTTTTGAATCTTTTAAATTCTCTGCTTCAGAATAATCTTTCATCGATTTCATCCAATTTAGATCAGCTCCAGCACAAAATGACTTCCCTCTTCCTCCTAAAACAATAAGCCTAACACTTTGGTCTTGGCCTAATGATTCAAAAAGAGAGATCGCTTCATCAATAAGTTCCGCATTAAATGCATTGTGAAGATCTGGTCTATTTAACCAAACATCAACAACACCCTGATTATCTTTAATCACTTCAAAATACTTCATCATTACATCCTGAAGACACCAAAATTTGTGTCTTTAAATTCTTCATTATGAGCAGCACTCAAGGCCAGCCCTAAAACATCACGAGTCTGAGCAGGATCAATAACTCCATCATCCCAAAGACGAGCTGATGAATAATAGGCTGATCCTTCTTTCTCATATTTTTCTAAAGTCGGTCTTTTAAATTCTGCAAGCTCTGCTTCAGTCATAATTTTTTGACCTTTGCTTGCTAACTGATCTTGTTTTACTGTGGCGAGAACATTAGCTGCTTGTTCTCCACCCATGACGGAGATTCGAGAATTCGGCCACATCCATAAAAACCGTGGTGAAAATGCTCGTCCACACATTCCGTAATTTCCAGCACCAAATGAACCACCAATAATCATGGTAAACTTTGGAACCTTGACTGTTGAAACTGCAGTCACAAGTTTTGCCCCGTGCTTAGCTATTCCTTCATTTTCGTACTGACGCCCAACCATGAAGCCCGTGATATTTTGAAGAAACACTAAAGGAATTTTTCTTTGTCCACAAAGCTCAATAAAGTGAGCACCTTTCACTGCTGATTCAGAAAATAGAATGCCGTTGTTAGCAACAATGCCAACGAGATATCCATGAATTTTTGCGAATCCACAGATCAGAGTTGAACCATATCTTTCTTTAAATTCTTGAAATTCAGATCCATCAACAATGCGAGCGATAATATCTCTAATATCAAATGGCTTTCTTGTATCTTGCGGGATGATTCCATAAATCTCTTCTGCTGGATAAAGAGGAGCTTTCACTTCTTCTTTAATAAATTTTTTCGCATTCTTATGAGTGTAATTAAGAGTCTCCACAATATTGCGGGCCATCTCTAAGGCATCTTCTTCTGACTCTGCAAAATAATCGGCCACACCAGATTTTGATGTATGTACATTTGCTCCACCAAGATCTTCAGCGGAAACTTCTTCTCCAGTCGCTGCTTTCACTAGAGGTGGACCACCTAAAAAGATTGTTCCATTGTCTTTTACAATAATTGTTTCATCACTCATGGCCGGAACATAAGCTCCACCTGCTGTACATGAGCCACAGACAACTGCGATTTGTGGAATTCCAAGAGATGACATCGTGGCCTGATTAAAAAAGATTCGACCAAAATGATCACGATCAGGAAATACTTCATCTTGCTTCGGAAGGAATGCTCCACCCGAATCAACAATATAAATACATGGTAATTTATTTTCTAAGGCAATCTCTTGAGCACGAAGATGTTTTTTAACTGTTAGTGGAAAATACGTTCCACCTTTTACTGTGGCATCGTTTGCCACAAACATACACTCCACTCCATGAACTAAACCGATACCAGTGACAATTCCTGCACTCGCAATTTCTTCATCATAAACTTCATGACCAGCAAGAGCACTCAGTTCTAAAAAAGGAGATCCGGAATCAAGGATATGATCAATACGTTCTCGGGCCAGGAGTTTTTTTCGGGCCCTATGTTTTTTAACAATCTCCTCACCACCACCAAGATGAACTTTTTCAAGTCGTGCTTTTAGGTCGGCTGCGATTGCTTTATTGAATTCAGTATTACTTTTAAAATCTTGTGAATGAATATCCACGTGAGATGATAACGGTTGCATGAAACCCCACAAATTCGGTGTAAATTAAACACCTTAAGTCTATCTTGGAGCTTACTCGGTGACAATTTTTTCAGAACTTAAAGAGTTGTTAATGAGGCTATTCGTAAAATACTGCAAATAGGCCTTTAAGAGTAATGCATCATCTTTTTTTGCACTGCTCTCAGTTCCTGTTTCCCAGTTATATTGAGAAACCTGCGAAGTATTTTCCTGCAATCGATATAGTTTTTGACCTGTAATAAGTCCAAATTCAGCATTGTCGCGATAAATTCCCACTCCAGCACTAGTCCCTAGTAAGCTGTGGCCAGTAAGCGGCAATCGCTCACTCTTTATTTGAACAAAATCTAAAACCGTTTTTGGAATATCCGCATGTTGTGAGATTTGAGATGTATTAATTTTTTTCCACTGATGCGTGGGAGAATAAAGAAAAAGAGGAACTCGAAACCTTCCAACTGTGTTGTTGAACTTTTGATCTTCAAGTTTTTGTGTATGATCGGCAGTGATGACAAATAAAGTATTCTTGAACCATTCCTTAGTACTCGCGATTTCAAAATACTCTCTGAGCATTTGATCCACGTATCCTACTGATTCGTGGATTTCTAAATTTCCTTTGGGAAATTTTCCACGCCACTCTTCAGGAATTGAATAAGGCTGATGAGAACTAAGTGTAAACAGGCCAACCATGAATGGTGTTGGCATTTCATCCATAACTTTTAAGCTGTATTTTAAAAATGGCCCATCATAGATTCCCCAGTTACCATCAAAATCTTTTTGATCTGGATAATCTTCTCGAGCGAAATATTTGTCGAATCCATTTGAGAGGATATAAGCATCAAAGCTCATCGTCCCTCTGAATCCGCCATGAAAAAAATAATTTGTGTAGCCTGCTTTTTTTAAAGCATGTCCGAGTCCGAAAAATTGATTTGATTGAAAATTTGATTTTGAAATAGGTTCACTGAGAAGTGATGGAAGTGAATTGAAAATGGCCGGAAGGGCCTCGATAGATCTGCGGCCATTGGCCATATGATGTGGAAAAAAAATTGATTTTGATTTGAGTTCTTTGAGAAACGGCATATACCCTTTCTCGAAATACTCTTCAGAAAAACTCTCAAGGATAAGAATGACAATATTTGCATTTTTTATCCCCTCATAATTGGGGTCTACTCTTTTTATTAAACTAAGTACTCCCGCCTCGCTCATGTACTGAAGAGGTTTAATAGTCTCGTTCCCCAAAGTTCTAAGGAAATGATAAGGCGTATTCAAAACCAGATTGCCTAGCTCATGCTCACCTTGAGTGAAAGCTGATTGCACTGAGAGTGGCTTTTTCTGAATACCACCTCTAATAGCAAATGCCGTAATCACTAAAATAAGTAGAGACAGTTGAGTGTGGATGATTAATGAAGAAGGCATTTTACTTAAAGGCCGAAAGTATTTTTTATCAAACTTCCAAAGTCCTAAGGCCACAAGCACTGTGAGCAGAGGGAAATACCAATAATAAGTAATAAGCTGAGGAAGCTGCGACCAGATATCACCGCCAATCACAAATAGATCCTGTGAAAGTCTCTTCCCCATAAATTGAATGAGTTCATAATCATCTAGTGATGCGAGGATCACTAGAGTCGTAGTCACTACATAAAAAAGACTTTTAACAAATTCTAATATTTTTGATTTAAAAGGAATAACAGAAAGGAGAATAAGAGGAGATGAACTCCAAAAGATAGCAGCGATATCAAATCGCAAACCATAGATGAACGAGTATAGAATACTAGTCGTTGAAAATAATTGATAAGTGTTTAAATGATAAAAATAAAAGCCCGCTCGAAGCAAGCAGTAGATCGGTAACAAGAATAAAAGACGAAGAACTAATTGTTTAAGCATTTGTTCCCATCAACCCAAAAAAAAAAGCCCTCTTTGCAGAGGGCTTTTAAAATTAAGAGGGTGCATCTTGCT
>DZBG01000080.1 GCA_022729855.1 Bdellovibrio sp.
ACCTTATGAAGTTATGATGAAGAAAAGTTGCACTAGGAAATGGTAGTTGGGTGAATCTAGTCTTCTGACTCCACGATAAATTGTTTTTGCGCCTGTAGCAGGAATCTTCTGAAGAATAGAGAGAAGATTTTTGACAATTGGAAGACATGTCTTATCGACGTTAATTTTTCGAAGGTGTTCATTCAGTGGAATGTAGAGACCTCTTGTATAATCTTTAATAAGATCTTTGTCGCAAGAAGAGACTTCGCGAGATTCTGGGCAAAGTGAATCAATATACTTACTACATTCATGAGCAAATAAATTTGATGAGAAAAATAAAGCTGAGATCATCAATAAAATGTTCGTCGTAATTTTTCTCATATGGCTTCCTTTAAAAAAAGGGGCCCTATTCAGGGCCCCTATCATTTTGTGTGTGCAGGAACTTTTTTAAATTAACGAACTACCGCATCGATTTGTTGCATAACTACTAAACAAATCTGACCAGCATTTTTCCAGTAAGAAGAATTATTTCTTAACTGACGAAGTGGACTGTTATTTACTGAAATTGACATGTCATCAATTTGTCCCATATTAGCCGCTTGAGAGTAACACTGAGAAAGAGCGTCTGCTTTACTGCTAGCACGGATTGAAAGCTGACGATTCTCAAGAGAACCATAAACATCAATCATAGTGTTGTAGCTTGCTTCGTTTACGATATTACTCATAATTACATTACAAGTATCAGTAGCACGATTCCAGTAAGAAGAACTATTTACTAGTCTACGAACGGCACCGTTATTTGTTACCATTGTGATTTCATCTACAGCTGAATTTGGAACACGTTGCATACACTGATTATAAAGATCACCATTAGAAACACCTTGAAGAACTACTAATGTATTTTCAACAATTGCAGTTACTGTCATTCCGTAACTAGGATTTGGACCTGGGTTAGGATTCGGGTATGGATTTGGGTTCGGGTTTGGATATGGATTCGGGTTAGGTCCCGGATTAGGATTCGGGTAAGGATTAGGACCTGGATTAGTGCGAGTCACACACTGGCCTTGAATTCCACGAGTACGCATTTCACGGTTACAATCACGTAAACCGTCACGACAAGCACCATTCATCTCAGCTTGTGCTGTAAAAGTATCTAAAAGACGTCCACGGTTATCTAACAAGTCTACTTGGCAGATATAAGCATGTGCTGCTTGGGCAGAAAGAACAAGAGTCGCTATAGTGAAAAGGAATTTCTTCATCATTAACCTCCGTTAATAAAGTGTTTCTGGCGCTCTTCTAACATCTCGAAAACTAATTGGCCTATGCCCATGTAAGGATTACACAGTTTTTTTTCTGGCCCAGTTGATGTAATCAGAGTGAAGTCTAGTTTGTTTTGAGGAGTAAAAATGAGAATGAGTTTATTGATTATTTTGAGTGGTTTATTTGCCTTTCAAGCATTTGCTGTGAATGAAGGCTTAAGGTTTCATAAAGCTTCACTCAATCATCAGAAATCAATGGCCCGAAATCTAAGAATTGATGGCTCATTCCGAATTATGGATAAATCTCTTTTTGATCAAAAGTTTGATCACAGTAAACCCTCATCGACAAAAACTTTTAAGCAACGCTATTTTGTTGATTCTCATTATGCTCAAAACAATAACAGCCCTGTGTTTTATATTATTTGCGGTGAGTGGAATTGTGCTGGAACTGGTTCATACTCATCAGTTGAGGCCATGGCCAAAAAGTTCAAGGCCCATCTTGTGGCCCTTGAACACCGTTTTTACGGTGAGAGCTTACCAACAACAAAACTGACGACAGCGAATCTTAAAACTCTCACTCTGGAATCTGCGATTGAAGATCTAGCGACTTTCCAAAAATTTATGATGGAAGAAAAAGGTCTGCAAGGAAAATGGATCTCAGTTGGTGGATCATATGCTGGGACACTTTCAGCTTTTTATCGCCTAAAGCATCCTGAGCTAGTAGTGGGGGCAATTGCTTCATCTGCACCAGTTTTAATGAAACCAGAATTTTTTGAATATGATGCTCACGTGGCAAAAGTGATAAATAAATCAATTTGTGGTGATAAAGTTCGTGAAGCTGTTTCACTCATTGAAGCGAAAATGAAAACTCCTTCAGGAGTAGCTGAAGTAAAAAAACTATTTAAAGCTGATGAAGTCAAAAATGATGATGATTTTCTTTATGTCGTGGCAGATATGCTTGCCGCTGCAGTTCAATACGGAATGGATGCAAACTTTTGTAAAATTCTCACAAACAGTGATGATCTTGTAGCAGGTTATGCTAAAGCTGGTGTGAGTACTTTAAATTCGATGGGCTCAACTCCACTTGAAATCTCAATGCAGTCGGCAGAGAAAGTAGATATTACTTCTGAGGATTATTTCCGTCAGTGGATGTGGCAGAGCTGTAATGAGTTTGGTTGGTTTCAGGTTGCTAATGGAGCAGGAAGTGAAACTTCACGCTCATCAAGAATTGATCTCGATTACCACGCCAAAGTTTGTCAGCGTCTTTATAAGACTGCGATGAAAGCTGATGGTTCAATGAATAATGAATGGTATTACACACTTTTTAATCCAAGTGTCTCGCAAATCATTTTCACAAATGGTGGGAATGATCCTTGGCTAACACTTTCAGTGATTGAAGGCAATCGTGACACAAACGCATCTTTTGATCTCTTAATGATGGATGGTGCAGCTCACTGTAATGATCTTGCCACAGGAAGACTGACTTCTGTGATTGCGGCTCAATCTAAAATGACTGCGATTGTAAGTGGATGGTTAGCTCTCTAATAAATTAAGCAACATTTGCATAATATTCATCTTCTTGAGTTTCCATAACTGGAAGCTCAGGAAGAGTCATCTCAATAAGAGATGGAGCCCACTCATTTTTAGGGATAAAGAGCGAGTGGTAGAGATCATCATTCTTTTCAAACTTCACACCAGCAGTCGTTTCAAACCATGTCGTGAATTTTTTAGAAAGAAATGGAAGTCCCAGAAAACTACTGGCAATACTTGAGAAAACACTATAGCGAAAGAGTGTTTTGAAATTTGATTTCTTGAAGTTGATTCTCTTTTTGTTTTTGAATTGGCCAAAGCTTTGTCCATGATTCAGATGGTAGCTAAATCCAAAATAGAGAAGAGCAAAAACAGGGGCGTACATAAGTGATGTCGTTGCATACACAGGAAGCTTAGTTAAAAACTTTGCTTGAAGTGGTCCTGTGACAAAAGCTGAGAATTGAATGAGCATCAGTTGTCCGAGCACACATGAGCCCCATAAGAGGATGGCCCCATCTTGCAAATAACTTTTAAAGACACCATCGTATGTTGCTTCAGGCGTAACGCTTGAGAGCTCATTCGAGGGGATTTTCTTCTTTGTATTTGTGTATTTGACTAGATCAATTGGATACATATTACCTCACTAAGACTTTGTCGGCTTAGTGAGGTCACGGCTTTAAGCTATTGTTGGATAAATTTTGTTTTAAGCTCGTGGAGTTTGCTAAGAGCTTGAATTGGCGTCATGTTCATAATATCAAGTCCCTCAAGATCAACCTTGAGACTTAATAAATGATCAGGGATTTCACTAACTGCTTCAGTAGCATCCACTTGTGAATTAAAGAAGCTCAATTGATCATTCTGGACAGTGCTTGCAGATGATTCATGCTGTTTCTCAAGCTTTCCCAGGATCTCATGAGAGCGCTTAAGAACACTGCGAGGAAGTCCTGCCAGTTTTGCCACATGAATACCAAAACTCTGAGTGGCCCCTTGTTCAATGAGCTCATAGAGAAACTGAACTTTGCCATTTTTCTGTTCAGTGCGAACAGTAAGGTTTTTGGCCTGAGGAAGTGAATCCGCGAGTTCAATGAGTTCATGGTAGTGAGTTGCAAATAAGGTGATTGCTTTAAGATTTTTAACAAAGTGTTCAACTAGGGCCCAAGCTATTGAGAGACCATCATAAGTTGATGTTCCACGTCCGATTTCATCTAAAACAATAAGCGAGCGGTCTGAAGCGTGACGAAGAATTTCTGCAGTCTCACTCATCTCCACCATAAATGTTGATTGGCCTTTAATAATATCATCACTGGCACCTAATCTCGAGAAGAGGTAGTCACAGATTCCAACTTCTGCAGAGTGTGCAGGAACAAAACATCCAAGTTGAGCGAGATACTGAATAATGGCCACTTCACGCATCACAGTGGTTTTACCGGCCATGTTAGGCCCTGTGATAAGACCAAAATAAGTTTTCTCATCAAGATTCATATTATGAGTTACAAAGCGCTCATGAATATTGGCCTTGATCAGTGGATGCCAAGCTCCCTTGATAGAAACGATCTTTTTATCTTTTGAGATTAATGGGCGAATAAAATCTTCTTGGCGAGAAATCCATGCCAGAGATTGGAAGACATCAATTTGGGCAAGACGCTTGGCCAGGTCTAAAATAAGAGTGGCGTTTGTACTCATTTGCACTGTTAATGTTTCAAAAATTTCTTTTTCAAGTTTTGTTAGCTTGGCCTGAGCACTATTGATCTCTTTTTCAAAAGCTTCTAGTTCATCAGTAATATATCTCTCGTTATTTACGAGAGTTTGTCTTCTTCTGAAAGTTTTGGGAACTTTAGATAAGTGAGAGTTTGAAATCTCAATAAAGTATCCATTAATATTATTTGATTTGATTTTGAGATTTGAAATCCCCGTCTCAGCTCTGTATTTTGTTTCAAGAGCAATCAGCTCGTCTGAAGCAGTAGAGCTTAAGCGGAAAAGACGATCGCGTTCTTTGTGAACTCCTGCACGAATAAGATTCCCTTTATCGGCATGAGCACCCATTTCGTCATTAATCGTTTTAATGATTTCAGCTGAAAGGGTTTTGAGGATCTCTGTTTCTTTTTTAGGGAACTTTTGGAAGAAGGCAAATTCCTTTGCTTCCATCTCTTGTTGAAGTTCAAAATAAATATCCACTGACTTGGCAAAATTAATGACGTCACTGGCATTCACTTTTTTTGTCGACACTTTTGCCATGATACGGTCAATGTCACGAATCTCATCAAGCTTGTAGCGAATGGTTTCAAGTGTGTCTGGATTATTAATCAAAAGAGCAATTAAATCCTGTCGTCTGGTGATTTGTTTATAATCAGTAGAAGGAGATTGGAAAAATTGTTTTAAATGTCTCGATCCCATTGAAGATTTGGTTTTATCCATAAATCCAACAATTGAATTTGATTCTAGATCTTTTGAACGTGGAAAAATTTCAAGACCTGAAAGAGTAGAGTAAGTCACTCTCATGGTTTCTTCTGAATTGATTAAACGAAACGGTCTTAAATGTGAAACTTGCTCAAGACCTTGAGTCGAAGTGACATAATAGCTTAAGGCCCCTAGAGGAGCGAGCATATAAGAATTCTGAGCTAGAATTCCATCACGCTGATAAGTTGGAATCAATTTTTGAATATAGAAGCCAGTATATTTTTCTTCAAAATACTCTTCAGAGAGATGAGTCTTTAAAATATCTAAGCTTTGAATATATTCTTCGATGATCGGGAATTTATCCCATTGTCCAAGATAAGAAACAAATTCTTTAGGACGAATCATCATCAAGCGTTCACAGAATTCTTCAACAGTTTTAAATGTCAGTCCGAAAAAATCTCCTGTAGTGAAATCTAAAAAGATAATTCCGAATATTCCCTCATGATAAAAACCAGAACTAATAAATTTATTCTCATGAGAACTTGTGCGGTCAATATCATATGGCATACCAGGAGAGACGATTTGAGTCACTCCACGCTTAACAATTCCCTTGGCCTCTTTTGGATCTTCAAGTTGCTCACAGATAATAACTTTCATTCCCATTTGTGAGATACGATCAACATAAGTAGCAGCCGCATGGTGGGGAATACCGGCCATGGGGATTGGATAGTCACCGAGTTTTCCACGATGAGTAAGTGAGATATTTAAAAGTCTCGCAGCCTCGCGAGCATCTTCAAAAAACACTTCATAAAAGTCACCCATTCTAAAAAGAAGAAGAGTGTCAGGGTATTGTTTTTTGACTTGGTAATATTGCTCCATCATGGGAGTCAGTTTGACGCCCGTGGCAACAACATCGGCAAGAGTCATGTGAGGCTGGTTTGAGTGTGTTTTCATAGAGTAGAGAGTAGCAAGAGCTGACTAAAATAGTCAAAAGGTGCCAGCTACCTTTTAAAATTTTTAAAAGGTAGCTGGCACCTTTTGGGGCATCTAAGGCTATAATAGTACAATGATTAAAGTACGTGACTCTAGGTCAATAATAATTATTTTTGGTTTTATTATTCTAAATATTTTCATTCTTACGAATTCTTTTAAAAAAGACAGTGAGGAGCAGAAAAAAAATACGAGTGATTCAGGACTTGCGCCGCATCCTACTGTCATTACTGACCTTGAATATTTTAACCTCAAGGGTGGAAAACCAGAGCTTTCACTTCATGCTGAGAGAATGGATTCAATTGGACAGGACTTCGCTAATTTTATCGCGCCTAAAGGTATTTTCAGTTTATCTGAATCAAACAGGACCATTCGTTATGAAGCAATGACTGGTGAATATAAAAAAACACAGAAAATTTTATCATTAAATGACAAAGTAAAATTAGAAACACCATCAGAGAAATATGAAGGAAATAATATTAAATATTATCTTGGCCAAGATTTAGTGGTGGGTAATGGAAATATTCATCTTCAAGCAGATGATCCAAAAACGAGAGATCATATCGAAGTTTTTTCAGATACCATCCGTTCATATCCAAAAAGAAAAGTTTCTTATCTTTCTGGGTCAGTCAGTGGAGAGCTTAGTCGTCTTCGAAAGTACGAAGGAAAAACGAAATTTAAGTCTCATTCAATGGAGCTATCGGGGGTTGAAGGAAAAGCAACTTTAGAGGGAGATGTGCAACTCTCGCGCCAGAACTATCTTGTAACTGGTGGAAAAGCCGATATCTTTTTTGAAAACTATAATAAAAGTCTCAAGTATTTTGTCATGAATGACGATGTGAAAGTTACTGAACAAATGACTTCTCCCCAAGGTGAAAACTCAGTTCGAAGGGCCTATTCCGAAAGGTTAGAGGGCTTTGGACAAGAACAGAAAATGATTCTTTCTGGTGCTCCAAGAGTTGAACAAGGACGCGATGTTATTAAAGGTTACCGCATCACTATCAGACAAAATATCGATCTGATAGAGGTGGATGATTCCATGTCTGATATGCAGGTCAAAAAAAACAAGCAGACAAAGGAATAACCATATGGGTGCGGCATTTCACGCGAGAAATTTAAAGAAGACTTATAACGGTCGAACAGTTGTGAAAGATGTAAGTATCGACGTTGAATTAGGTCAAGTTGTAGGTCTTTTGGGACCGAACGGAGCAGGGAAAACCACTTCGTTTTATATGATGGTTGGTCTGGTAAAAACAGACGCTGGTGAGATTAAATTATTTGATAAAGATGTCACACTAATGCCTCTTCATGAGAGGGCCAAATTAGGCATCGGTTATCTTCCTCAAGAGGCGAGCGTATTTCGCGAACTGAGTGTGGAAGAAAATATTTACTCTGTGCTTGAAGTGAGAAAACTTTCAAGTAAAGAGAGAGAAAACAACCTTGATCATCTGATTGCAGACTTTGGTCTTGATCATATTAGAAAATCAAAAGGTCGTGAGCTCTCAGGTGGGGAAAGAAGAAGAGTTGAGATCGCAAGATCACTCGCACTTAACCCAAAGTTTGTTTTACTTGATGAGCCTTTTGCCGGAGTAGATCCATTAGCAGTAGGTGATATTCAAGACATTATTAGAAGTTTAAAGAAACGAAATATAGGCGTCTTAATTACAGATCACAATGTAAGAGAGACTTTAGGGATTGTAGATCACGCTTATATTATGAGTGCAGGATCATTACTCGTTAATGGAACACCTGACGAAATAGTGAATAACGAAATTGCTCGCAAGTTCTATTTAGGCGAAGAATTTAAAATGTAGAGGTATGTTATGGCCATTAAGATGTCACAAGGGTTAAAGCAGACGCAGTCGCTGACAATGACCCCGCAGCTTCAACAGGCCATCAAACTACTCACACTTACTCACCTTGAAATGACGACTCTTATTTCTCAAGAGATGGTCGAAAATCCAATGCTCGAAGAAATGGATGGAGAAGGATCTGAAGCTCCAGAAATGTCAGCCGCAGAAATGGCCAATCAAGAAGCAACAGCAGAAAATTTTTCAGGACCAGAACTCATCGAAGGAGCAAAAGACACTTTCGATTGGGAACAGTACGCTGATCAACATAATTCATCATCATCAGCACCCAATATGCGTGAGCAAGTGGGAGGAGATGATGGACCTAATTATGAAAATATGGTTTCTAAAAGTCAGACACTTCAAGAGCATCTTGAATGGCAACTTCGTATGGAGAGCTTTAGAGAGGGAGAACTTGAATTTGCTCTCGATATTGTTCACAGTATCGATGATGACGGATATTTAGAAACACCATTTGAGACTCTTCTTGCGACAACAGAGCTTGATCGTGATCAAGCTTCTAATATTCTTTATATGATTCAAAACCTAGATCCTCTGGGATGTGGTGCTGAAAACTTAGAAGAGTCATTAATGATTCAGGCCCGCCATTTGGCAGAGAGATCACCTATTGTAGAGTTACTAATCACTAAACATATGGCTGATCTAGAAAAAAAAGATTATGCAAAAATTTGTAAAGATATTGGCATCACAAAAGAAAAGGTAAAAGAAGCAGAACTCATTATCATGAGTTTTAATCCAAAGCCTGGACGTTTGATCTCTCCTGATGAAACACAATATGTTGTTCCCGATATTTTTGTTGCTGAAGTTGGTGGAGAATTTGTGGTTCAGGTGAATGATGAAGGTGTTCCACGTCTTCGAGTTTCAAACTTGTATCGCTCACTCTTGAAAGATAATAAACAGGATGCTGAAGCTCAAGAATTTGTCCAAGATAAACTTCGTTCAGCAATGTGGCTCATTAAATCGATTGAGAATCGTCAAAAGACAATTTATAAAGTGGCAAATTCTATTCTTGCAATTCAGCAGGAGTTTTTCAAGAAAGGTCCAGCACATTTAAAACCAATGATCTTAAAAGATATTGCGAATGAAATTGGAATGCATGAGTCAACAGTCTCACGTGTGACAACAAATAAATTCATGCATACTCCAATTGGAACATTTGAACTTAAATACTTTTTTTATGCCGGAATCGGTGGGAAAAATGGTGGTATTGATATTGCGGGAGAAAGCCTAAAACTGAAAATCAAAGAATTGATCACCAATGAAGATGGACGTCGTCCACTTTCCGATCAAAAAATTTCAGAACTCCTCAGTACAAAAGATATCATTGTGGCCCGTAGAACCGTGGCAAAATATCGTGAGATGATGGGAATTGCGACATCATCAAAACGTAAAAAATAGGAGGATTATCATCATTTAATTTATGTTTGTAATTTCTAGAAGGCTAATTCTTAACTTAATGAGGCACGTATTTTATGAAATTAAAAGTATCCTTCAAGCACCTAGATCACACTCCAGCACTCGATCAAAAAATCCATGAAAAGTCAGAACGATTTTCGAAGTATTTCGATGGCAACGTTTCTGTTAACTGGGTTTGCTGGACAGACGATAATGGCCAATGGGCCGAAATCAAATTATATGGTCCTAGCTTTGAATTTTTTGCCAAGGCCAGTTCAGATAACCTTTATAAATGTTTAGACCTTGTTTGCGATAAACTCGAGAAACAAGTAGAGAAGAAAAAAAGTAAAATGCGAAATCGCATCAATTATCACAATAATGAATCACCGAAGTATATACAAATTCGAATGCAAGAGAAGTACGAAGAAGAAGTCAGTTTTAAAGAATATTTTGAAAAAATCGCTTAATCCATCTACTCAAAGGCCCCGTTCTGGGGCCTTTATTTTTTTAGAAGACTAGATTTTCGGTAAGGGAGCTGGTAGCTTCAAGGAATTAGTCTTTTTCCTCTGGAAGCTTGGTGATGCTTTAAATAGCTATTCCAACACTGTCCCGCAACTGTAAGCCGACCTCGGTAAGTCAGATACATGAAAAGGATCTGACATTCCCGGGGAGGATCTATATGTCAAAAATCGTGCTTTTATTTCTGCTTATCTCAATCTCAGTTAGTGCTCAAGACAAACTTGAAACCATTCATGTGAGTGGTGATAAAGATCCCTTGGCCTATAATTTTGGAGATACAAAAATTCTCAATTCAGAAGATATCAAATTAAGTGGTTCGCCCTTTATGGCCGAACTACTTAAGTCCGTCTCTTCAATCATGGTTGTTCAAAATGGTGGGCCTGGCGGAAGACAAAGTTATTTTTTAAGAGGGACTGAGTCAAGACATGTGGCCTTTATGCTTGATCATCTTAAAGTGAATGATCCGACTAATAATGATCGTCACTTTGATTCCGCTTTTACACTCATGCCAGATATCGAGGAAGTGGTGGTTTTTAAAACTCCTCAACCAGTTCTTTATGGAAGTGATGCTATTGGTGGAGTCATTCTTTTAAAGACAAGAAAAGGTCCTGCTGAAGGTGAGCAACCGATGGGTAAACTATCAGTTGGAGGAGGAAGTTTTTCTTCTTTCCAAGAATCATTTTTACAAGATTGGACAAAAACAAAAGATCAAGGAACAATTTCAGTTTCTCATTATCAGACTATGGGTCTATCACGCTTAAATAAAAAAAGAACTAAGTCTACTGAGCGGGATGGGGCAGAGGTCCTTAATCTTGGAAGTTCATCGACTCATAAGTGGTCTCGTTTTGAATCAGATCTTCTTTTTAAATATATTCATGGAGTGGCCGAACAAGATGGTTATGATAACTCTGGGGAAAATGCTGATACAAATGATCGCAGCTATAGTGATCAATACTTAGCTCAGCATAAAACTCGTATCAAATCTGACCTTGGTAATTTTCAATTAAGACAAGGATTGAATCGCTATCACCGAAGAATTTTAACCAAACTTGGTGGGGAAGAAACTTTTTCAGGAAGTAATCTGGCAAACGAAATGACTCTTGTGAGTAAACTCGGCGCCCTAGAAACGACTTCAGGTTTATCTTATGAACACGAAAGTTTTGCAGATCAAAGTATTGAAAAAAACTTTGATCTTAGCAGTTTGTACTTTCATAGTAAGTACCAGCTAGGTGTTCTGTCTGTTCACGGTGGTCTTCGTGGCGATCATCATTCTAGATATGGCAATTTTTATTCAGGAGCGACTGGACTTAATTTAAATTTTGGCCCTCTTGAAATCTTTGGTCAGTATGCCCAAGGTGTAAAAGCTCCGACTCTCTATCAATTATTTGCTCCCCCATCGTACGGAGCACCTATTGGGAATAAGAACCTTCGCCCAGAAACGAATAAAACAACGGAAGCAGGAATAAAACTTAAAACTGAGAATCAAGATTTAGTTATTACAGCTTTCCAGAATAATTTGAATTCACAGTTCACTTATATCAATGGAGTTGGATACAAGAACCAAGACCATTTTATTATCCAAGGTGTTGAGACAAACTTAACTTCTTATTTTGGAAAAAAAATTAGATGGCAAAATAGTTATACTCATCAAAAGTTTTTAAAAAAACTCACACCGTTAAGACGTCCTATGAATACTTTTGTCTCCGCTCTTTACTGGACGCCTGTTGAGGCCATAGAGCTCTTTGTAAAAGATCGTATTGTGTCGGCCCGTACAGATATTGATGAACTCGGTAAACGAGTGAAGCTGAATCCCTATGATGTCATGAGTGCAGGAGTATTGTGGAGACGAGACTCACTTGAAGTCTCATTGACTGTCGAAAATATCTTTAATCGTGTTTACGAAGATATTTATGCCACAGCAGTGATGCCTCTCTCATTTTGGGGAAATCTTACTTACCGCTTTATGTAGTAGTGATGATTCTTTGAAATATTCTGATACTGGGTCTCTTTTCCATCCGCCCACTTCACGATCAATCTTTCAGGAATGTCTGTATCACTGATTCCAAAATGGAGCGTCTTACCAGGGTGGGCACACCAGTACCCACCGGTATAGATTTGCCTTGTGAGAACTTTTCCCGATTTCAGATTGATTGAGACAGTGGCCCCTTCAAGCATCTTGTCTTGAAGATCAACCTTGATGCAACTTCCGCCCATTTGGTTTTTTAAATAAAGTGGGGAGCCGATATAATTCCCGAAAAATTTTTCCTAGTGCAACTCCACATTTAAGTTGCTGATTTC
>DZBG01000081.1 GCA_022729855.1 Bdellovibrio sp.
AAACGTTCTGACGGTAGGGGCAGATAACCTGCACCACTTTAGGGACAATATCAAACATCATGACTTTTGAATTATCAATTTTGTTTGCACACTGGGCCCAAAGTGAAGTTGAGACTAAAAAACTCGAAAGAAGAATAATCGTTTTCATTAGCGTTTATCCTTAAGAAATTTTAGTTCGGCTTCTTTAATTTGAGGGTATTTTTTAACGAGATCTGGAAGTGACTTTCTTTGCAAGTCCATAAAGAAAATATCTTTTTGGAGCTCATCCCTTTTTTGTGAGGCTTTAATATCTTTCAATACCTCATCTCTCAGTTCTCGATCTGGAAGCACATTATTTTTTTTGGGAGATCTCTTCACAGCATAGGATTTTTCAAGAGAAGATGAGTCAATATCTTGATCGACGATCTGTACCTGAACTCCTTGATTCTGAGCTAGAGTGGTAAATGAAACTAAGAATAATAGTGGTATGAGCTTTTTCATGTGTTCCATATCGGAAAGATACGAAACAAATTAAATTGGTCGGGAATGATTTAGATGAGATAAAAAAAAGAGGTCTTTCCCATCCAGGTTAGACCTCTTTTAAACAGGGGGGTATCGAAACTAGGCCTGATGACAAGTGAGGGGGTATGTCATCTCATGACCTTTTGGTGATGTAATTGATAGGTAATCTTGCACTTCACTAAAGTTACCCACGTCATCAACGTGAACTTTGTGTTTCATGCCATCAATATAAAGAGTTTTTGTGAAACCTTTGTATTGAGTTTGAGTGCGTACTTTTACGCTGTTAATTGATGAAATTTCTCGTTTCACCCCTGAGTTGTCTTCGCGATTAAAGGCAACGTGAGAATTATCGATTGTAATCTCTTTTTCGCCGAATGCTGTTTTACAAACTACTGTCCCTTCTACTGCTGCTTGCGAGTGTCCGATTGAGACAACTCCCATGACAACTGCAAAAGCAAAAAACCATGTCTTCATTTTGTTAGTACTATTCATTTGATCCCCCTTGTTTCCCTCGAGTACTTATATACAAGCCTGATGCCAAGACTTTCACCCTTATATTGGGTATTTAGCCTATGTATTTGGAGAGAAAGGATGTTTGGGCCAGACAGGTGTCTATTTTCTAGACAATACTAGGGTGTACATTTTTCAAGGTGGGTAGCGTGGTTCCTTTAAATTACAACCAACTCTATTATTTCTATAAGATTGCTGAACTTGGCTCAATTGCTGAGGCATCGAAGAATGTCCTTATTAGTTCACCGGCCTTGAGTATGCAGCTTAAGGAACTAGAGGAAGGCCTAGGGGCTATTTTATTTGACCGAGTAGGGAAGAAGCTCATCCTTACTGACACAGGATCAATTGTTTATGAGTACGCTAAGGATATTTTTAAACTAGGTCTTGAACTTAAAGACACGATTAATGACCGCACAGATGATAAACGCACAAGAATTGAGATTGGGTGTCAGGACTCTATACCTAAGAAGATCGTGGATGAACTAGTCTCGTTTCTACTTACTGAAAAAAAATGTCGTGTTGTTGTAAGAGAAGGAGATCGCAGTCAATTGATCCAAATGCAGAACTCTTATCAACTTGATCTTATTCTCACCAATTCTGTCCCTTCAATTAATAATGACTTTATTTATGAAAGCAAACTCCTTTTAAAAGAAGAGATTGTGATATCAGGAACTCCAGCTTTAAAGAAAAAGCTTAAAGGGAAAGCACTACAGGACCTTAAAGGGCAGCCTTTTATCTTTCCTACTTTTGATACAAGTCTCAGACAAAAAATAGATACTTATTTAACTCATCATCAAGTTCCTGTTGATTGTGTTGCCGAAGTGGAAGACATGGCGATGGAGATAGACCTTGCTATTAGAGGCTTTGGTTTTATTGCGACGATTAGAAGTGCAGTCTCTGAACAACTAAAAAATAAAACATTGGTAGAAGTGTGTACGATAAAAGATTTGCATGATGAAGTTTGGATGATCGTTGGTAAAAGAAAAATTATTAATCCACTCGCTCTCTTTGCTTTAAAACAATTCAAAATGAATCGTTAATTTTTACTTAACGATAACCTCTGTATTTCTGAATGTTACATATTTAGACAGTTCGCTAAGCTATATTCATCAGGCCAAAAAAAAGAAAAAGGAGGCCAGAATGAATGTTCAAGTTAATTATCAAAACCTCAAAAACACGCAATGGGTTGACGAATTCGTCACTAGAAAAGTAGATCGATTAACTCCTTTTTTAGATCGTTCATCAAGAATTCAAGTTCATGTTAAGCATGAAAAAAACGGATACGTAACTAGCCTTGCGATTCACTACCCGCAGCATGAGCTGGCCGTGAGTGCTGTAGGAGAAAATCTTTATGAAGCCTTAGCTGATGCAGTTGAAAAAGCGCGTCGTGCATTAAGAACTCAAAAAGACAAAATCAAAAATAGAATCAACAAACGATTTTATTCCCTCAAGAAATCATATTAGACAATTTCTGTCTCCTTCTATGAGAAGCTCCCCAAAAAGGAGCTTCTCAGTCTATAATATAAGGAAGGAGTTTTTATGAACCTACTCAAACAAAATATTGCTCAAGACATTATCCACGAAGGACTCTCATTAGGGGCAGACTTTGTTGATGTCTTTATTGAAAAAACAAAATCTCAAAATGTACTATTTAAAAATAGTCGTGCGGAAGACAAACAATCCGGAACATTATTTGGAATCGGTATTCGTCTTATCTATGGTGAGCAATCACTTTATGGATATACTAATTTAACTGATCGTGACGAACTTCTTCGAATCACAAAATTATTAGGGGAAAGGATTGGAAAAAAGAACAATCCAACGGCCATTAATTTTGAAAACTTAAACTATCCAGATATTAAAAGAATTAGTGATAAAGAAGTTGATGCTAAATATAAACTCAACTTCCTCAGTAATATCGATAAACGATTGAGACAAGATTCAAAAACGAGCCAAGTGATTTTAAATTACTTGCAAAAAAATCAACAAATCGAAGTTTATAATTCAGAAGGCTTGTTTGCTGCTGAAGAGCGACCTTATGTTCGTTTATACAATCAACTCGTGATGAAAGAAGGCTCTCTTCAATCAGATGCAGGATACGGGCCTGGTGCTCGAGGTGGTTGGGAGTTTTTAGAATCATTAAATCAAGAACAGTTTTGTAGTGATCTTATTCAAAAAGCGACAACTGCTCTTTATGCCATCCCTTGCCCAGCGGGTAAGATGCCGGTGGTGATTGACAAGGGATTTGGTGGAGTGATTTTCCATGAGGCCTGTGGCCATCTTCTTGAAACAACTGCGGTGGAGAAAAAGGCCAGTGTCTTTTGGGATAAGATGGGTGAAAAAATTGCTCATGAGTCTTTGAGTGCAGTTGATGATGGAACTATTGATGGAGAGTGGGGATCACTTTCCATTGATGACGAAGGCATGCCAACACAAAAAACAACACTGATAAAAAACGGAATGCTGACTCAATTTATTTCAGATCGATTGGGAGAACTTAAGACGGGACACAAAAGAACTGGTTCTGCTCGTAAGCAGTCATATAAGTTTGCTCCCGCCTCTCGCATGAGAAATACTTTTATTGAAGCGGGCCCTCATTCTCTGGAAGAAATTCTTAGCACTATTGGTAACGGTCTCTATGCTAAATCAATGGGGGGAGGATCTGTGAATCCTGGAACAGGTGAATTTAATTTTTCAGTTCAAGAAGCTTATCTTGTTGAAAACGGAAAAATTACGACACCAGTTAAGGGAGCTACTCTTATTGGTAGTGGTGCAGATGTGATGACAAAAATCTCAATGGTTGGGCGAGATCTTGAACTGATGGCCGGAATGTGTGGTTCAGTCAGTGGAAGTATTCCAACGACTGTAGGGCAACCTCCCATCAAAGTGGATGAGATTTTAGTAGGAGGACGCGCATGAAAAATATTATGGAAAGAGTGATCTCTGAAGTCACAGATAATAAAGCTGAAGCAGATCTTATTCTCACAACATCTAAATCATTAAAAATGAGTGTGCAGAATTATTTATTAAGTGAATACAAAGTTTCTAGTTCTCAAATTTTGGGAATTCGTCTTATTAAAGATAATAAAGTGGGAATTAGTTATACTGAGGCGCTGGATGAGGATTCACTTAAAACAATGATTCAGCAGGCCCTCGGAAATGCAGAAACATCTGATGAAAATCAGTATGAGCAGATCCAGAATTTACATGGAGAAGTTCACGATATTCTCATTCCCGTTGCTGATGAGATCAGTACCGATGAAAAAATTAAAAATGTTCTAGAACTTGAGGCCCATCCTAAAAGACTTGATAAACGTGTTCAGGCCGTTCCTTACAATGGATACACTGAACAAGATATGGAATCTCACTATCTTAGTTCGAAAGGGCGGTATGGAGTTTACACTGATCAGAGTTTTTCTATTTGGAGTTCAGTGCTCTTAAATGAGAATAACAAAAAAGCCACATACTTTGATTATCATCAGGCCCACCGCTTTGGTGAGCTGAACTGGAAAAAAGTTGTTGAGAACTCTCTTTTTCATGCCCAGCAAATTCTAAAAGAACAAACGATTCCTACTGGGAAATACCCAGTTGTTTTAACAACTGATTGTCTCAGTAATCTTCTTGGTGTTTTTGCTGGAATCTTTTCTGCGAAATCGGCCAAAGATAAAGTGAATCCATGGACTGAAAAACTTGGAAGTATTGTGGCTTCACCTGATTTAACAATTGAAGATCATCCGCTTTTTGCTAAAACTTTCAGAATCAGTAAATTCGATGATGAGGGTGTGGAGCGTGCTCCCCTTAAATTAGTTCATAATGGTGAACTCAAGAGTTTTTATCACAACTCAGTGACGGCGAATTACTTTAAAACCAAAACGACGGGTCATGGCAGTAGAGGGGCAACAAGTACTTTGGGTGTTTCAGGAACAACGCTTGTTCTGAATAGTAAAAATATTAAGCCACTGCCAAATAAGTATTTAGAGATTATTCAATTAGATGGTCTTCATGCTGGAACTAACACCATTACGGGAGATTTTTCTCTGCCGGTTAAAGGGTTTGTTTGGGAGAATGGCGAGAGAACAATGACATTTGGAAATATTACTTTAGGTGGTAATTTTTATGAAATGTTAAAAAACGTTGAGGCTTATGGAAGTGAGCTTGTTGGGTCGACTTCTCAATCTTTCTTTTCTGTTCCACTTATCTTTAACGATCTTTCAATTGCCGGCTCTTAAGGAGCTGGCTTAAAAGAATCAGTCATCTGTTTAACCGTCTGGATTTCTTTTAAGAAATTTGGACGGATAATTTTTTCAATGGCAAAAAACTTTTTCACTGCCGAGATATTATAAGTAATGACAAGAGTCTTGCTGTCAGAAAGAGGAATATGGTGAGTGACGCTGATGGCATTTTTTGTATACTTGCTGAAGTCACTTAGTTCTCTGTAAACAGATGAATAAGCACTTTGTGAAATAACATCAAGGCGTTTACTATTTGTCACAATCTGAGTCACATTTCTTTGTGGCATTGAACTTACATCATCTGAATCATAAGACATGCGTAAATTGTATGAGTATCCCATAAGTCCTGAAGTTGTGACTTTGAAACTATTCTCAGAAATTTGTTCAACCTTCTGGCCTTTCATCACATGCTTTAAGTATTCAGGATCCATCACTTGTTTGTGATCAAAAAAGCTCACTGGTTTTTTTACAACGTATGCAATTTTATTAAAAAGAATTTTTGTCTCAGGATCTTTGAAGATTCCAGTAGAATCTAAATCTTGAAGATCAGGGGCCCTATCAAGAAGATTTTTGGCAGAGCTCAGTGAGAAAGAGTAGTGAATATCACCTTTAATCAAGGCTTCAGTTTTAATATCAAAAAGAAGCTTTTGTTGATCGATCATTTCAGCATATACTGGAGTGGGAAGGGCCACTAAAGTTGTAAGTAGAGTGATGACTTTAAAAATGATGTTCTTCATATTTTTTGCC
Source organism: Bdellovibrio sp. (assembly GCA_022729855.1). GTDB lineage: Bacteria > Bdellovibrionota > Bacteriovoracia > Bacteriovoracales > Bacteriovoracaceae > DZBG01. Next base: position 5,991 of record DZBG01000081.1, read on the forward strand.
TTTAAAACATATTAGCTTGTACGATTAGTCTTATCGGATATTGTTTTCTAAAGATGAGTAAAAAAGTTTACTCAGGAATGAAAAATATCAATTAAACCAGAGTGAAATAGTCATGAATAAAGAAATTTGTTTAATGGGCAACCCAATTCTTCGTACAACTGCTGAGAAAATCGATATGTCTGAGTTAAATACTCCGGAATTCAAGGCTCTTTTAGAGGATATGTTTGATTCTATGAAGGCCTCAGGAGGGATAGGGATAGCCGCTCCTCAGATCGGTATTTCTAAGCAACTGGCCCTCATTGAACTTAATGGGGTGAACCGCTATAACGAGTTTATTGACCTTCCTTTGACCGCCTTTATTAATCCAGTGATTGAGATTCTCGATGAAGCGACTCAAGGCTACTGGGAAGGGTGTCTTTCAGTTCCTGGTCTTCGAGGCTTTGTAGAGCGTCCCCGTCATATCAAAGTCAGCTTTGTTAATCAGCATGGAGAGGATCAGTCTCTTGAAGCTGAAGGCTTTCTCGCTACAGTTATTCAACATGAACTCGACCATCTTTTTGGAAATTTATATGTTGATCGTATAAATGATCCCAAGCTACTCATGTATCAATCTGAATATGATAAATACATTATTCAAAAAGCGACAATGGACTAAATGATAACTCAATTAACTAAGACAAAAGCTTTAAGAGAACTCATGATTTTCTCTTTACCAATTATATTTGGCCAGATTGGCCTAATGCTCATTGGTACTGGAGACATGATTATTGCTTCTAAGCACTCAACGGAAACTCTTGCAGCGATTGGACTTGCTGTGGCCATTGCTAATCCTATTTTAATGGTGGCCCTTGGTTTACTCTTTGGTATCTCACCGCTGCTCGCTCAAAAAAGAGGGAAGGGAGAAAATATTGATAAATATCTTCCTTCAGTTTTTTTACTTAGTTTACTTATTGCTGTGGTCTTCACTGGGGTGACACTTTTAAGTACCTATATCGTGCCACTTTTAAATTACGGGCCACTTCTTGATAAGATGATTATTGAGTATCTCACTATTTCAAGCGCCTCACTTTTTGGAATTTGTCTTTATCAAGGTCTGAGAGAATACCTGCAATCGCTTGAGAAAACTTTTGCTGCTAATTTAGTTGCAATAATTGGTGTGGGAGTAAATCTATATTTAAATTATGGGCTTGTTTTTGGTGAATGGGGACTTCCTCATTTGGGAGTTGCAGGTCTTGCTTGGGCCAGTCTAGGTGTTCGTCTATTCATGGGTCTTATTTTACTTGTCCTTATTTCAATGAGACACAAACTTATTGCAAGAATTGATTGGATTTTTTGCCGTGAAGTTTTGCAATTGAGTATTCCTATTGCCATGGCCGTCTTCTTTGAAGTGATGGCCTTCTGTTCAGTGACGCTTTTTGTGGGGCACTTTGGGGCCATTCAAACTGCTGCCAATAATCTTGCTCTGACTTTAGGGTCTCTGACTTTTATGATTCCTCTTTCAATTTCATCAGCAGCAGCTGTAAAAGTGGGACACGCCTATGGAGAGAAAAGTTTTCAGAATGTAAAAACTTATATTTTTGTGAGCTTTTTTATTTCACAGTTTTGTATGCTGTTTTCTGCGTTTATGTATTTTACAATTCCCGAATTCTTACTTCAATTATTTACAACTGATACTCAAGTTATTTTCTGGGGAATGCAGTTATTATTTTTAGTAGGATTTTTTCAATTCTTTGATGGGGCCCAAGTTATTCTTGCAGGAGTTCTAAGAGGTCTCTCTGTGACTCGTCCTGCTTCACTCGCTATTTTTATTGGTTACTGGATTATCGGAATTCCACTTGGTTATTATTTTGCTTTTCAGTGTGGAATGGAATCAAAAGGAATGTGGACTGGACTTGTTATTTCACTAGCGGTGGTGGCCTTAATGCTTGGGATGATTTTAAAGAAAAGATTAAAGACCCTCCATGAAGAGGGCCTTTAAATTTAAAAAATAATTTAGAGAGTTTTGAAATCGCCGTTACCTTGAACAATAGTATGAGCACACTCATACTTTAGGACCCCACCGATAAAACCTAAGAATGGTTTCAGAAAAATCTTTTGATTACTGATCTTTGTTGTCTTTGGAAGAAGAACAGCAACAAGTTGTTTTGAAGCAACTTCACGACGAACAGTCTTTACTTCGAAAGATCCATTATCTGTTAAGTTAGAAAATGAGTATCCTGCATCTGCATCTGTATAAGGGTGTAGGTACCAACGATTTGTCTTAACATAAAAAACAACTTTGAAATCTTGGTATGCATTTACAGGAAGTCCACTAATATGACCTTGGATTTTGTCATTTTTAACAATGCTATCAATTACAACTTGAGTTGATTTACAGGCATACTTGTTCTCTTTTAGAGTCTTTCGTGTGTCTTTACGCCAAGATGCATGTGCAGACATGGTAAAAACAGCGATAACGCCCATTAGAATGAGTGATTTTTTCATAATACGATCCTTGGTTAAAACTACTTTCTTTTCATTTTCTACTCCCATGGCCAGTGATACAATCACAGGCACAACTTGCCACGGGAATCATTATGTTTGAGTCGTTCTTTTTAGAAATCCAAACTAATGGATTCAGTGTCATAGATAACTTTATCGATGATGAGGCCCTTCGTAAAATAGCGAATTGGTCAGGTTCTCTCCTCGATAGTGGTGAGTTTAAGAAAGCAAAGCTATCCTCGACTAAATTACTCAACGAAGAAGTGAGAAGTGATCTCACTTACTGGCTTGATCCCCTCGTTCCAACTCTTGAATGGACACCGCTGCGAGATATAGTGGATTTGATGAGAGATGGTCTAAATGAGCGTTTTTATCTAGGGCTTAAACAATATGAATGTCATTTGGCCCATTATCCAATTGGGGGATTTTATTCTATCCATTTGGATCAGATGCCTACAGGCCCATCGAGAATTTTTACTTTTATTTTATATCTAAATGAAAACTGGGATGACAATGACGGCGGAGAGCTTGTTATTTATAATAAACAAGAAATACTTTTAAAAAAGATTACTCCGAGAGGAGGAAGGCTTGTTGGTTTTATGAGTGCTGATTTCCCTCATGAAGTTCGAGTCTCTCTGAAAGCGAGATCGAGTTTTTCTGGATGGATTCATAATAAATTACTTTATTGAGGTTGCGATGAGTGAATGTCCTTTATGTATAAGATCAAAATTGTGTCATGAAAAAAATTATCCGTATTTGATCCATGAGTTTAAACATAGTTATTTTTTATTGGGTGAGCACCAGTATTATAAAGGTTATTCAGTTTTAGTGGCGAAAGACCATTACCGAGAGATGACCGATATGCCCGCTGATGTTCAAGTAGAATTTTTTCAAGAGATGATGATCACAAGTAAGATTGTGGAAAAACATTATGGTCCTGACAAAATGAATATGTGTAGTTTAGGAAATGTTGTTTCTCATATTCACTGGCATTTTTTTCCTCGGTATCATTCTGACACTGATTTTAAAAATCCTCCTTGGCTACAGATGCATCTGTTTGATTCTGCAAAGATTTCTCCTGATGCAGCATCTAGTGAAATTGCTGAAATTAAAAAAACAATGAAAGTGTTAGGTGTAAGTTAAGACGAATAAAGTCAGCTTTTTATGATTGCCAATGAATGTCCGGCTAAAGTTCAATATTAGCAATAAAAAAACAAACATGGATGTGTTTAATGACTAAATGGATTTTGGCCCTTTGTGCAACTCTTTCTTTTTCTGCCTTCGCTGACTGGAGTGCAGTTAGTTATAATATCAGAAACTTCGATAAAGACTATATTGCAGGACAAACTGATACAGCTCTTCTTGGTGAAGAAATTCAAAAATTAAATGCAGATGTTTATGCTTTCGTAGAAGTGGTAAATAAGTCTGCTTTTACAAAATTAGTTAATAAGTATCTTCCAGGATTTTCTTCTCTTGCTACTGAGTGTGGTGGCGGTGGAAAGCAGCACTTAGCATTAGCATTTAATCCGAAAGTTTTTAAATTAGTAAACTCTAAAGAAGATGGATCGTTTTCACTTGGTGGCGGTAGAGCTTGTGGTTCACTTCGCCCAGTATTCATCGTGACTCTTCAGCATCTTGAATCAAAAGAAAATCACTCATTCATTATTGGACATCTTAAGGCCGGTGGAAATGACCGTGCTTTTTCTCAAAGATGGCAGCAATACGGAATGCTAAAAAAGCTTTTAGCTGAGTATGCAAATAAGAATTATGTTCTTATGGGAGATTTAAATACGACAGGATTTAATATCAATGATGAAGATGGCCAAAAATTTCACGACCTTCTTCTTGCGACTTCATCATACTCAATCGCTGAAAAACTTGAGTGCACATCTTACTGGGATGGGGCCGATAGTGACCCAGCAATGATCAGCTCAATCCTTGATCATATTATTGTTTCAAATAGCAAAAAGTCTCTGATTACGAGTTTCTCTGTTGGTACGCATTGTGCCAAGGCTGCCTGTAAAGCAGCATTGCCAGAGGATTTAGGTCCTACATTTGAAGACGTCTCTGATCACTGCCCCCTCAAAGTGACTTTTAGTAAATAAATCTAGATAAAATAAAATTCTTCCGTATCTACAAAATGGGCCCATCCTGATAAAATCAGGTTGGGCCATTTTCGTTTAAAGGGATCAATATGAGTTTTTTATCAAATCGAGTGAACAACCTATCAGAGTCTGAGACTCTGGCCATGTCTAGGCTTGCTAATGAGCTTAAAGATAAGGGCCTTGATGTTATCAATATGAGTTTAGGTGAGCCTGATTTTCATACACCTGATTTTATCAAAGAAGTGGCCAAACAAGCGATTGATAAAGATTTCTCATATTACACACCAGTTCCTGGCTACAAGGATTTGCTTGAAGCTATTTGTGAAAAATTTAAACGCGACAATGGTTTAATATACAAGCCCTCACAGATTGTGACTTCAACTGGAGCCAAGCAATCAATCATGAATGTTGTCATGGCCACAGTGAATGCAGGGGATGAAGTGATTCTTCCTGCTCCTTATTGGGTGAGCTATGCTGAAATGGTGACTTTAAATGAAGGCAAAGTTGTGGCGATTGAAACAACTTATGAAACAGATTTTAAAATTACACCTGCTCAATTAGAAAAAGCGATCACGCCCAAGACAAAATTATTTTTATTTTCTAATCCCTGTAATCCTACGGGAACTCTTTATTCTGAAAATGAACTAAGAGCATTGGGGGAAGTTTTTAAAAAGCATCATCAAATTCTTATTATTTCAGATGAAATTTACGAGCATATTAATTTTGAAACCAAACATTTCTCAATAGCTGCGATCCCTGAGCTCTTTAACCGAACTGTCACAGTCAATGGTCTCTCAAAAGCCTTTGCTATGACTGGCTGGAGACTAGGTTACCTTGGTGCCCCTGAAGAAGTGGCGAAGGCCTGTGTGAAGATTCAAGGTCAGTTTACTTCAGGCGCCAGCTCAATCACTCAGAGAGCGGCCATTGCAGCTGTGAAAGCCGACCCAAGTGTTCTGGCCCCTATGAAGGCAGCTTTTCATACTCGTCGTGATCTTCTTATCCGATTAATGAAAGAAGTTCCTCATGTGAAAGTAAATAATCCTGGAGGAGCTTTCTATCTTTTTCCTGAAGTAAGTTATTATTTTGGTAAGTCTGATGGGGAAACAACCATTAAAGATGCAAAAGATCTTTGCATGTTTATTTTAAATAAAGGGCATGTGGCCTTAACTCCAGGGGGAGCATTTGGGGCTCCTCATTACTTCCGTCTCTCTTATGCCACATCAGAAGAAAAGATAACTGAAGCTGTGAACCGAATCAAAAAGACGTTAGCGTTGTTGAAATAAAAAAAGGGCCTTAAGAGGCCCTTTTTTTTTACCCAACTACCATTTCCTAGTGCAACTTTTCTTCATCATAACTTCATAAGG
>DZBG01000011.1 GCA_022729855.1 Bdellovibrio sp.
GATACTAACGGAAGAAAACAGAATTAGAAGATGTGGTTCATGGATCGCTTACGTTGTATCCACTAAATCCATAAAAGAGTAGAGAGTTGAGCCAAATATTAAAATAGCTTGGATCCTTAATTTTTAGCGATATTGAGTAAGTTGTAATTTTATCATTCTGAATCAAGCGAAGTTGGTATTTCAGTGGCTTTTTAAAAAAAGGAGAAGATGCGATGTCTTTTCCTGTTAGATTTGTATAAACCTGTTTGATTCCCTCGTAAGAGAGTGAGCTATACCTTCTCACTAGTGAGAGATCCATTCTTGTACTCATATCTCGGGAATTATTAAGCTCGACATTGTATGCCTTAAACTCAATATGGCCCAAGTATGCTTTTTCTAGGATTGAGATAATTTCGGCTTCTTCTGATTCAGTAAATGAAGTCTTATCGATAAATTTAATAAGCTGTTTTTGAACTGCAATACTTCTGAGCGCACCTTCGTTTCGTCCCTTCTTCTCAAGGGCCAAAATCTCTTCATTTGTGTCTCTTACTATCTTATTAATGTTTTCACACTTCTTTTCATTAATTGTAGAGAGCATGCTCGGGAAGTTCTTCTTAAGCTCCCGTAGCATAATTTCATAATACTCATTACAAGGAGTCGCTTCAGCATTAAGGTTCATCGCCACCATTTCAGCGATATTTTGGAATTTTTTTGAAATATCACCGCGGTGAGGAAAGAGGAAGTTGGCGAGTTTTAAGAAATCAAAACTGACTGATAATTTTCCGGCCTTTCTCTCTTGTTCAGCAATAAACATTAAGTCCATTGAAAGCTCGTGGGCAACCACAGTGTATTCAGCGGAATCATTATTCGTAATACGAAAGAGTTTATGATAATTGGCCGGAAGTTTATTCTCTATGCCTTGAACATATTCATAGGGAACGCTTCTTGAGGCGAAAGCATTTGAGACGAATAAACTAGCGGCGAGTAAAATAGTGTAAATCATAATTATAATTTCCAAATTCGAAGTTTAAAACTTTATCATTTTCAAAGCTAACTGCTCTGTATCCATGAATCGCCTGAGATTGAGGTTGCTTTCCAATTGCGAGCTCCGCCGCTTTTTGTGACATTCCTTTATAGATCATTCGTCCTGCAATCGCTGTGGCTTCCGAGTCATTAAAATTGGCGAGTTCTATATTTTCGTGAACAATTTTATCCTCTTCTTCAAGGTGAAAGGCAAAGTCGTAGGGATCTTTAAATAAGGCAAAATCGATATCTGGAATGAGATGACATTTGACTTCTTTTTTACAAGTGATTGTTCCTACTAAATTCAGTTTACCAAAAATGACTTGTTGAAATGATTTAAATTGGCCTGAAACTTCGAGTAAAAACTTCAGCTCATTTTCATTGAACTTTCCACCATAGTAAGGAGCAAAAGGAGTTTGGCCACTATACTCGTGCTTAGTTCCATCATCTTCTGTGAAAACAGTCATTCTCTGATTGCTAAGACCAAGTTTGTCGATTTTTATCATTTGAAAATTATTAAATTCCAAAAATGATGGGCCCGCATAAACATAGCTTCCATTCTTAAAAACATTATTAATAAAGAAGTTGGTGTACTCAGTTTTTAATCTTTGATTAAAAAGATAATCACCACGGCTTCTGTCTTTTGCAGGAGTGTCGTGAATGCTAGAGCATGCCTGAATAATAAAAAGGGTAGTGAGAATAAGAATTTTTTTCATGTGTCCATTATGATTGAAGTTTAAATTAGGACATCTTAAGAGATCTTAATTCTTTTTAAACTTTAAGTGTATTGCTCGGGTATTATTTTTATTAAGACATAAGAAATCCCTCAATTTTGTTTTAAACCGCCGATAAGTCCTATAGATGAAATCGGCAATATTTCTTTTCACCATTCTCGTCTCTACACATCTCTTCGCTTTTGAAGAGAAGACTATCCATGTTGAGGGGAAGAGCACAGGGGTTTGGACAAGTTTTTCAAGTTCAGATGAGCTAAATCTAAAAAGGCTCTTCGCACTTGTGGCCAGATCTGAAACAGGCGAGAAACTTCTTCGCTTGGCCAAGTATAAAGCGGCCCAAAATGGCGAGACATTAAATGATGTTATTAGAATAGGTAATGGTTCTTTAACTGATACGACCTTAGTTCGAAAATTCTCACCTCATTCTCCAGAACATGTGATTTTTGAGTCTCGTTCTGTGGTTTATATCAATAGAAGCCTAGGGTGGGATGATGCCCTTCTAGATCTTTCTCACGAACTCACTCATTATATTTACCGATCAAGCTTCAACCCATATAGCGCAGACTTCAATGCCAGAGATTTCATTAAATCGACTATTGAAGGTGAAGGTGGAGAAGTTCAGGCCTTCCTCATGGAATGCCGTGTTTTGCGTGAATTGTTTTCAACTCAGGTACAAGGTCGTTCACATTGTCAGAAAATAACTGACGAGTCTGGTAAACTATCTTCTGCTAAAGCTGTGGAACTTTTTTATGACGTTGGTGATTATTATGAAAAATTTGGACCTCAACTCAAAGAGAGGGGCCTTGCCTCAACTCTTGAGCAAGTGAAGGGACAAAAAATAAATTTTGTTTCGTCTGCCTATGGAGTTCCATACCCAATGGCCGCTCTCATGGAGTACGACCTAGTGGTTGAGAAAGTTTGTGAGAATGATAAAAAGAGACTTGCCTATATGCAGCAAGGACCAAAGCGTGGTCCTGCTTCAGTCGATACACGTTTTGACCAATTCAAAACTTCATACCAATCTCGATGTAAATAAATTCTAATCTTAGACGCGTCTTCCCACTCCTTAAAAAACGACGAGTTTCCAAGGGCTTTCATTGACGAAAATCCCAGCTAAAGGTACAAATAAGGATATAGTTTAATTTGTTTCTGGAGTTTATCCATGCAAGACGGTGTTGTTCTTACGACAGTAGATGACTTTTTGAATTGGGGAAGAAAAAATTCCCTTTGGCCGATGACGTTTGGTCTTGCTTGCTGTGCAATCGAAATGATGGCCACTGGTGCTGCTAAATATGACTTAGAAAGATTTGGTTGTGGGGCCTTCATGGCCACTCCTCGTCGTTCAGATCTTATGATTGTTGCAGGAACTGTAACAATGAAGATGGCGACAAGACTTCAAACTCTTTATGAGCAAATGGCCGAACCAAAGTATGTGATCTCAATGGGATCATGTGCAAATAAAGGTGGGCCTTACTGGCAACACGGCTATCACGTTTTAAAAGGCGTTGATGAAGTTGTCCCAGTTGATGTTTATGTTCCTGGATGTCCTCCAAGACCAGAAGCTCTTATCGAAGGTGTAATGACTCTTCAAAAGAAAATTGCGAATGAGCGTCTTCTTCGCGACAAGTGGGTGAAACATGCTTAATGAATTAGCGTCTCTAATTAATAAAAATATTCCAAGTGCAAAAGCCGTTGCTTCGATCCCTGAAGATACAAAGCTTGATGGATCAGTCACAGTAGAGACTTCATCAATTACTGAAGTGGCAAAATTTCTTAGATCAAATACTGAGATGCCATTCAATGTTCTTGAAGTCATCTCAGGTGTTGATTACTTAGAATTTATTGAAGTGAACTATATGTTTGCTCACTTTGACGTAAACAATATGAGAAGAGTCACTCTGAAAGTTAAAGTTACTGATCGTGTAAATGGTTCAGTAGATACAATTTGCAGAATCTATCCAGCAGCTAACTGGCAAGAGCGCGAATGCTTTGACATGTTTGGAATTAAGTTTAATCACCATCCAGATCACCGTCGTATTCTTTGTCCAGATGATTGGGAAGGTTTCCCACTTCGCAAAGATTATATTGCTGCAAAAGTTTACAATACAATGGAACTTTACCCAGAAAATAAAATGAACATGGCCGATCGTGATTTTATTGTTCGCCAAGATATGATTAAAAAAGCTCAAGGCGAAGCTGCAACTAAAGCGTAATTTTTAAAGGACACAATATATGCAAAGTCGATGGGATATTGGTGAACCAGAAAAACCAACCATTAACGAAGAAACTGAGCAACTCAAGTCAGAACTTCTCACCCTGAATATGGGGCCTCAACACCCTGCTACTCACGGGGTTCTTCGTATTGAAATTAAAACAGATTCTGAAATCGTAGCTCATGCGATTCCACACCTTGGTTATCTACACCGTTGTATGGAAAAACATTGTGAAAATTTAGACTATCGTGGAGTGATCCCATTCTTTGATCGTCTAGATTACCTAGCTTCTATGAGCCAAGAACATACATATGTGATGGCCGTAGAAAAAATGCTTGGAACAGAAGTTCCTCGTCGTGCGGAACTTATTCGTATTATCGTTTTAGAATTCCAACGTATTGCTTCTCACTTAATGGCCTTCGGAACTTATGCCCTAGATTTAGGTGCATTCTCTCCATTCCTTTATGCCTTCCAAGATCGTGAAGAAATCCTTCGCTTCTTTGAGGAGTTATCAGGAGCTCGTCTTCTTTATAACTATATTTGGGTTGGTGGTGTTTGGAATGACCTCACTGATGATCAAGTAGAGAAAATGAAAAGCTTTCTTGATCGCTTTGAAGAAAATACAAAAACTTATCATGAACTCGTTTCAATGAATCAGATTTTCATTCAGCGTACAGCGAATGTTGGGGTGATGAGCCTTCAAGATTGTTTTGATTATGGGGCCACTGGACCAGTTCTTCGCGGAGCAGGTTATAAGTGGGATCTTCGTAAACAAGCTCCATATTCACTATACTCAGAATTTGATTTTGATGTTCAAGTTGGTGTTGGTGAAATTGGTCAAGTGGGAGACTGCTGGAACCGTTTCATCGTTCGTATGAGAGAGGTAGGAGAGTCGATTAAGATTCTTCGCCAAGCTTTTGATAAGTTAGAACCAGGTTCTATCATGGGTAAAGTTCCAAAAATCATTAAACTTCCAAAAGGTGAAATTTATATGAAGACGGAATGTCCACGCGGAGAGCTTGGGGTTCATCTTGTTTCTGAAGATGGTGGGAAAACTCCATACCGTCTAAAAGTTAAGTCACCTTGTTTTACACATACGTCAATGCTTCCAAGAGTAGCACCAGGACAAATGATTGCTGACTTTGTGGCAACTGTAGGATCAATTGATATCGTACTTGGGGAGGTTGACCGATGAGCACTCATCTTCATCAGCATAGTAGTTTCAAACAATACTTTTTGAACTTATTTCATGCGATCTATACAACTGTGAAAGGGATGTATATCACTTTCAGTTATGTATGGGGTGTGAAGGTCGTTTCAATTGAATATCCAGAAGTTCGTGAAGTTCTTCCGGCACGCGCTCGTATGCGTCTGTTTAATGATGCGGAAAATTGCATTAGCTGTACTCAGTGTGCGATGGCCTGCCCAGTAGACTGTATCTATATTGCTTCAGAGAAAATGCCTGAAGGTGCAGAGATTAAAAAAACAACGAGTGGTTCTCCTATTCGTCTTCTTTTAACTCAGTTTACAATTGATACAGCACTTTGTTGTTATTGTGGTCTTTGTACAACTGTATGTCCGACAGAGTGTTTAACTCACTCTCATGACTACGAGTTTGCTCAATACACTATCGATGCCATGAAATACGATTACCTTGCTCCTGACGTGAGAGCTTGGAGAGACAGAATTGTTAAAGCATAAGTTTTAAAATAAGAAGGCCGCTTTAAGCGGCCTTTTTTTATTGTGCTGATATTGTTTCAATATTGATGACATCGATACTAGTTGAAGGCGAGGGAGCATAACCACTATCTTTAACCGTACTTCCAGACAGTTTCACATTTGTATGTGAGCCAAGTTCTTTGGCGTAAATAAAACTGTAAGCTCCGGCAGAGCTATATTTTCCCACCTGGTAAGTTTTACCATTCATGACAATTTTATCAGTACCATCATTCACAGCGGGACGAACAAGAGTTCCAGAAAGGCCAGGTTGAGTAATCCCTTCACCAGTCGTGATAATCTGTGTGGCCTCCATTTCTGGTTTTGTAAATTCTACCTTTGCTCCATTACAGGCAACAAAAGAGAAGAGCAGAATGAAGAGGGTAATAAACTTATTCACCATCTGATATTGTCCCATCGATTTTTAATTTTCCATTCTCACGGACAAGAATGAAGTCGGAGTGACTAAAAGATTCTTTATTATTTTTGAGTGATGACTTCTCTTTCACTTTAGCAAAAATAATATCAGGAGATTTTACTCCCTGCTGAATCTTTACTTCGGGAGTTGCAATATTGGCCGACTTTAAAATAGGAAGCTCTTTGATCTTTTCAATAAGCTCTTTTTTTCCGCCAGCACTTTTAATGTATTTCTCTGTAAAAACTTCTTCGATTAGTTCAGTTTTATGAAGGTCCATCACTTTTGAGTACTGTTTAAAAAGCGTTGCAGCTTCTTTTTCATCACTCGCGATAACATTCATTGATAAACATAAACCTAAAAGGAGGGCGATTAATTGAACTTGCATCCGTAACTCCCTGCTTTGTCTCTGATTGTTTGAATATACTTCACTATATTTCCTGGACACGATGTTGCTTTATAAAAATTATGCCAACGGATCTTTGTAATACTTGGGTTCTTTTTTTGAAGCTGACAAGAAAGTCTTGCCACCATATCAATTGTTTCTGGTGTTGGATTACGAACTTTACTTTTTGGATAACCGTTAGGATTACTTCTAGAAAATGGAGAGTAGTTTCCTATCACAACAACCCCGACTGAAGTATTATTGGCCTTAGTTTTTTTGCCATCAATAATCATGCTTGTGTTTGGGCTGAAAACACCACCATCACTTCCGCAACTGGTAGGATTTTCTTCTAAAATTTTTTTCTGTTTTTCATCTATCGTTTCAAATGCATCACTACCAGCATGGGCCCCCACTAAATCAAGAGGGCGACCTTGGAAAATTTTTGATTCAGGTTTTTTATCACCCTTATAAGGAGCAGTGACTGCATAGTGATAAGCAATCATATACCAAGGATCATCTGCAGTTCCGCGATTAAGATGAAACTCATTAATATCTTCTACTGTTGATGATGAGGGAGTTTCTGAGTGGTGGATGACAATAGTATCCACAATATCCATCGAACGTTTGCAGTAGGTTGCCTTTGGATTTCTCTCTAGAGTAGTAGGGACGATTTCAACGAGTGAATCTTCTCCGGCCACACAGATATCATTGGGATCCACCACTGGTTCTAAATGTGGAGGAAAGAGAAATGGCCAATATCTTTGAAAATAAGGAATCGGCACAAGATCTTGAGCATATGATTGCCCAAATCCCATTAATAATATGACTAGTAGAAGCTTTTTCATGCGACCTTATCTCCAGTTTACTCAAATCATATCGGAATACTCGGGTAACAACTTGAGAAAAATAATTTACTAAAACACTGGTCTAACCCTTGAGAACTGCGACATATTTGTTAAACTAATTGTATGGAGGGCCTTAGCCCATGACTTTTAAAACTTTTAACGATTTTTACCCATATTACCTCGGCGAACACTCAAACCTTACCTGCAGGAAGCTGCATTTTATTGGTACGAGCTGTGTGATAGCCTTGATTATCGTCTTTTTCTTTACGGGTAAATTACCTTTGTTGTGGCTTCTTCCCTTTGTTGGCTATGGTTTTGCTTGGGTAGGGCACTTCGTTTTTGAGAAAAATCGCCCAGCAACCTTTAAGCATCCATTCTATAGCTTTCTGGGAGATTTCAGAATGTTCTGGGATATTCTTACGGGAAAACTTAAGGCCTTCTAATTAACTACTCGCACTTGAGTAGTTCTTTAGTCCAATTTTCCAAACAGTCAGCATAAGAATCCAAAATATTGTCGTCACAAGGACCAGATGTCCTAGTGCACTCCATTCAAAATCTTCTAAGAAAATTTTTGTAGGAAAAGAAGCGATAAGAGAAAAGGGAAGAATGGTTGTGAAGATAATTCTCAGCCATCCCTTAAAAATTTTATCAGGTCTCTCCATGGCCAGTCCCAAAGCATAGAATAGATCCACAAATCCACGTGATGAATGAGTCCAGAACACAGGAAGAATCATCAGCATCTGAATTAAATAGTAAAGAAACACTCCATTGATAATGAGCGCACTAAAAAGCAGAAGCTCTCCAATAGAAAATGGAACGGGATAACTTATGAGAGCGTAAATAAGAAATCCAAAGGCCATAAAGAAATTTACAAACGAGTTTGCTGAAAATTCTCTTAAACTTAAAAAGAAGAGAGGTGAAACAGGACGAATGAGATAATAGTCGAGTTCACCTTTATTAATAAAATAAGGAAGCCACCACATATTAGATGAAAACACAGTCATATTAATCGCATCAATGACTAAATAACAGGCCACAAAAATCATCACTTGTGGCTGAGTCCATCCACCGAGGAGTGGAGTATGGAGATAGACCAATTTAAAGAAGCTAATATTTATAAAATAATAAATAAGATCCATAAAAATACGAAAAAAGAAATCTAGGCGAAAGCTTAGGGCCTTAGAAAATGAGAATCGCAGGAAATAGAGATAGAGTTTTAGATATCTCATTAGATTCCAACTCCCGTGTACTGGTATTGTCCACGCTTCCAAATAAGTTTAGAAATCGTTGCACAAACAAGTACCCATAGAAGGAGAACTGAAGCTTGTTTGATCCAATCATGAAGTGAAATATTTCCCATAAATGTTTGTATGGGGAAATTTACAAAATAGGGGAATGGAGTCCATTCTAAAGCTTTATTTGCCCACTCAGGAAAAAAGACAAGTGGAATAAAAGCACCACCAAGAAAGTGCATAAAAAATCTGAAGCCAACCATGAGCGACCAAGTATTATCGACCCATAAGGCGAGAAGCTCAATACTCATAGCTATCGACATTGAGGCCACACTTGCAATCAGGAACGTGAGTGTTCCGGCAATGGCAAAACCAAAATGCGTAAAATCAGGAAGTGAGTGGTAATAAAATAATGAGTAGAGAATATATAGGATGAGTAGTTGAATTGAGTAGAACAGAGAATAAGTTAAATAAGTAATAGATTTATAGCTAAAAAATGAAAGAGGATAAATAAGATATTTAGTAAAGCTGCCTTCATAAATTTCGCGTGAAATAAATCCAATATTCTCACCAGTTAAAATTCTCGTCCCAATAGGAGCAATCAGATAATACAGAGTGAGGGTATCAATATTCATCCCATTCATTTCTGTCACATTGCTCGCTTCAAACACACTTTGCCAAAGAGCACGGCCAACAAAAAGTTGAATAAAGGTTTGTCCTAAAAATGAGAGCCAGAAATCTGAGCGATAGGCCAGAATCTTACGGAGCTCCATCGAGATGACAAATCGGCCCCAGTTTTTCACTTTGATCCACTCTTCATCATAGATTCGATAATGTCTTCAATTGAGGGATCTTGAATATTAAGATCAAGAACTGCAAACTCAGAGAAAAACTTTGCAGTCATCTCACCGAGTTTTTCACGTGGAATGGAAAGCGTGAAAACATTCTCGCTTTTTCTCTTCCCACCAAAAGCTTGAATCTTCTCATCTTTAAAGTCTTGCTCAGTAGTTATGGTGAGAACTTTTTCATCTCCCATCATCTTCTGAACTTGAGAGAGTTCACCGTCGTAAACAAACTGGCCATCTTTAATGATCACGATTCGTTTACAAAGTTCTTTAATATCTTCCATATAGTGAGAAGTCAGAATAATGATTGGTTTAAATCTTTTTTGATAATCTTTTAAGAACTCACGAACTGCTTTTTGTGCCGAGATATCAAGTCCGATAGTGGGCTCATCTAGAAAAATAACTTTTGGATTATGAAGAAGGGCGGCCATAAGCTCTACTTTCATCCGCTCACCTAGTGAGAGCTTTCTCACAGGGATTTTAAGTTGCTCAGAGATCATAAGCGTTTCTG
This sequence comes from Bdellovibrio sp., assembly GCA_022729855.1. Taxonomy (GTDB): domain Bacteria; phylum Bdellovibrionota; class Bacteriovoracia; order Bacteriovoracales; family Bacteriovoracaceae; genus DZBG01. The sequence continues at coordinate 9,899 of DZBG01000011.1, forward strand.
AGAGATATTTTATATTTTGCTGATAGATCTCTTCACTTAATTGATAAATTTCTTTTAAAAGAAGAAAGCTATCAAGAGCAGGAAGATCCCACCACACTTGGGCTTTTTGTCCCATGATAAGCGCCATTTGACGGCGGTAATCGTCTGAGCGCTCCCAAGGAGTGTGGCCCATGATTGAAGCAGTTCCATGACTTGGATGGACAATCCCTGCAAGAATTTTTACAAGAGTTGTTTTTCCTGCACCGTTCGCTCCAATAAGACCAATCATCTCACCTTCATGAATTTTTAGATTGATATCTTTGAGAGCAGATTTTGTTTTTTTCTCACGAAAGAATAGCGCTTTGAGTGAGCCCTTGAGGCCTGGCTCTTTAGTTGTATAACTAAAATCTTTACCAAGACCATTCACTTCGATCATGATTTTTTCTCTAAGATGAGCCCTTTAAGATAATCCCCTTCAGGGAAGCCTTTGAGAGTTGGGCAATCTCCGCCAAGACGTAATCTGTCTCGGACTGTATAGTTGAGTTTTAATTCTTTAAGATTGTCAGTGATAACTCGTTCAAATTTTTGAGCAGTGACTTGATGTGTATTAAGAAACACAATCATCATTCCGCCCTTATCTAAAACTTTATCCATGCGCGAGATTAAGTCTTTATAGTTAGTAATGGCACTCGTACGTTTATTTCCATCTGATGATGATGAAGGAGGATCCGAGAGAATAATATTAAATTTTCTTCCTGCTTTATGGAGATCATCAAGTGCATCTTCCACACTCATCGTCATAGACTGATGTTTTGTATGATCAAGATCTGCATTGAGACCCAGATTATTTTGAAGCCATTCAATATATTTTGGAGAGAGATCAACCGAGACCACGTCTTGAGATTGGTTTTTTAGCGCCCAAAGAGAAAAAGCACCTGTATAGCTGAATAGATTTAAAAATTTAGTGTCTTTATTTAGGTAAGGCTTAATGATCTGTCTGATATTAGACATATCAGTATAGAGTCCATGATCGTACTGTCCACCTAGACGAATCCAGTACTGAATCCCAAATTCTTGAAGATGAAACTCTTCGCGTTTTCCTTGCTCTCCCGCATTTTGAGGGAGTTTTTGAGAAGCCTGAGTTTCACCACGAGTTTGAAACCAAACTTTATCATCAGTAATTTCTGGAAAATATTCTTGAAATGTTGTTTGAAGAATTCCTTTATAACGAGTCCAAAATCCAGTGTAGAACTGAACCAGAATCCGATCTTGAAGTTTTTGAACGAATAAACCTGGGAGCTGATCTGCTTCTCCAAAAACAAGATAATAATTATCACGTTCTTTAAGTTCACTCATCTGCTCACGTTTCATCACGGCATTTTCAATACGTGCTTGAATCGAAGCAGTGAAGTGAAGTGCCTCTCTGTCGAAAGGAAACTTTGTACTCCAGACGCGACCTTTAATAGATTTGTGAAGAGGATCGTTGATAAGAAGGGCCACTGGTCGCTTTCTCTCATCCATAGCGATCACGAATTCTTCATTTCGAGGAAAACGATTGCTGAAATTATCAGCTGTGACCCAGGGGTGGCCTTGCTTTAATAGCTTAACCGACACCGGATGCACGAGGCATTCGCGTACTTTAGTCATAATTTTATTGCTTTAGTTGTTTTAATCTTTCTTCGGCATCATCAAGAAGTTGTAGGAGAAGGTTCGTCGCCTGATACGGATTTGATAAGTGGGTGATTAATCCCAATTGTTCAATGATCTGTTTTACTTCAGGGATTTCCACGTCTTGAAAAGGATCAAAATGAATACCAAGAAAATGTAGTTTTTTAAAAATGAGATCAACTTTTTCAAAGTCATCGAGTGCACTCAGTCCGAGTTTGAATGACTCGCGGTAATCCTGCGAGCTAACTCCTGAAGGTGTTGTCCAATTAAGTTTCGAAAGTGAATCCATTGGCCAAAAATTACGCTTATCATTGCCTATCGTCAACCTTAAGCATTACAAGTTTTGACATGAATATCGTGATTTATTTAATTATTATACTGCTACTCGCCATATGGGCCTTAAGCGCTGAAAAATCCGTGCTTTCTGTCACTCAATCAGGAAAACTACTTGAAGACTGGCTCAAGAAATTTCATTGGACCGGTGCGGCTCTTCAGAAGAATCTCGATCTTCCTCGCTATAAATTTTTCTCTGATTTGGTCCAAGTTTTATTGTCCTTAGCAAGGCAGTGGGGGGCGCAGTACCAGCAAGTCTTCATTACTCTTCGTGAAATTTTGAATCAAGATCTGCAATTTGAAAAACAGCTTAAGGAGTTTATTCAAGGATGCTGGTTTCAAATGGTGCTTATTGTGTGCATGAGTTGGCTTTTTATTATTCTTGGAACGAGCTGGGTGGATATTAAATTTCCTAAGTCTTATATGGTGATGATTGGGGCATGGCAGACCCTAGGAATGATATGTTTTCACTTTGGCATTTTATATTTGAAGAAGCGATACTTAGAAGGTCTTGGACGATTTTGGAAAAGTCTGATTTGTTTGCGCGCTCTTGCTGAAACAGCACTTCCTCGAAGCGAAGTTGTCCGTATCAGTGAGCTTAAAAATCTAGATGAATGTTATCATCAAGAATGGGTCGATTTTAAAGTAAAGGTCCATCATTTAGGTCAGTGGATGTTAAGCTCGGGGCAAAGTCCTTTAAAAGAAATCAATTATTTAATTGAGGAGCTGCGTTTTCTTGAGAAGCATCAAATTCAGAGTTTTCAGAAGATGAGTCATATTTATAAATTTATCGTACTAGTTATTTTCTTTATTCCCGCCTATTTTGCCTTTCTTTTTATTATCTTTAGTAATCTTGGGACGATGTTCTAGAGGTGACAGAAAAGCATTCACCCGTTAAGATACTGACTCAAAATCAATAAAGGATCGTGCATGAGTCAGAAAATTATTTTTTCTATGTATAAAGTAGGGAAGATTTATCCTCCTAAGAAACAAGTCCTTCGAGATATTTCTCTTTCATTTTTCTACGGTGCAAAGATTGGTGTTCTTGGTTTAAACGGATCAGGGAAGTCATCTCTTTTAAAAATTATTGCAGGTCTTGATAAAGATTATAACGGTGAAGTGAATGCCTCAAAAGGTGTGAGCTTTGGTTACCTTGAGCAAGATCCAAAACTAGATCCAAATAAAACAGTTAAAGAAATCGTCCAAGAAGGACTTGCTGAAATGGTTGGCATTGCTGCTCGCTATGAAGAAGTGAATATGAAGCTTGGCGATGAGATGACTGATGATGAAATGAATAAGCTTCTCGATGAGCAGTCTAATCTTCAAGATAAAATGGATGCCATGAATATTTGGGATCTTGATTCTAAGCTTGAGCTTGCTATGGATGCTCTTCGCTGTCCTCCTTCTGATCAACTTTGTGGAGTTCTTTCAGGTGGTGAGAAACGTCGTGTGGCCCTTTGTCGTCTTCTTCTTTCTGAACCAGATGTTCTTCTCCTAGATGAGCCTACCAACCACCTTGATGCTGAAACTGTATTCTGGCTTGAGCGCCATCTTCAGGCCTATAAGGGAACAGTTATTGCTATTACCCATGATAGATACTTCCTTGATAATGTTGCTGGTTGGATCCTTGAGCTTGACCGTGGACATGGTATTCCTTGGGAAGGAAATTATTCTTCATGGCTTGAGCAGAAAACAAATCGCTTAGCTGCAGAAGAGAAATCTCAATCTAAACAAGCAAAGAAAATGCAAGAGGAGCTTGAGTGGATTCGCATGGGTGCAAAAGCACGTCAGGCAAAATCTAAAGCTCGTATTCAAAACTACGAACAAATGCTTGCTGATACTAAAAATGAAGTTCGTAATGAAACAAATGAACTCTTTATCCCTGCTGGTCCTCGTCTGGGAGATATCGTTATTGATGCCAATGAAATTTCAAAAGCATTTGGTGATAAGCTTCTCTACGAAAACCTAAGCTTCAAGCTTCCACCAGGTGGAATTGTAGGAATCATCGGGGCCAACGGTGCTGGTAAGACAACACTTTTTAAAATGATCACAAAGCAACTTGAGCCAGATCAAGGAACTTTCAAAATCGGTGATACAGTAAAGCTTTCTTATATTGATCAGTCTCGTGAAATGGATGCAGATAAAACTATCTACCAAGAAATTGCTGATGGTCTTGATCTGATCACTCTTGGTGGACGTGAAGTTAATGCTCGTGCTTATATTTCTAAATTCAACCTTTCTGGTGAAGATCAAGGGAAGAGGATTAAAGAACTTTCTGGTGGTGAGAAAAACCGCGTTCACTTAGCAAAAATGTTAAGAGAAGAAGGAAACGTTCTTTTACTGGATGAGCCTACCAATGATCTTGATGTAAATACACTTCAAGCTCTTGAGCGCGCTCTTCTAGACTTTGCTGGATGTGCGGTAGTGATTTCCCATGATCGTTACTTCCTTGATAGAATTTGTACACATATACTTGCCTTTGAAGGTAACTCTCAAGTGACATGGTTTGAAGGAAACTTCCAAGACTATCACGAAGATCTTCGCCGCCGTATTGGTGACAAGGCCGATGTCCCAAGCCGAGTAAGCTATAAAAAATTAACTCGTTAATAAAAAAGAAGGCCCCAATTTGGGGCCTTTCTTATTTATTAGCTAAGCTACTTCTTTAATAAAAATCTCTCCTGAAATTCCTGCCGCATAAAGCTGATCTTCAAGAATATATTTGGCAAACATAAGAGGGGACATCTCAAGATATTCTGCAAACAGCTTGGCACGCTCTACACTAATTGTTTTACGTCTTTTTTCAATATTACATAGCTCTTGTTTGCTGATGTGAAGTTTTTGTGCAAAATCAACTTGTGAATAGTCCCAAGAAATTCGATATGAATAAAGCATTTCCCCAAAAGAAATATGGCCAAGAATATTTCTGGCAACGTCTTTTGCTTTTTTTAGCTTTTTAGTAGTCATGCTTATTTACCTCCAAAACCTCAACGACAATTTGATTTGTCTTGTCGTCCATTGAATAGATCACTCGCCAGCTTCTTGAAAGATAAGATGATCTTTGTCCTTTCCTAATGCCTTTGAGAGGATGGTCATTATAGCCATTAATTGCTTGCATGCGTAGGTAGCCTTCAAGCTCAATAGTTCTTATCCAGTACTCAAACTGAACTTGAATATGTCTCGGAGCATTTTTCAAATCTTTTTGTGCTTTTTTGGTTATGAAGACAACGGAATTCATAAACCTTCCTTTTTGAGTATACTAAAATGGTTTACTTTGTCAAGATGGGCTAAATCGCCAATGTCTCATAAAATGCCTGCCCATTCTCTGACCCCAGTACCTTAATCACTTCTTTCACTTTCTTATCCTCTAGAAAAACCACATATCCAATATTGCGGCAAATGAGTTGGAGTACTTGTGAGTAGTTAATCTGCTGTCCATCGGAGTAAAGGCCAAAGAGCATGGCCAGGCGTGAGAGGGCATCGTAGGCACTCGAAGCATGGACTGTACTCATGAGACCTTTGTGGCCGGTGTTCATGGCCAGCATATAGGGAACTGTTTCTGCTCCTCTGAGTTCTCCAATAATAAGTCTCTGTGGACTCATCCTCATGGCATAACTCATATAGGCCTTAAGAGTTTTATTAGGGTTCTTCTCTTCGGCCAGAAGTCTCGTCGTAGAGGAGTGATTCAGCATGATTTCAAAAGTATCTTCAAGAATGATGAGGTGATCATTCTCTTTTTGATAATGAAGAAGTGAAGTGAGAAAACTTGTCTTCCCACTTCCTGTTGAGCCTGCGATTAAAACATTTTCTTGTTTTTTAAAAAGTTCAAGAACGAGTTCCCCGCCTTCGCCGTAGTCGGTAGGGTTTCTTTTTTCTGAATTAAGCCTTCTTAGAAAGAGTTTTGAAACTCCTTCAGGTGAAACTGATTTATGAAGGAGGGTTGCCCTAAAATTAGTCTGATGAAGTTTGATATAAAAACTGGCAAAAGGAGAGGAGAGGTTCCAGTTTTGCTTTTCTCGCATGGCAAGGATTTCTGTGAAAAGAGTCCAGTCCTCAAGTGAGAGCTCAAGCACATGAGATTTTTTCTCACCACTAGTGAGTTGAGTCTCAAGATAATCACTCCCATGACAAAAAATTTCTTGAAGATTTTCAAAAAGGAAATCTTTTAAAAACATTCCTTCCTTTAAATCTTGATACCAGAACCTTTCCTCCGATGTCTCTTGAGCTTCAGTGGTGGGATAAAAGTTAAAAAGTTCCTCTTCTGTTGGAACAACTCCTTTATCTAAGCTCTGTCGTATTAGGCCTCTCAAATAGGTTTTTGAGTCAAAATCTTCTTTTTGTAATTGTTCTCCAAATAAAGCAAGCATTAAGGAATCTCCTCAAGAATGAGATAGCCATTGATCTGCTTATAGGTCTTCTCTGTGGTTTTTGATTTAAAAAGGTGCTTAAGAATAGGAATTTGATTCAAGAAGGGGATCGACTGATCCTGCTCACCTTGAGTTTGAAAACCAATTTGAAAAATCTTAGCTGGTTCATCAGGATGAACTAAAACCGTTGAGATTTCTTTTGAACCAGAAATAGAATTGGCCACGGGACGAGAAAATTCCGTTTCGTATTTGACGAGTATTTTTCCGAAGGCCTCTTTAATTTCAGTCTTGATTCTGAGTCCTGCAAATCTCCAATCAATGGGTGCAATGATATTCGCTCCTTGAGTATTAATATTTTGATAGGGGATTTGTGAGCCAATTTCAATGAGCTGCGGATGACCAAGGTTAATAATTAAATCTGGTTCGGCGAGAGTTGAGAGATCAAGATGGGTGTCTCTTAATTTAAATCTATTCTCATCTACAATTTTAGTAAGCCCATGAGCAAAGAGATCTTTCATTGAGATATCAATTTGATCAAGACCGGTTGAGATTTCTCGCCCATCAATGCGCTCAACCTGAACGAGCTTCATCTTTAAGCGGTAATTTTTTTGGAGCCAGCGAGATTGCCTGGCGATAAAGCTCACTGCAAATCTTTTCTCCATTTCTTTTAAAAATGAAAGGTCAGCTCCCTCGGGTGAGTAATCGCAGAGAATTTCTGAAAAATGAGACTGACATGAAACTTGTGAGAAACCAGCGCGGAAGAGTTTATGATAAACCATCCCAATAATATAATTACGAAGCTTAGGATTGATTTCTGATTTGAAAAAAACTTGATCGCCATTTTTCTTTTTAAGTTTATGAATATAAAGATAGTCCTCAAGACTCTGAATCTGCCCTTCGACTATAATGATAGGACCTTGAATATTCACAGTAAGATCTAGAGGCTTGAGTGCCTCGGCCAATTGATAAGTTTGAAGATGTTTTTGCTTTGAGAGGACATAGATTTTGTACTCAGTTTTCTCGCTTCCATGCCATACGACCAAGTCTGAAAATCCGACTTTTTTCCCTTTTAAGAGAATTTTGTGTCCCTTTGGGAAATATTTGTAAGAGAGAACATCGCTATTTCCGACGGAATACTTCTTCAAATTGGGGATTGTGAGCTCTTTTTGCTCTCCTTTGGCCAGAATCAGGTCATCGGCCATGGCAACGCAAGGCAAAATGATAAGAATACTCAAGAAGATTTTGACAGAATGAAGATCAGAGCTTAAATTGTCAGTCTTCGATAATAGAGAATTAATTCCAGTGATACAGGAGCTCAATATGGCATCTAGAACTAAAGTTACAGAAAACAGAAGAAAAGCTAAAGCACGTAAGTCTGGAGCTAAAAGAAAAGCTACAAACAGAAATAAAGGTACTACACCTAAGTTTGCTGTACACGCTGCTAAGTAATTCATAAGAGACGTCCTTACGGTTGTTGAAAAACGATCAACGTTTCATTAATAAAATTTTTATCGACGGAGACCACTCTTAGGTCTCCGTTGTTTTTTGTGCATACTGAAAGCCTCTCAAAACTCTTCAATTCCTCACAATTCCCATTCGTTTGCTTCATAGAAATTAACATTCCCGGTATACGGTGATTTGTTTCTAAGAAACTCTTCACATGTTTCGCATATTCCAATCCTTCTGGTGCTTCATAAAAAACAATAATGGGCGAGGCAAAACACATCTGAGTAAGGGTGATGGCCAATAAACTAAAAATGAATTTCATGATCAATCTCCTGAGCTTGTCTCTTAGGAGTCCTAAGAGTGAAATCTTTTAAATAAGGAAGAATATTCCAATTAAGCGGGCGGCCTAAAACTTTATGAGCATCTGCAATTGAGGTGAGAACCAAATAATGTTTTTTATCATCAAGGTTTTGATTCTCAGGAAGAGTTAAAAGTTTTGCTCTTACTTTTATTCCACTTCCGGTTTGAGTGAGAAGAACATCTTTTCCTTCACTAAAAGAAGTCATGAGTTCACCTTCAATTATGACTTCAACTTCGTCAGCACTATTTATCTTCTGTTTACTCACATTGGGAGATGAGAAAAGCATAAAAAAGAAAATATTAGAGAGAATGATCGCTGTGATTATTTTTATTATTTTCTTAGCGTCGATAGCGCTTGTTTTTTTTGTACTTTTTTTCAAGTCGATCCCACTTTTGAGTAAAGCGAGAAATCTCATTTTTATTTTTATAAACATAGTAACGATGAATGGCATAAATACCTCCCCAGATTGAACTTAGAAAAAACATTCCGAATACCACTGCTAGAGTGACGCTGCCTTGCTGGCCATAATGGATTTTTTCCATTTGGGTTGAAGGACCTTGAGTTCTGGTAGCTCGTAGCGAACGACTAGAACATAAGGTCTTGATGAAAATAATGAAGTCCATGTGCGATCTCTCATAAGGGCAACTCCCTTCATATTTCTTTTGAAGTTTCCATTGCTGTATTCAAAAGGAGTTCTATACAAAGACAGAGGAGTTGAGCACCCTTTACGTTTAAGACCTGCAAGAAATACTAAATATGAAACAGTACGAACGGTTTGAAGTTTTTGGAGGGCCTGTTTCACTTTTGAAACTTTCATTGAGACACCTTGAAGACCTGGGATGATGGCCGTGACGACTTGAACTTTGGTGGCATTATTGATGCCCCAGTTGAGTTGGCTCATATTGGCCCAATAGGATTCAGAAAGACCCAGAACTTCTTTAGTACAAAGATTAAGACGAAGTTTTTGTCGGAGCTGGCGATGATGAAATTCGAGACGATAGGTAAGAAGGCTTAAAAGGAGAAAACTTATCCAAAGGACAAGGCTCGCTGTCAGAGAAATTTCACCGCGCTCATTATTCATATCTTGCCATCCAAAGGAAAGCTGAGAGAAAAAGATTGAAGATGGTAGCCGATGCTGACGGTTTGATTATTTCTTCTCATGAGTGCTGAGCACTTAGCATTGATACGAAAGGTGCTGGTTTCATTATACTCAGTGGGTTTGAGCCTTAGTTCTACGGCTTCAACTGTGAGTTGATGGTAACAATCAATTTGGCGATAGAAAGCGACACTGGCACCAAGGCCCGCCATCAGAAAGGTGATGCCAGTGATCGTTTGAAGGATAGTCATGGCCTAAATTTTGATCTCATTATTAATCTTGGCCTTCATTTCCGTAATATTCTTTTTGATCGAAGTTCCGAACTGATTCATGGCCCCTAGGCAGAGAATGCCCACGACAGCAGTGATGATCATGTATTCCATCATTCCTTGTCCCTTTTGATTTTTCATTTTTTTTATAAATTTCATAAATCCTCCTATGGATGTGTGAGAAGGAGTTCCCATAAGTCTTGGAGAAAAGTCATTAGGCGAGGGGAGTAGTGGAGCGAAAAGTTCGGAATTGAAACTCTATTGCTTCAAATTCACTGACATCGTAAAATACTCCTATGGAAGAAAATAATCGCGTTATCGTTTTTGAGAAAAAAGAAATCATTTTGATTTTGATTTTTGTATTAGTCCTCTTAGTGACAAGTTTTACTCTTGGAATTCGTTTCGGGAAAAAGCTTGGAGCAGACATTAATCCAGAAATGAAAAAAGAAGTGCCAACCACTGAGGTTGTGCTTGAGTCTCCTGCTGAAGAAGAGGCCAATAAGGCACTTTCTGAATCACAATCAACAAGTGATGAAGAAAAACTTCTGAAGCTGACTGAGCAATCAAAAGAAGAGTTAAGTAAAGAGCTTTCTAAATTTTCTGAAGAAAAAATGGAAAATACTGGGGCCATTACTGATCCAACAATGAAAACTGATAATTCAATGGTTGGAAAATTTACTGTGCAATTAGGTTCATACAATACAGCAGATGAAGCAAAACAATTTGCTGAAGGTTTTACTGTAAGAGGCTATAGTCCGATTATTAACGAAGTACGTATTCCTGAGAAGGGTGTGTGGTACAGAGTGAGTTTAGGGATTTTTCAATCAGTAGATGAAGCTAAAAATTATATCAAAGCGGAGCAAAGTCTTTTCCAAGGTCAAGACTACGTTATCAAAGAAATTCGCTAACCCTTATTTGTTGTAAGGGTAGCGAGTAAAAATTCTCTTAAAAATTTCATTTTCGTGTTTTAGATAAATCTCACTTACATTTAGTGGAAGAAAGTTTGCCGGAAGCTCAAGTGAGCTTGCGAGCTTTCCTTCAAATTCTTTCAGTGACTTTGATTCAAAGCTTGCGGCTTGAATAATAGCATAGAGTTCTTCACGAGTTTTCTTCCAAGTAGGAAGAAGTGAGTGAAGGATATAGCTTGAGGTGTATTTAAAATCCTCAGCAATTCTTTTTTCAATCACAGGAGTATTGATCACAAGATCAGTAATCGTAGAAGTGAGTCTTCTCACTGCATAAGTCACGAGTCCAAAGGCATCTGGGAGATAGAGTCTCTCAGCACTTGAGTGAGAGATATCACGCTCATGCCATAACAGAGTATTTTCGTGGGCCACAACAGTGTGTGAACGAATAATACGTGATAAACCTGAAAGATTCTCTGCAGAAATTGGATTCTTCTTATGGGGCATGGTTGATGAGCCTTTCTGGCCCTTTTTAAATCCTTCCATCACTTCATTCACATCACTGCGGTGAAGATGACGAATCTCAATAGCAAAGCGTTCTATGGCATTAGCAATTCCTGCATGAATCGATGTGAGTTTCGCTAGGTAGTCACGAGAGATGATCTGAGTGCTAAGGGGCTCGACTTTCAGATCAAGTTTCTCCATGACTAATTTCTCAATCTCAGGAGTCAGAATTGTATATGAACCTACTGCACCAGACATTTGCCCAGAGAGAGATTTATTAAACTCAACAAGATCTTCATAGCGACGAGAAAATTCAGTGTAAGCAGATAAAAATTTATGAGAAAAACTTACGGGTTCAGCATACATTCCATGAGAGCGCCCCATCGAAGGAAGATCTTTCGTTTCTTCTGCTTTTTTTGCCAAAGCTTTTAGAAGTAATTCTAAATCTGCGAGTTCAATCTTAATTGAATCTTTTAACTGTAAAGAAAGGGCCGTATCAATAATGTCTGAGCTTGTGCAACCAAAGTGAAAAAACTTTCCGGCTTCAGGAGTGACTTGTTCAGTGACCGAGCTACAAAATGCAATGATATCGTGGTGAGTAGTGGCCTCGATCTCACTGATGCGAAGAGGGTTAATCTCTATATTTTTAAACTCACCTGAGACATTGGGAATAATCTTTTTTTCTTCAAGGGCCTGAAGCAGCGCCATCTCTACTTTGAAAAAATAAGAAAACTTAGCATTTTCATGCCAAAGCTCTGCCACTTCTTTTACTTCGTATCGTGCAATCATTAGAAAAAGCTCCCAATCTCAAGGGCAATTGATCCCCAGCCCAGAGTTAATGAACGCTCACGAGTTCTTTCGTCTTGAACGGCCGGTCTCACAACACTTGCAAGATTATAAGAAAATTTCATTCCGTAGAAAAATGAAGTGCTCGAGCGTTTATGAATTCCATAATTTGTTGTGAGTCCGTAGCCTGTATAATCCTGCTTTGCATACCCATCATTAAGCTGAATATAATTGGCAAAAACATCCACTGACTCAAACATATTTTCAGTTTCAAAAAAATCAAGAAGAAGTTTGAATCTATAGCCAACACCTAATCCTCCAGCAAGGATTGATTGTTTAGCATCATTGGGTCTTGGATTTCTTGCATCAGAACTTGGACTTGAGGTCGCACTTGCTGTTGGGTTCTGGGTAATAGCATCAAACCGTGCTTGATGACGGAATAGCTGAAGGCCATACCAGTACTGAGAATAATTATCGGCCCTTCTCATATAAGAGAAATCGAGCCCTTGAATGGCTGTGAAATGTTCATAATCAAAAGACACATGTCCAGCAAGTGAGAGGCGATTGCGATCTTGCCCAGTCCAGCGTCTCTGATCTTTAATTCCTAGATCCGAATTAAGATCATAAATCATGGACTCATTACGCAGGTATTTTTCTTTCTTTTTGATAAGAATATCTTCAGCCGAAGGATCTTTATCTGCATCCGATAGATCAAGTGCGCTTTGAGCGAAAACAGGGAGTGAGAGAATAAAGATAAGAAGGAGTAGAGTTGTTTTCATTATTTCACCGCCAATTGCTCAAAGTTCTCACCAGGGAGATCTTCAAGACCCATGCTATCTGATATTTCAAGTTTTCTAAGAAGGTGATCGTATTTCACATTCTCAGTATTCACCGATGAGTTTACCAAGTTATCGATGGCCAGTTTGATATCAGGGTAAGTCGTGCGACCTGCTACATAATTATCTAGGGCCGAATCATAATTTGATTGAGCATTTTTATACTGAAATTCAGCGATCTGAACTTTTTGCTCTAAGAATTTAATCGTTTTATAAATGGTGCGAACGCGAACTTCGATTTCTCGTTTCGCATTATAATAACTAATCTCGGCGACTTTTTTATCAAGAAATGTTCTCTCGTTTTGACGTTGGTTAAAAAATCCATTCTCACCGATAAGTGTCCATTTCATATTAATGGCTGCCACGAGTTCTACGTTTCTTGAACCATTTGAAGTTTGAAAATCCCAACTCTGTCCACCAGGATCAAAACCTGTACGGTAAGCCCCTAAGTTAAAACTGAGTTTAGGAAGCGGAAGGTTGTCCTTAATTGTTTTCTCATAAGTTCGTGAAGCGTTCTCATAATTAAGTTTTGCATCTCTGTAAGGAACACTTTGCTCAAGGGAGTATTTAACTGCTTCATCAAGATTTGTATTAAGACCAACAAATTTTAATTGTTCAACAGTTCTGTAGCCAGCCTGATAATCATCCCCTAAAAAATTGGCCATACGTTCTTCTTCAAGTCCTACTTCATACTGGGCCTGTTGGTACTCTGTTTGAGAACGAAGATATTCAGAACGAGTTTGATAGTACTCTTGAGCGCGAATTTTTCTAAGATTCAGTTTTTCTCGTGCGAGACGGTGAATAAAAGAAGTTTGTCTTAACTGCTCAAGTTTGATGCGAGAAATTTCTTTAATTCGAATCAGGTTAAAATACTGAGTGATAAGATTAAACTTTAGACGACGACGGGCCTCGAGTAATTGTTGATTCTGACGAGTCAGAGTACTTTTATCATTGAGGTACTGAAGATAATCACGTCCCCAATTGAAGAGACTGTATTCTTCCATCACAATTCCAACTGAACCAGTAGGGGCTTGTTGAGCACCTGTGCCTGGTGTAGAAGTTGATGAAGTATGGAAGCGATCCATCTTATGATTGGCCCCAATCATCTCAAGCGAAACTTTTGGTAGCCAGAAACCTTGAGTAACATCTTTTCTTCTTAATTCAATTTGTTCTTTTTGTTGGCCACGAATTTGTTGGAACGGATTTTTTCGAAAACCTTCTTCAAGAATTGATCTTAAATCTAGTGAACGAGTAATTTTTTCTTTATCAGTAATGGCCAATGAGTCTTGTGATCTTGGACTCCAACGACGGCGCTGTTTTGTAGTTTGAAAACTTGGAATATCAGCTGAATCATTTCCAGAATCAGTATTGATGGCATCTCTATCTTCAATAACAGGGCTTGAGGTTGTTTCAATTAATGATAAGGCATCATCCTGAGCAAGTGATAGCAAAGGAATCATCATGCCTATGATGATATATGACTTTTTGAACAAAATTGTCTCCCTACGACTACGGAACGTGTGTGTAGAGGGATTCTAACATTAAGAAATTTGGGAAGTAAAATTTAGAGATTAAGTCCGGGGCATCCAGAGCGAACAATTTTCTCTTCTAAGGCCTGAGTTTGGAGAGCGTTAAGATAAAGTTCATTTCTTACTTTGACATGATTAGACTCAAGACGCTTTTTTAAACCTACTTTATTGTCAGGAGAGCGTCTTTGAAGCACTTCATTTCGCTGAATAAGCCCTGAAAGCTTCTGTTTCATTGTAATTTTCTCTTCACGCTCTTTAAAAAGCTCCTTACATCTCAAAGATTGAGCAGGATCTTGAATGGCATTGCGCAGCAGTTCCGATTCTTGGGCACTGGCCGAACTCGCGAGAATAAACATGAAAAAAAGAAGTTTCATAGAAATTAGTTTAGCATGAGACTTTAATAATGCAATGTTTCTTCTTACTGAAAATATTGTCTAGTTGTCTCTAAAACTCTAAGATAAAGGATCAATTTTCTTGAGGATTTATAGATGTCAAAAGTAGTGGTCCTGATCCCTGCTCGTTACCAGTCGTCCCGTTTTCCGGGAAAGCCACTTGCCCTCCTCAAAAACAAAACAATGATTGAGCATGTTTATCAAAATTGTGCGAAGTCTGGATTTGAATGTGCAGTTGTGACTGATGATGATCGTATTGAAGCCGCCGTCAAAAAATTTGGTGGAAAGGTTCTTCGTGTGAATGATGATGTTCCATCTGGTTCGGAGAGAATTGCTCTGGCCTATGAACGTTTTTATGAAGGGAAGGCAGAGCTTGTGATTAATGTGCAAGGGGATGAGCCTCTTCTTCAGGGAGAGAGTTTAAAAACTCTTGCTGAATTTCATTTAAAAGAAAAATTTGATATCACGACCATGGTTCGTCCTCGTAAAAATACAGAAGAAGATTTTAAAAATACCAATGTGGTAAAAGCAGTTCTGGCCGAGATGTCAGGACAGTGTCTTTATTTTTCAAGGGCGTCAGTTCCCTTTGATAGAGATCAGACAAGCGTCTATGATTGGCATCAACATATTGGTGTTTATAGTTATCGCCCTGAGGCCCTTAAGGCCTTCGTCAAAGCGCCTATGGCAAAATTAGAAAATTTAGAAAAACTAGAGCAATTACGTGCCATGGAAATGGGATTTAGTATTGGTGCCCTAAAAGTGAATAGCATTCTTCAAGGAGTAGATACTCCTGAGGATATAGAAAAAGTTGAGAGGTACCTGTAGATGAGTGCGCACAAGAAAAAGTATATTTTTATCACCGGTGGAGTGACGAGCTCACTTGGAAAAGGGTTGGCAGCAGCATCTTTGGCAGCTCTCTTAGAGAGACGTGGAATAAAAGTTAATATGCTTAAAATGGATCCCTATATCAATGTCGATCCAGGAACCATGAGTCCCACTCAGCACGGTGAAGTTTTTGTGACCGATGATGGAGCGGAAACGGATCTGGATCTTGGACACTATGAGAGATTTACAAAATTAACTCTTTCTCGCGAAAACAATTTCACAACAGGTAAAGTGTATCTTCAAGTTATTGAGAATGAGCGTGAAGGAAAATATCTTGGAAAAACTGTTCAAGTTGTTCCCCATATTACAGATGAAATTAAACGTCGAATTCATGTGGCCGCAGAAAAGTGTGATCTTCTTATGGGAGAGATTGGCGGAACAGTAGGGGACATTGAATCACTTCCGTTTATGGAATCAATTCGCCAGTTCGCTCTAGATGTTGGGCCTGAGAATGTTTGTTTAATCCATCTTGTTCTTGTTCCTTATTTGGATGCCGCTGGAGAGTTAAAATCAAAGCCAGCTCAGCATTCAGTTAAAGAATTGCGCTCGATCGGTCTGACTCCGCAAATTATTATTTGCCGTGCAGATCGCAAGATTGATGAAGATATTTTAGAGAAGATTTCTCTGTTCTGTAATGTTTCTAAAAAGAATGTATTTCAATCTATTGATTTAGATTTGATTTACAAAGTTCCTCTTGAATTTCATAAGCAAGGACTCGATCAAAGAGTGTCTGAGATTTTAGGCATCTGGTCGACTCAACCTGATATTAAAGATCTTGAGCAGGTTGTTTATAATGCTGAACATCCACTTAAGACGCTCACAATTGGTGTTGTTGGAAAATATACTGATCTGATTGAGAGTTATAAATCTCTTGATGAGGCACTCAGACATGGGGCCATTGCTAACCAAGTAAAACTTAAACTTGAGTATATTGATGCCGAAGACTTAGAAAAGGGTGAAAAATTTGATCAACTTGAAAAAGTTGATGGAATTCTTGTTCCTGGTGGATTTGGTTCACGTGGAACGGAAGGAAAAATTAAGGCCATAGAATTTGCCCGCACTCATAATACTCCTTTCTTTGGAATTTGTTTGGGACTTCAACTTGCTATTATTGAGTTTGCTCGACATAAAGCTGGTATTAAAAATGCCACCTCGATGGAATTTGATAAAGCAGGGGATTTTGTCATTCATTATATGGCGGGACAAAGTAAAGAGGGGGCGAAGGGGGGAAGTATGCGCCTTGGAGCTTATGACTGTGAAATTTCTGAAGGCACTCTTGCTAAGAAGATTTATGGGACTGAAAAGATTAGTGAACGTCACCGTCACCGCTTAGAAGTCAATAATGAATTTATTGGGCCACTTGAAAAAGCAGGACTGATCATTTCTGGAAAAAATACAAAACACAATTTGGTTGAGATCATTGAACTAAAAGAGCATCCATTTTTTATTGCTTGTCAGTATCATCCTGAATTCAAATCTCGACCATACAGTCCACATCCTCTATTTAAGTCATTCGTAGAGGCCTGTGGTAATAAAGAAAAGAGGTAATTTATGACAACACCAAAAATGGATTTTCATATCGGGCCATGTGTTCTTGAGAGCATGGATCTAGCACGCCAAATTGCAGAAACTCTAGTAAAAGAACTTGAGCCTTTTAAAAATCAAATCAATCTTCATTTTAAAGGAAGCTTTGATAAGGCCAATCGTTCAAGCTTCACTTCTTATAGAGGTCCAGGCATTGATGAAGGTCTTAAGATGCTTGAAACCATCAATAAAGAATTCGGTCTTCCGACTCTGACTGATTATCATATTCCTGATCAAGCTGAAATTGTGGCCAAGTCAGTAAGTGTGCTTCAAGTGCCAGCATTTTTATGTCGTCAAACTGATATGATCTTTGCTGGGGCAGAAGCTTGTCTAAAGCACAATAGAGAATTAAAAATTAAGAAAGGTCAGTTCCTTTCTCCTGAAGAGACAAAAAATATCGTTGATAAAGCTTCTCACTTCCTCCCAAAAGATAAAATCATTCTTACTGAGCGTGGGACAAGCTTTGGTTATAATAATCTTGTTGTTGATATGGCCTCATTTCAAATTATGAAGTCTTATGGAGTAAGAACAGTTCATGATGCTACTCACTGTGTTCAACGTCCGGGTGGACTTGGAACGGCGACAGGCGGAAAACGTGAGCAGATTATTACATTGGCAAAAGCTGCAGTCGCAGCAGGAGCTGATGGGATCTTTATGGAGTGTCACCCGAATCCAGAAAAAGCTCTTTCAGATTCAGCAACAGCTCTTCCACTTTCTCAAGTGAAGTCTATTGTGGAAGTTCTTTTAAAAATTAAAACGGCCGTAGGTTAATATGAAGTTAAAAGAATTTGCGAAGAAGCATGAGGCAAAACTAAAAAAGATTAAAGTTTGTGCCTTTGATCTCGATGGTATCCTCACTGACTGCAAAGTTTTCTGGCAAGGCGAAGAAGTCGGATTCAATCGTACCTTTAACATCTATGATGGTTTCGGAATGAAACTACTTATGAAGGCCGGACTTAAAGTGGGAGTGGTGACAGGGGGAGACTCTGTCTCTGTTCAAAAACGCACAAGTCAGCTTGGAGTCGATTTCTGTTACGCAGGTAATGAAGATAAAAGAGAAGCTTTTCTTGATTTAATGAAGCGCTATAATGTGGCCGCTGATGAAATTCTTTATATGGGAGATGAATTATTTGATCTTCCCCTTTTAAAGAAAGCAGGATTCTCTGCCACGGTACCAAATACAACTGAAGAAGTGACTGCAGTTGTGGATTATGTCACAGAAAGAAAAAGTGGCGAGGGATGTGCCCGTGAAGTGATGGACCTTGTTCGTTATGCGCAAGGGATTACGGCCGCTCACGTGGAGGATTTCTAATGGGAAAAGTTAGAAAGATGTATAAAACTTCTATGCTCACAAGCTTAAGAGTTCTTATTCTCGCGATCACACTTTTCTTCTTCTATGACTTTTATCTAGAAACTTATTCTTATGCGAAGTTCTTTGGAGAAGGTCAGTATGGGCCCCTCGCTGTCTTGAAATTTCATTACCGCTATCCTGCAGAGTTTATTTCATTTTTCTTATTAGTGCTTGTTCCTGCATTTTACTATTCTGTGATCAGAGGTGTGAAGTTCTGTGAGAAAGGATTTTATTATAATAGAGGACTTCCTTTTTTAAATAAATTCGTGCCTTACGGAGATGTGAAGAGTTTTAAACTTCTTCACCCGAAACTTGCGATCACAATCACTTCTCAAAAAGGTGATATTTATGTGGTGGCCGATAATAGTGTAGAAAGAGTGATTGCGATCCTCGATCAGCACAATATTCCAGGAAATCTGACTCAAGATGAATACGTAAAACTTTTTAGTAATTTTAAAAAGTTTCTTTATATCGTCTTCGCTTTTACGATTCTTCTTTTTGTCGTTAAAAAATTAGGTTTATTTCAAATGGGATTTTAAGCAGTATATGGCCTTGGTCTAAATCAGATCAAGGCTCTTTGCTTTATCCAGTCGATTCCAGATCCCACGCCACTCTTCAGTTTTAAAATACTCTTCAACTTTCAGAACAATAATATCTGATCCATTCTGGTCAAACTCTCTCATGTTTTGATAGAGGACTCGACTGGCCAAACTTACATCTTGCGGTAGTTTCCAATGAGCAGGAGTGTTGAATTTTGTTTTGAGTGCAGCCTCAACTTCGCCTTTATCTTTATCCCAATTAAAGTCATCACCAGTAAGGATCAAAGGGATCTTTGGCATATAATGATGCTTAAGCTGGCCAGGGGCCACAGGACTTTGGGCATAAAGCACTTCAATTCCTAAATCGTGAATGGCAAAAAGATTATCGAAATGCTTTTTTGTTAAATGACCAGGGCGATAAATTTTGAGTTTCCAGTTATCTTCTTTTACAAGTCCTACAACTGTAGACTCAATTCCTACATCACACTGTCCGCCATCAATAATGGAAACAGAATTTCCAAATTCCTCAAAAACATGTTGAGCATTAGTAGGGGAAGTTTTTCCAAATTTATTAGCACTCGGGGCAGCCACACCGCCTTCAATTTGTGAGAGAAGCTCAAGAGTGAGTTTATGGTACGGACAACGAACACCGACTGAATCAAGGCCCGAAGTAATAAGCGGATTCACATGACCTGCTTTGGGCAAAATCATTGTCAGAGGTCCAGGCCAAAAACTAATGGCAAGAAGTTCATGAATCTCAGTCCAGTCACTGGTTAATTTTTTTGCTTTCTCAACTGTATCAACATGAACAATCAAGGGATCAAAGAAGGGGCGCTCTTTAGTGGAAAAAATTTTATGAAGTCCAGCTTCTGAATTAATCCATCCACCAAGGCCGTAAACGGTCTCAGTAGGAATGGCGACGACCTCTCCTGATAGGAGCTTATCTTTGGCCTCGGTAATGGAAATAAGAGGAAGCTTTGTCATGCTTACTCATTTACCACACTCGCAGGGGTTCGAGAACCCAGAGTTCTATTATAATTGTCTATGACCCCAAGGCCTCTGAAGACTCCATCATTAAAGGGAACAGAGTAATTCCCACCTGCGGCAGTGGTAGCCTGAAGCTGTCCATTGATAAAGACGTTTTGAACACCAAAAAGACTTTTAATCTCATTGATATTATTGGCCTCTTTAAAAAACTTTGAGACAACATTTTTAAGAAGCGCCAGGGATGGTTTCCCATCACGAGCAAGATCAGATTTGAATTCGTAATATGATTTCACAATCTTTTTCACACAAGAGTCTTTTCCGATTTGGAGACGGCGAAGCATCTTGGTGCGTTTGCTAGAATTGAGCCAATCATTTTTTCGTTTTGAATTACAAGCATCGGCAATGGGGCCAATCACATTATTCTCTGGACTATAAAGCATATAATTCAGACCTGCTTTTTCAATACGAATATTGGTCGTCACTCTCATTGGGCCTTTTAATTGTTCATTCTTGATGAAGTCCACATAGTTTGGAGTAAGAGTAGTAAATGATCCCACAACCCAGGCCACATCATTTTTATATTTACGGTCAATCCATCGGTCGGTTCGGGCCGCTTCGTAACTCACGGCCATGACCAGTGAGGCTTGCTCAGTAGAGTCAACCTTCATTACACTAGGTTTACTGGCCTGTGGATTAGTGGCTTCATATTCAAAAGTGATCTCGTTTGAATAATAGGCCATATTCTTTGTTCCCATTGGAAACTTAAAAATTTTATAGATAACGGCACCTAGAATTCGACTCAGAAAGTTTTGAACAACTTTCACATTTTGAGCATAGTTTCGGTAAAAAGTTTTTACTGTCCCATCTTTAATAATTCTTACTTGCTCAGTTTTTGTTTTAGAGAGTTTTCCCCAGATGAGAACACTGGCACGTTGACCTAAGGCCGATGATTCATTCTCATTGAGCTGACTTACATAAGGTTCAAGTACATCAACTTTTGCGTAGCCTCGAAGAATCTTTTTAAATTCATCACCTTCACTATTTGAAGTGACGAGTGTTGGCATAATACTTTGTGGAAGAGAGAGTTGAAATTCCTTAGCAGAGCTAAACTCATACTGAAGATCATAACTTAAAATCGTAAGTTTTAAGAGTTTGAAAAAATCCAATTGAAGAGAAGCATTCACTCCAACCATAGCACCTTTTGTTTGTTTCAGAGAAACTCGAAGGCGCTCTTTCTCGGCCATTGAGGCGGGATTTGATTGGACTGAGAGCTGACTTTTAAAATTTCCTTCAGCTAGGACTCCAATACTTCCACTCACTCCATAGATTGGAGGAGAGGTCACCTGGCCACCAGCTTTAATGGTCCATGCATCTTCTTGTTTGATGATTTCATCGGCGCCAAGTCTCACCACTGCATTGGGTGAAAATCTAAGGAAGGGAAGAAAGAGTGCAGAAAAGTCTGATCTCAATCCTTCATCATATGAATTTGCATAATGATAAATGGTATAGATTCTTCTAAAAGTGATTCCTGCGAAGGCCCCAATATCAACGGCACTCATGCTAGTGGCACCAGCTTCAGTGAGTTTTTCTAAAAATGTAGAGGCGGCAATATCAATAGTGAAGGTATCTTGGATAAGCCAATTTGAACCAAAGAGATTAGGAGTCACTTGGCGATCGGCCCAAACTTGAACTGCTCCAAAGGGTTTCTGCCAACTGAATCCAGAAAAATTATCGACTCCAAGATTAAACTGACGGCGGATCATATCTAGCTGAGTCACTTCACCTAAACCGATTTGTTGATGGCTGGCCTCAAGCTCTCTTCTAATCTGCTCATAGATAGGTGATTCCTCACCATCGTTAGGGAAGGGAGAAGTCCAATCCCCAAGGGATTTAAGAGTCTTGCTACTTGTATTGCTGCTAGCAGAATTCGTTGATGTCACCCCTAATACGGCGCTTAAAACCTTAGATCTAGTGTCATCAAGGACCTCAGATTTCTCGGCAATCATACTTTTTTGAGCATTTGCAGAAATTAATGATTTAGAATTAACAGTTGTTGTCGATTTTTGTAGCAAGGCGGATTCAATTTCTGGCTTTAATTTGATATGAGTAAACTCACTTGCATTTGCATGAGATAAAAGGCCAAGCAATAAGAATACGCTAAGGGATAGGAAACTTCCATTCATGGAATACCTCGAGTTTGAGACGCCGGTCCGTGCCGTTAGAATCAAAGATCGGCACTCTTAGTAAAAAAATTAATCGGCCTAAAATGGTAAGCCTCTGAAACTCCACTGAGCTTTAGGTTTTTCAGCTGGTTACAGAGAGAAAAAAAGGGAAAAAAATGTCGTTTGATTGGGATAAATTCAGAGCATTACTTGATGAAACTTATCAGTGGCCTGATTATTATGAGTTTAAGTTTATTGTCAAAGATGCTGATAAGAAGCAAGTATTAGACATTCTTGAGGATTTTCAGATTACTGAGCACCCTTCTAAAAAAGGGACTTATGTTTCGATCAATGCAAGAAAGCTTATACATAAAACGGATGAAATAATTGATATTTATATAAAGATGGCACCTCTGAAAGGAGTGATGAGTCTTTAAGGGAGACAGGGATGAGTTTCAAAACAGCGCTAGTTTTAGGTGGAGGGGCATTTGGTACTTCTATCGCATTTGACTTGGCCCAAAATTTTGAAAAAGTAATTATCAAAGTCAGATCTCTTGATATCTATGAACAGATGAAATCCGGTGAGAATACTGTTTATCTCCCTGGACAAAAAATTCCTAAAAATATTGTTCCCGCCTTTACATGGGATGAAGTTGAAAAAGAAAAATCAGGTAAGATTGAACTTCTTGTCTCAGGTCTTCCGACTTCGGCCATTGATTCTTTTTGCCAAGAACATCTCGCTCAACTTGAGGGATATCTTCAAACCGGCGTGCCTTTTGTTTCTTTGGCCAAAGGTATTGATCACGAAACATTAAAATTTTCAGATGATATGTTTGAAACGTATTTTCTAAAATATAGAAGCCAATTGATGTATCTCTCAGGCCCATCGTTTGCCAAAGAAATTTTAGATAAGCAAATTACACTCGTCTCACTCGCTGGCTGTGATAGAGAAAAATTAATGACGGCTGCAGAAATGCTTTCAACTGATTTTTTTAAGGCCATGCCAACTACTGATATCAAAGGAGTTCTTCTTGGAGGAGCTCTGAAAAACGTGATCGCTATTGCAGGCGGGATTATGGAGGGCCTCGGCTATAACCATAATACTCGTGCCGCCCTTATCACTCGAGGAATTGTAGAAATGTTGAGATTTGGGCATGTCTTTGGGGCAAGACCTGAGACATTTTATGGGCCAAGTGGAATGGGGGATTTTATTCTCACGACCACAGGAGAGCTCTCACGTAATAAATCTTTTGGGATTGAAATCGCTAAAGGGCGATCACCTGAGGAGATAATTGCGTCTCAGAGATCAGTGGTTGAAGGATACAAAACAACGAAAGCTGCTTTTAGGATTGCCGAAAAATATAAGATTCGTGCTTTGATTTTTAGTGGTCTGTATATGGTTCTGTATGAAAAGCTTGACCCTAAAGCAGTTCTGCAGGAGCTGATGAAGCTCCCGCCGAAATTTGATGATGAAGGCTAGTTTAAATTCGATTCAATCTTTTTGATATTAATCGTTTCACCAAGTGGGATGATTGTTCCATCTGGCTTCTGAATAAAATAAGCGGGAACTCCTACGATCTTATATTTCTGAAGGAAGCGAGTGATATTATCATCTCTTCTTGTCCAGTCAGCTCTGACTAAAGTTAAGTTTTTATCTTTAGTTAATTTTTCAAAATCAGAAGTTTCAAGAACCAATTTTTTATTCACCTTACAAGTAAGACACCACTCTGCTGTGAAATCGATAAAAACCCATTTGCCTTCATTTTTTAAATCCTGAAGTTTACTCTCACTCCATGGGGCCCAAAGAGATTTTGTCGTTGTTGCGATAGCAGAGTCAAGAGGCTTGAGTTCTAAATTTTTAAGATTTGTTCCAATTAAATAAAAAGGAAGAATGGCCACAAGCCCTGCTAGATACCATTTTTGAGAAATCTTTTTATAAAAGAAGATCGCAAAGAAAATGGTGGCAAAGATTAAATGTATTTTCCAATTAAGAGAGCTCATATCTACAAGGCTTTGAAAAACATCATAAAGCCAAATAACTGTGGCCACCAAAGAAAGACCCAAGAAGTATTTCAACTTCTCCATCCACATACCAGGCTTTGGAAGAACTTTTAGCATACTTGGAAAAGCAGCCGTCATAATAAAAGGGAAAGCGAGACCAAGACCCACAAAAAGAAAGATGGCAAAAATCATCGACGTGCTTGTTGTAAAAGCAAAAGTCAGGGCCGTGCCTAAAAAAGGAGCTGAACAAGGAGTTGAGAGAATTGTAGTTAAGATTCCAGAAAAGAAATCTCCTGAAAATCCTGTCTCAATTTGTTTTGATCCAAGGCTTCGTCCACCAGGAGTCACAAATTCAAAAAGACCAAAAAGATTTAAGCTCATCACAAATAAAATAAGCATCATGGCAAGAATGAAAGTAGGAGACTGTAATTGAAATCCCCATCCGACTTGTTCTCCAGTGGCCTTCACTCCAGCAACAACAAGACCGAGTCCCATAAAAGTTGAAAGCACGCCTAGAGTGTAAGCAAAATTATGTTTAAGAAGAGCAGAGCGTGGAAGATTTTGGTGTTTGATAAGCCCAAATAATTTAATACTTATAACAGGAAGCACACAAGGCATGAGGTTTAAAATAAGCCCGCCTAAAAAAGCGAGGGCCGCAAAATAGAAAAATGATTCAGTGATTTCATTTTCTGCACTTTCAATACTCCCACTAACCATTCCATCAAATTTATCAAGACCTTGGTAAAACTTATCAAGGATAGGTGTGGCCGGTGAGAAATTATCGACTCGTAGTTTGATGACACTAATTTTATGATTCACAGGAGAGTTGTAGAGAAACTCAAGATCATAAGGTGTTGCAAATTTTCCATCTGTAGGAAGGGGGACTACTGGTTCTTGATATTCTCCGTCCCATTCAATGGCCAATTTCCCATGAAGAGTTTCGGTCTTTTTATCGTAGTAAAGATTTTCTCTTTTGTAACCAAAAGGGATTTTCGGAAAGGGAGTGAGCCAATTGAGATGAGTCTCAAGTTTAGGATTCTTTATTCCCTTGAGAGAGTAATGGAGATCAAGAGTTGAATTATCTTTATTGATAGTTAAATAATATTCAAGATTCTCAGGAGATTTTTCAGCTTTTGGAAGTTGATCAAAAGCCGTCTTTAAATCTGATTCACTAAAAGCTTTAGCTGGTTTTGTTGATGTGAAGCTTCCATCTTCAAGTTTAAGATTAACCACACCTTCACCAGGAATACAGATATCCTTACAGATGAGAAAATTTGCTTTCACATCTAAGTTCTTTCCCATGGCCGATTTGGGAATTTCAAAAAAGAAATGCTGAACGCCGATATAACCGATGGTTAAAATATCTCCAGCTTCAATATGTTTTTCTGGGATTGGCCATTCAAGAGGAGTCAGCTCTTCTGAGAATTTAAATTGAGAAGCAATTCCTGAGTCTCCGGGATTTTTCCAATAGGTATGCCAACCCTTATCGTGATTAATGGTCACAACAAGATGGTGCTTGTCTCCGATTTTTAAAACTTGTGCGGAAGTTGTTTCATTCTTTGCATTTTGCGCCCAAGTTGAAAAAGAGAGAAGGACAAGTAATAGAGAAAGTACGTATTTCATAATTCACCTTAGTGAGATTCATATTCATGTTATTTCAAAAAATTATATGTCGTCCTGACTCAGTCGTCGAGTCACATAACGTATCGTAGCAAAATGCACAAAAACAGAGTCAGTTTATAGTCATTTCTTTGTCAATTTTGTCCCTGAGGATTATACTGAAGACTATGGGCCAATATCCTCAACGAATCATATGTTTAACCGAAGAATCCGTGGAAACTCTTTTTCTATTGGGGAAGTCAGAACTCATCGTGGGTGTGTCTCACTATGTAGAGCGTCCAGTGGAAGCCAAATCGCTTCCTAAGGTTTCTCATTTTATCTCAGGACAAATTAATAAGATAATTGACCTCAAGCCTGATCTCATTCTGGGTTTTTCCGATATTCAAAAAGATCTGGCCAGAGACCTTATAGGACGTGGCCAAAATGTTTTTGTGACAAATCAGAGAAGTTTTGAAGATATTTTTAATTATATTTTAATGCTCGCCCGTTTAGTGGGAGCTGAAGAGAAGGGTAAAGACTTAGTGGCTTCTTATAAGCTCAAATTAGAGCAATTTAAGCTTAAAGCAATGAGAAGAGCCACAAGACCCAAGGTTTACTTTGAAGAGTGGGATGAGCCTAAAATATCGGCCATTCAGTGGGTGAATGAATTGATTCTAGCGGTGGGTGGTGAACCATTATTCGGTGAGCATCAAGGTGTGACGGCCAGTGAGCGCTTTGTCTCTGATGAAGAAGTGATCAGCCGTAATCCAGATATTATTTTTGGTTGTTGGTGTGGAAAGAAAGTCAAACTTGAGCAGTTCTATCAACGAGAAGGTTGGGATAAAATTTCTGCCATTAAAAACAAAAAAGTAATTGAGCTACCTCCTGAGGTATTCTTACAACCAGGACCTGCA
Source organism: Bdellovibrio sp. (assembly GCA_022729855.1). Taxonomy (GTDB): domain Bacteria; phylum Bdellovibrionota; class Bacteriovoracia; order Bacteriovoracales; family Bacteriovoracaceae; genus DZBG01. Next base: position 36,389 of record DZBG01000011.1, read on the forward strand.
CTTTTTGAAGCAGGACTGGACCAAATGTCCGAGGCCCTTGACTTGATTTAATCAGGAGCTATATTAAAAAATATGAAAACGACTCTCTCAGTGATGAGTTTAGTCCTCATCCTCCATTCATTTCCTAGTTTTGCTCAGAATCAAGATGCCGATCGTATGAGGCGGCGAATGCAACTTCGTGAAGAGGCGCACCGACGGATGCGAGAAAAAGTTCTTAAGGGTCGTGGCGGGGATGATCTCTTTGAAGATTTAGAGAAAATGTTTAATGATATGGTCAACGATTCTTCAAGCTCATTTCAGCCGAGAGAAGAATTTGCTCTCACCTCAGATAGTTTTTCAAGCAATTGGGTAAGTGATGATAAAACTAAGACCCTCATCCTCACACCAAAAGATAAATCAGTAGAGCTTGATATAAATGTAAAAGATCAAGTGATCACAATTAGATCTAAGCAGAAGTCCAAAGATCAAAATACATATTCTGAATCTTCGAGTACATCAATTTTCCCAGTTCCTGTTGAGTGTGATGGCGGGAAAGTTCAGATGAAAAGTGTGGACAATAGCATCCACTTGGTTTTTCCATTGAAAGGGAATAACCGCCAACCATTAAAACCTTCAGCAGGTGATGTGGAAATTTAGTTTTTCATTGATTTGAGCATATGCTCAGTTTGAGAACGGAAATTTCCAATCATTGTATTATCTGTTCGTGCAAACGGTGGATAATTAAAATACGAGTTTGCTTTTGGTAAATCAAATCCGGCCATGATTGTTGCAATAATAAGAGTCTTACCATTAGCTAGCTCTTTCGTATAAATCACTGAATAGTTCTGATACATGAGCTGCGAGAAATTAGTCATATTAAGAGTCATGAATGATTCTCTACCAGTTCCAGCAAAGCCAGCGGCTTGAGAAGTAAAATAAGATCTAACAGCAGCTGAGGGAGTCGTTTCTTTAAGTTCAAGAGTAAAGCTTACTTTGAATGGAAGACCGTAAGCTTTTACTTTATTTGTCACATCAAAAACATTTGAACTCTTCTGTGTTGTTGATACTGATCTCAGCATATCTTTTACCATCTTCGCAGTGGCCAAGTTTTTTACTGAAAAATCATTCATGGGACGATTTGAAATCATTGCCGTTTTTGCGTTGATCATTTGTAATTTAGAAGGATTAAGTTTATTCACACGGACTAGATCAGTGATGCTAATTTCTGTTGATCTAAATTGATCCGGACTTTGCCACTCAATTGCAATTTGATCTTCACCTCTCTCTAAAAGTGTTTGATCAACTCTAAAATCCACATCTTTTTCCTCAAGTGCTAAAGCATTAAAGGCGAATGCGAGTGTCGTTAGAATGACAAGAGTCGTTTTTGTAAAGTTCATATTAATTCCCTGAAAGTTAGATATGGCCCATCCTAATCCCAGTTAGTTGAAATTGCATTAGACATTGACTTAGACAGGTACTTTTTACAAATACTTAACTCATTGAAACCTGATCAAATAAAAACGGAAAGTTTTTCCTCATGATATAATAAAAATGACCGAAGAGTAGATATGGATATTAACCCTGAGGGGGGCCCGATGAAAAAAACTTTTGTAATGTTCTTTCTTTTAGGTCTGATGGTTAGCTGTGCTTCTCAACAGGAGCGTTCAGTTTCATCAATTGATGAAGCAGATGAGCCTGTACAACAGAGACATGTGCATCCAACTTTTGAGCCTCGTGCTTCATTCCGCTAGGTGGATTTTTTCATCCAGTCAGGAATGTCTGAGACTTCGGACAAAATGCGATGATAAGATTCTAATCGAGAGAGGATCAATTGATCCGCTCTTTGGTTAGAATCAAGTCCCGCAAAAAAGCAGCCTTTTGTGCCTTCGTGATGTTGGCATGTTGAAAACTTGCACTTCGTTCCCCAGAGTTCAATATCTGGAAAACACTCCTTCAATTCATCAATGGTCATATCACTCAAAGACATAGATCTAATTCCTGGCGAATCAATAAGTGTGAATGGCCCTGTATCAATGAGCTCGGCCCAAGTGGTAGTATGTGCACCTTTGCTACCTTTACCAAGAGCTCCGCTAAGAAGTTCCGTCTTTCCATGAGTAAGTTTACTAATGAGTCGACTTTTTCCTACACCAGATTGTCCAACCATAATGGCGGTTTTTCCGTTCAGTAAGGCCTCTAATTCATCCATCCCTTTTTCAAGATAGAGAGGTTTATAATTTGAATTCTCAGATGAGACTTCAAAACTTTGAACTTCAAGTTCATTCAGCCTATCGGCCTCAAACTTCGGATCAAATTCACTTGTAAATAAATCCATTTTATTAAAGACCACAAGTGCGGGAATTCCCCAGTAGGCAGAGCGAGTGAGGTAGCGATCCACTAGGCCACGTTTATAGTCAGGCCTGCCAGCACTTCCCACCACAACGATGACATCAATATTTGAAGCGATAACTTTCTTTTTTTGTTCCCGTGGTATGTTTCGAAACATACAGTTTTTTCGAGGCTCAACTTTATGAATAACCCACTCATGGGCAGCATTTTGTGGAGGCTCAAGTTGGACATAATCACCCACAACCAAATGATCTTCTTTCAGAAGAGTGGCGAGGGCCGTGGCCACCACAATTTCATCGGTTCCCGCTAACTTGCAGTCAAAGGTGCGCTTAGATGAGCGGAAAATACGTGCCGGCCGTAGGGACATTAAAGTTAAACCTTTTAGGGGGAGAGTTATCTCCCAAACTTACCATAAAAAGCGGTAACTTACATTGACAACTGGGCTTTGTCTGGTTAAATTCTTCAGTCTATATATGACTCAGGCTGAACTCCTTGGAATCACGGATCTTAAAGTTGGAAGTTATTAAGTGCACCGGTAGCTCAGTTGGATAGAGCAACCGATTTCTAATCGGTAGGTCACAGGTTCGACTCCTGTCCAGTGCGCCATTTTAAATCTACGCTCATTTCCTTCAACAAAGCGAAAGGCTTTTTCAAATCATATCGAACGTTTGTACCATTCAAAGTCGGGTTCGATAGTATCATCTCCAAAACTTTCTTACGCTCCTCTGGTGATTGAGTAATCCACAATGATTTCGCATGAATGGCGAGTTCGATAACGGATTTACAAGTTTCATAAACTGAATCAGTGAGACTTCTTTGAAGAGCACGAAGTTGTCTCAAGAGTTCATCTTGTTCACCTCTAATTCGCTCCTGCTGTCGCTTAAAAGATTCAGGAGTGAGAAGCCCATCATGGTACATATCAATGATTCGGTCTTCACGGGCACGAAGTATTTTTTGCTCATCCAAAAGAAGGTCAATTTGCTCCTTTAAGAAAGCAAGTGACATTAGAATATTTTTCTCCCTGTCCCCCTTTA